>NZ_JAPYJX010000001.1:0-400792 GCF_027257105.1 Corynebacterium faecium
ACGTGTTACTCACCCGTTCGCCACTCGAGTACCCCTGCAAGCAGGAGCCTTTCCGTTCGACTTGCATGTGTTAAGCACGCCGCCAGCGTTCATCCTGAGCCAGGATCAAACTCTCCACAAAAAAGTTTCAGAAAGAAACAGGCCGTGAAAAGCCCAAACCCAACCAAAAACAAACCAAACACCAACACCCAAACAGGGCGCCGGACTGGCAAAATCCAAAAATTACAAAGGTTCAAACAACCAACCCCCAACCCGACGGGGCACAAAGGAGGCTGGTCAAAAAATACGTGAAACATGTTCAACCACACCCCACGCACACTATGAACCAAAAAAGATGACGCGATCCATCATTGGAATTCAACCACGCCACCACCGGCACACACCCACAACAGGGCGCACACCACACAGTGCACAAAACGAGGCAGGCAAACACACCCACGCAACAAAAGTACATTGGCACACTATCGAGTTCTCAAACAACACCAGCACACCCACCAACCAGAACCAAACGGCCCCAGCCGGAAAAAGCGGCTTCGTCAGAAGCTACACAACCAACCAACCAAAAGTCAAACTCACGTTAAACCCCGGTTAACCAGAACGTAACCCCTATTCACTTAAACCATTCCCTCCGAGCGACCGAACCGCTCAGAAGCAACGGATGGATATATAACCACGAAGCCAAAACGCACACAAATCAGCAGCGCAACCTGCCTTTTAGTGGTACGCAGCAATCGGCCCATGCGGGCCATCGATCACTTGCACCGGGGTATTGAAGATCTCGGTGAGCAAGTCGTCGCGCATGATCTCCTCCACGGTGCCGAAAGCGAAGACCTGCCCGTCCTTCGCTGCGCAGATGTAGTCGGCGTAGCGGGCCGCGAAATTGATGTCGTGCAGCACGATGACGATGGTCCGGCCGAATTCGCGGGCCGCGGAGTGCAGGTGCTGCATCATTTCCACGGAGTGGGAGATGTCCAGGTTGTTCAGGGGCTCGTCGAGAAGCACGTAGTCCGTCTCCTGGCAAAGCACCATGGCAACGTATGCGCGCTGGCGCTGACCGCCGGAAAGCTGGTCGAGGTAGCGGTGCTCGAGTTCGCGCAGGCCGAAGAAGTCGATGTAACGGGAGATGATCTCCTCATCCGCCTCGGTCAGGCGTCCGCCCGAGTACGGGAAGCGGCCGAAGCCGACGAGCTGGCGCACGGTCAGGCGGGTGACAAAGTGGTTTTCCTGCCGCAGGATGGAGACCACTTTGGCCAGGTCCTTCGGGTTGGAGGAGGTAACGTCCATCTGCCCGATGCGCACGGAGCCGGAGTCAAGCGCCAGAAGGCGGCCGATCATGGTCAGGAGTGTCGACTTGCCGGCGCCGTTCGGCCCCACCAACGCGGTGATGCCGCCGGCCGGGATTTGCAGTGAGACCGGCCCGATGGCGGTGTCGTCGCCGTAGGCCTTGCTCACCTCGTTGAGCTCGATCACAGTCTCCCCTTCCGTAGGACAACGATGAGGAACGTCAGGCCGCCGACCAGCTCGATGATGATGGAAACGACGCCCTGGGCGTAGAAGATGTGGTTCATGATGAAGTACGCGCCCGCCAGGATGCAGTAGCCGAGCAACGCCGCCATGGGGAACACGTAGCGGTGGTCGTAGGTGTCCGCGAACTGGTACGCAAGTGTGGCCACCAGGAACCCGAGGAAGGTCATCGGTCCGACGAGCGCGGTGGACACCGCCATCAGAACCGAGACCAGCACGAGGGTGTACACCGCGTGCTTCTTGTGGTTCACGCCCAAATTCACGGCCACGTCGCGGCCCAGGCTGAGCACGTTGAGACGTCGCGAGTTCACGTACATCAACCCGGCAGCCACCAGCACCAGCGGCACGGCCAGCGGGTAGTAGGCCGGGTCCGCGTTGTTCACGGAGCCGAACAGCCGGGCGGTGAGCAGGTCGAACTCGCTGGGCGTGAGCAGACGCTGCATGAACGTCGACACGCTGCCCAGTCCCCCGCCGAGCACGATGCCGACGAGCAGCATGGCGTGCATGTTCGGGTTGTCGCCGGCGAGCAGCCACGTGTACAGGATCAAACTCAGCCCCACCATGAGCACGAGCTGGACCACGAACATCTCCAGCGTGCGGGCGTTATTCAGCCCCGCGGCGCCGAGGAAGTACACGGTTGAGGTGTGAATGGCCACGTACAGCGACTCGAACCCCATGATGGACGGGGTGATGATGCGGTTGTTGGTCACCGTCTGGAATGCCACTGTCGCCACGGCCTGGCAGACCGCCACCACCGCCATCGCAATGACGGAGTTCATGCGGCGCTCCGCGATCAGCCAGTAGCCGCGGGTGCCGAACTCCATGGGGTTTCCCCACGACAGCAGGCCTGCGGTGAACAGCAGCGCTGCCACCACCAGCGCGCCTACGACTAGCCAGTAGCGCCTCTTGCTTTGCGACGTCTGGAACGCCCCGACCCCGCGCATTACCTCACGCATTCCGGCTCCTCTTCACAATCAGGGCGATGAAGACGGCGGCGCCGACCACGCCGAGGATCACGGACACGGGCATCTCGAACGGCGCGATGACGATGCGCCCGAGCAGGTCGCACAGCGTCACCACGCCGATGCCGGTGAGGCAGACCCAGGGCAGGTTGGACCGGAGGTCGTCGCCACGCAGCATGCTCACGATGTTGGGGACGATGAGCCCGAGGAACGGCAGGTTGCCCACGACAACTGTGACCACGCCGGTGGCCACGGCGACGAGACTGGTGCCCACAAGCACGATGCGGTTGTAGTTCAGGCCGATGTTGGTAGCGATGTCTTCGCCGAGGCCGGCTGCGGTGAGGCGGTCGGCGTAGAAGAACACGGCGACGACCACGAGCAGCACGACCCAGAGGATCTCGTACTGGCCTGCGATCACGCTGGTGAACGAACCGGCGAACCACACGCCGAGGGACTGCAGCAGGTCAGTCTGCAGGGCAATGAACGTGGACACCGCGCTGACCACGGCGCCGAGCATGATGCCGACGATGGGCACCACCAGGCTGGAGCGCAGTGTGACGCGCCGCAGGAACGCGAAAAACACCATGGTGCCGATGAAGGCGGCGCCGACGGCGAACAGCATGCGCGTCATCACGGAGCCGTCCGGGAACAGCAGAAACGACGCGAGCAGCCCCAGACCGGCCCACTCGGTGGTGCCGGTGGTGGTGGGTTCGACGAAGCGGTTCTGGGTGAGCATCTGCATGATCAGCCCGCTCATCGCCATCGCCGCGCCCGCGAGCACCAGCGCGATCGTGCGCGGCACGCGGGTGGCGCGGAACATTTCCCAGCCGTCCTCGGTGCCCAGGATGTCGTACTGCCCCACCATCAGCGACGCGGCAAGGAGTGCTAAAACAAGGACGACACCCGCCGCGAGCTTCCAGTTCAGAAGCTTGGGGCGGGTGGTGGTCGTTGTGTCAGTCATCGAAGACAGACTACTTGCCTGCCTCGAGCTGCTCGGAGATCTGGTTGAGGATCTCGGTGTAGGTGTAGATGGACTCGTTGGTGTAGGTGTCCGCCGGGGCGACGTAGACGTGGCCGTCCTTCACTGCGGTGACGTTCTTCAGCGGCGCGGAGTCGTTGATCACGGACAGCGCTTCCGGCGAGTCCGTGATGGACTTCACGCCCGCGTCGCGGTCCAGCACAAGCAGCCAGTCCGGGTTCGCGCCAGCGATGGCTTCGACGGAGATGTCGTCGCCCTGGTGGTCGTCGGAGGCGTTCGCCACCTCGAGCGCCGGGGTGAAGCCGATCAGGTCGAACAGCGGGCCCCACACGCGGCCCACGCCCGGGGCGACGTAGCCGATCTCACCGCCGGAGACGTTCAGGGCCATGACCTTCTGTTCCGGGTCGTAGGCGTTGCGGGCGCGCTGGACAGCCTCGGTGAATTCCTGAACTGCCTGCTCAGCCTCAGCCTGCTTACCAAAGACGTCGCCCAGCTCCAGGGTCTGGCGGATAATCTCGCGGTCAAACGGCTCCCCGTCGCGCGGCTCGAAGTCCAGCAACGTGGCGTCCGGGACCAGCTTCTCAATCTCTTCGTCGTATTGCTCGAAGCGCTGGCCGGAGATGATCACGTCCGGGTCAGCTGCCACGATGGCCTCGAGATTCGGCTCCTTGTGGTTGCCGATGTTGACGATGTCCTCGTTGTCCGCGATGCCCGGGATGGAATTGGGCACGATGTCGCGCGGCGCGGCGACGGGCTTAATGCCCCAGGAATCCAAAAGCTCGAAGGAGCGGTTGTCCAGGGCGACCACCCGCTTCGGCGGGGTGGGCACGGTCTTCTCGCCGTAGTTGTCGGTGACGGTCACGGTGCCTTCGGAAGCATCATTGCTTGCCGACGCCCCTTCGGTCGCCACCGATTCCGAACCAGCGGCGACATCCGTGCCGGACTCACTGGTGGAGCATGCACCCAGCGCGAGGGCGCCGGCCGCAACAAGAGCGATGAGAGGGGTACGGGAGAAACGGGTCACGGTCGTCCTTCCTTCCAATCCATAAGGTAAGGGTTTCCTGACCCATCTTAGGCTAACCAAACTTCGGCACCTAACCCGCCCCCGACTTAGACCTTCTCAATCACCGCAGCAAGCCCCTGACCACCGCCAATACACATGGTCACGAGCGCACGCTGGGCGTCAGTCGGAGAAATTACTGGTAGTCGCGGCCGTGCATCTTTTGAAGCTCAATGCCGTGGCCCTGGCCCGCGAGGAACAGGGTGGACGCGTCGAGCTGGAACAGCTGCGGGTTGGACTGCAGGACCATCTTCAGGTCGTCGGCGTCCTTCTGCGCACCCGGCTCGCACGCCATCTTGGTCTCGGTGAAGTCGCTGAGGTGCAGCGCGCCGGTGTTGTCGATCTGGTACTTGGCGGTGCCGGAGTTGCAGCCGTCGTTCAAGTGGAGCACACCATTTTCCCGGAAGTCCAGGGTGATGGTGTTGTTCTTCTTCGCCTGCAGCGTGGTGTCCAGTGCAGCGGAGAGGCGCTCGTCCTTGAGCTGATCTGCACCTTCTGGGAGCTGCTGGATCAATTCGGAGCCGGCTGGGTTTTCCGGTGCCGGCGCTGGCGCCGGTGCGGGTGTGCCGCCGAGGTCACCGAACAGGTTCGAGCTCATCTGCACGAATTGGTCAATGCTGGAGGCTTCGGGGCGCTCCTGGGCGTCGGCAGTTCCGACGCCGAGCAGGCCGCCCGCGAGGGCGACGACTGCGGTCGTTGTGGACAACTTCCTTAGGGTCTTGGTCGAAGTAACCATGGCCATCACGCTACCGAGCGATTTCAGGCGAACAAGGGGCTCAAGGGAACTTCAACGCAACTCCACATTTGCGTTGACGCGGTTCATAGCTTCGCCGCACGCACTAGCGCTCTGTAAAAACCAAAACCCGCTGCCCAGAGGTGGGAGCAGCGGGGGCGCAAGTGGCGTCGACTAGTTTGCAGCAACCTTGGAGAATTCGATGGCCTTACCCTGGGCCGCCAGGGCGATCGTCTCGTTGTCGAGGCGGTACACCGACGGGTTCGAACGCAGGATGGACGTCAGCTCGTCCGCCTTGTTCATCTTGGTCGGGTCGCACAGACGCTGCGTCTGGGCGATGGCCCCGACCTTCACGGCGCCGGCACCGTCGATGGAATACCCGGCGCTACCGGCGTTGCAGCCGTCGAAGAAGGACAGCTTGCCGTCCGGGCCGAAGGTGACCGTCATGGACGCGTCACCCTTGACTGGCAGTGGCCCCTCCAGGGCAGCCTTCGCCTTCTCTGCGGGCAGCGGCTTCGCGTCTTCCGGCAGGTTCTTCAGCAGCATGTGGGACCCGCCCTTGTTAATCACGGAGCCGCTAAAGGCAGACCAGCCCATCTGCGTCCAGCCCTCGATGTCGGCCGGGCCGTTGGAAGACATCTGCGCATTGGCGGTGCCTACGCCGAAAAAGCCGCCGGCGAGGGCGGCGAGGGCAGTTGCTGCGGACAACGTCTTTACAGTCTTGGAGGTCATGAGCGCCAACCTACCTGGCTTTTCGCGGCACTCAAGGACTTCTACGAAGCTTTTAAGCAACCTGGACGCCCCTTTAACCCAACGGCCAGCGCACGCTAGGGCGGCTTAGAAAAAACACCACTTCGTCGCGCTCCAGCCACGCCCCCTTGCCGCTTTCAGAGTCCCAGCAGGTCACGCCAGTTTCCTCCACCGCGCACACGAACGGGCCGTGGTTGACCACTTCGCCGTACTGCACTACCTCCGCGGATTCGCTGCCAGGGGGCCACACGGAGTCGTCGTAAAGCGGCGGCTCAGTTTGCTCGCGCGGGTAGCCGCCGAGGATTTCCATCATCCACCTCGGCGTCCCCAGCTCACCGATGCCGAATTGCTCGCTTTCCATGAAGGACTTCACGCCGCAGTCGAACATCGGCCCGTCCGCCAAGTTCATCATGCAGCCGATGTTGCCGGACGGGGTGACAAACAGCGCGTTTTGCACGGGGCTATCGCCGATACTCTTGATCGTCCTGATCGGCCGCGCGTTGTCCGGGACGGGCCCGCCAGCGCCCGGGTACGCCAGCGGGGCGCCGGGGATGCCTTGCCTATCGACGTGCTCCGCCTCCCCCGACGTCACAGCATCAGCCTGTTTCGCTGGCTTCTCAGGCTCCGGCGCTTTCGCTTCCGGCGCCTCCACGGTTTCGGTCACCGTCGCACGCTCCGCCTCAGGCCCGCCGCTGCAGCCGACGACCAAGAAAGTCGTGGCGGCGAGTGCTGCGATGACGTTGCGGTTCATGCCACCGGAGGCTAAAGCCCGACTATTCGGTGCCGGTTTAAACAGGCGTAAAAGTTCCTGTCGGCCGCAGCCCCACAAACCCCGAGCAAGCCCTCACGAGTATGCGCGTTTTTGGGCCTTAATAGGGGTTTTTCGCTCAGGGTTTGTCGCGCTGCCCGCCACCACCCGTGACAATGCGCGGGCAAAGCACTGGAAAACTTTGCCACCCACGTGGCCCCGGCGCTGGGTTGGAAGCCGAACACCGAGGGGCCCGTCACCGGCTACCCGGCCGACTAGATCCCCGGGCCTCGGCGGCATGACTACCATGACGGCCCATAAGGACGATCCCTAGATCTTCCGACGCCCCGACCGCCGAAAGCTCTCCTCCAAGGACCCAAACCGTAATGCAGGATCCAAGCGCACCCCTCACGACGCACACCGACTCCACCGGCGAGTTCGTCATCTACAACACGGAGGACGGACGGACCGAGGTCCAATTACGCTTCATTGATGGCTCAGTCTGGATGACCCAGGCCGAAATGTCAGAGCTTTTCGACGTCACGCGCGCCAGTATCAGTGCGCATCTCACAAACATCTACTCGGAAAACGAGCTGACCAGGGATCGAACTATTAAGAAATTCTTGACAGGTCGGTCTGAAGGGGATCGAAACGTCACTCGCTCGATTGACCATTACAATCTCGACACCATCATGGCCGTCGGATCTCCCAAAGAAAACGTCTCCAGCCCCGCAGAAAGTCTGACTGAGCCACGAAACGGAAAAGCGGACGTTCTACCTTGTAAAACGTCCGCTTTCGGTGGAGCCGCCGGGAATTGAACCCGGGTCCTTCATCACCGCGCCAGGGCTTCTCCGTGCGCAGTTCGCACGTTGTCTCTCATCGACCCTCCGGATCAGGCGAACATGTCCGGATGACGGGCCCAGTCAGTGAAAGGTGTCCCTTCCAAGGCCCCACTGACAGAGCCGGAAGGCAAGTCCCCTAAGTCGACGCCAGGTACCGGGTCGGGGACATCCCCGGCCTGACGGACACGCAGGTCGCTGGACCTTTCTATTTAGGCAGCGAGGGCGTAGTCACGCTGAGAGTTCTTCTCTGCGTTTATTAGTTACAGCGACGCTTACGGTGGTCTCCTGCCTGCACCGGCACGCTTCCCCTGGCTAAGTCGATGAAGTCGAAACCAGAATCGACCCCTTCAACTACGAAGAAACGTAGGAGAAGGAATTTTACCGCACGCGTCCAAGATGCACAAGATGCTTTACGACGTCAACGCCGGACGCACCCGGAGAAACTCCACTACGGCGTCCGGGCCGGCGTCGACGGCGAGGCGGGCCGCCTTGGCCACCTCGTCGGCCGCCATCTTCGGGCGGCCGTTGTCGCCGGCGAGCATGTCGGTGTCGGTGCGGCCCGGGTGCAGGGAGGTCACGCGCACCTTGCCTGCTTCCTCCTGCGCCAGGGACTCGGTGAACCCGCGCAGGGCGAACTTGGACGCGCAGTAGCCGGAGTTTTCGGCGATGCCGTGGAATCCGGCACCGGAGTTGATGGTGATGATGAGGCCGGAGGAGCGTCGCAAGGCAGGAAGCAACGCGCGAGTGAGCGTGACGGGGGCGAAGAGGTTGACCTCCATCATCTCGCGCCACTTGTCGTCGGTGAGCTCTTCGAGGGGGCCGCCGTCCATCTCGCCGGCCGCGAGGACGAGCACGTCCAGCTCCTCAATCTTGGAGGCCGCCTCCAAGATCGCGCCGGTGTCGGTGAGGTCCGCCTCGAACGGCTCGGCGCTGGGCAGAGCGGAAACGATGTCGGAGGCGTCCTTCGACGCGCCCGCGTAAATGTGGTGGTCCTTGCCCAGGTCCTCGGCGATGGCGCGGCCAATGCCGCGGGATGCTCCAGTAATCAGTGCCTTCTTCATAGGCACCCACCGTAGCGAATCCGAAGATTTAAGCCTTGATGCCCTTGAGCTTGCGGCCCAGATCGCGGGTGATCTCGTGGTCCTCGGTGCGACGCTTGATGTCGCGGCGCTTGTCGTAGTCCTGCTTACCCTGCGCAAGGCCCAGCTCGACCTTGGCGCGACCGTCCTTGAGGTACAGCGACAGCGGGATCAGGGTGCGGTTGCCGTCGCGGACCTTGCCCTCCAGCGAGTCGATCTCGCGGCGGTGCAAAAGCAGCTTGCGGGTGCGGCGCGGCGGGTGGTTGGTCCAGTGGCCGCGGGAGTACTCCGGGATGTGCATGTTGCGCAGCCAGACCTCGCCGTTGTCGATGGTGGCGAACGCCTCCACCAGCGAGACCTTGCCCTCGCGCAGCGCCTTGATTTCGGTGCCCTGCAGCACCAGGCCGCATTCCCAGGTGTCCAAGATGTGGTAGTCATGGCGAGCTTTCCGGTTGGTGGCAAGCACACCGGTGTTGGAAAGCTTCTGCTTCTTGTTCTTCTTGGACATAAGAGCGCCAAGTGTACTACTTGCGCACGTAAGAGCGAAGCGCCACCTGCGCGGCCAGCCCGCCGAGCACCATGGCGACCAGGCCCACCAGCGGCATGACCGCCCACACGGTGCTGTCCGGCACGCGCGCGATGAGCTGGTTGGCGTAGAGGTCCCCCAGCAGCGGGTCCACGATGAGCTGCTTGCCGGCCCACACGCCGACGGTGGCCAGCACCGCGCCGATGAGCACGGACAGCACCGCCTCCAGCACGAACGGCGCCTGGGTGAACCAGCGCGAGGCGCCCACCATGCGCATGATGCCGATCTGCTCGCGGCGGTTGTACGCCGCCAGCTGCACCATGTTGGAGATGAGGAACACCGCGGCCAGCGCCTGCGCCGCCGCCACCGCGAACGCCACGTTGCGGAAGGTGTTCAGCGTCCCGGCCGCCGAGCGCACGGTGTCCGCCTGGTCGGAGATGACCTCCACCTGGTCCATGTCGCGGATCTTGTCCAGTGGCGAGGTGTCGGTCGGGTCCGTCAGGCGCACGTGCAGCGCCGCCGGCAGTGCCTCCGGGGCGGTTTCGCGCACCAGCTCCGGCTCGGATTCCTGGAACAGTTCCTTGAAGCGCTCGTAGGACTGCTCGCGGGAGCGGAAAGTCACCTGCTCGACGCGGTCGTCCGCCTGCAAGGTGTCGCGAACCTGCTTGCAGCGGTCTGAGGAGCAGTCTTGGTCGCTGGCGGAGATGTCCTCGTCCAGCTCCACCATCACCTCGACGCGGTCCAGGTACAGGTCTTTCGTCTGCGTGGTGGCCTTGGAAATCAGCACACCGGTGCCCACCAGCACCAGCGACAGCGCGGTGGTGATGATCAGCGCGATGGTCATGGTGAGGTTGCGGCCGAGGCCTTTGACACCCTCACGGAAAACAAACTCCCAGTTCACGGCTACCTCCTCACGTCCCCGTACACGCCGTTTTCCTCGTCGCGCACGATCTTGCCCAGCTGCAGTTCAACTACGCGCTTGCGCATCTCGTCCACCGCTCGCGCGTTGTGCGTGGACATAATCACGGTGGTGCCCATGCGGTTAATGCGGGCGAGCAGCGCCATGATTTCGTCGGCGGTGCCGGGGTCGAGGTTGCCCGTTGGTTCGTCGCAAAGCATGAGCTTGGGCTTATCCACGAAAGCTCTCGCAATAGCCACGCGCTGCTGCTCACCACCAGACAGCTCCCGCGGCATGCGGTTGGCTTTGGCGCCGAGGCCGACGAGCTCGAGCGCGTCGGGGACGAGTTTGGCGATGCGGTTTTTCGGCTTGCCAATGACCTCGAGTGCGAACGCGACGTTGTCGTAGACACTCAAGTTCGGCAGCAGGCGGAAGTCCTGGAACACGTAGCCGATGGATTGGCGCAGCTTATTTACCTGCTTGCCGGAAAGGGCGTTGACGTGGAAGTCGTTGAAGAAGATGTCGCCTGAAGAGACGTTTTCCTCGCGGATCAACAGCTGCAGGAATGTGGACTTGCCGGAGCCGGACGCGCCGATGAGGAACACGAACTCGCCGTCGGGGATGTCGAGCGTGACGTCGTCGAGCGCGGGGCGCGTGGACGTCGGGTACGCCTTGGTCACATGGTCGAATCGGATCACGCGACACACCTTACCTGTTACTGGTGTGACTGCAGTGGTTGTTGGCGGCGGGGCGGGATCAGTCTGCGGCCGCCGGTGCCGGATGTGACATCCGGCTTGTCGCATTAATCACTCTGCCCAGGTCGCGAGAAAAAGCGATTCCACATCCGTCACTGCCGGCACTCCCCTAACTAACGATTACCCTTGAGTTTGTTGTGATACCCGCACAACATTGTTAGGTTTTCCTCCGTAGTTTCGCCACCCACCGACCACGGCGTGACATGGTCAGCATCCATACCCCTCTTTCTGTACTACCGCCCAGGTAAGCAAGTAAGGCAAGGTTAAGGGCTATTTCTGGTCTGTAAGTAAGGAGTACATTGAAGGTATGACCGCTTATCATCTCCTCGGACGCGAGGGCGCACGGCGCATCGCGTGGTGGCGCCCGCTGGTGGAGTTCGTCGTTGTGCTCGTGCTCTTTTTCGGAATCTTTGCCGCGATGATCGCGCTTTTCGACGCCGCCGACCAGGCCTTCAACCCTGCAGTAAAAGCCATGGGCGATTTCGAGTTCGTGGATACGCCCTGGCTCGCTCTGGCGGCCGGATCGATACCGGCGGCAAACATCCCAGCAGCGTTTCTGGCCGCGCGCATACGCGGTCGACGCCCAGCCGCTCTGTGGTCGACGGAGCATCACTTTCGGTGGCGCATCTTCGGACTAGCGTTGATGCCTGCGCTGGTTTTCTTTGGCGCGGAGCTTGCATTCTCGGTGGCTCGCGCTCCCGAAAACGCGACTGCAGCGTCTGACGGCGGGTTTACCCTGGCGAGGTTCGGTGCATTGTGCATCCTCATTGCACTCATCCCGCTGCAGGCGCTGTCGGAGGAACTCGTATTCCGCGGCTCGCTTGTGCAGGTGGTTGGCCAGTGGACCCGCTCGCCTTGGGTGGCCTACTTGGTCCCGGCGCTGCTGTTTGTGTCTGTCCACAACTACGATTGGCGCGGTCAGCTCAGCGTGCTGACTTTCGCGCTCTGCGGCGCCTTCCTGACGTGGTCAACGGGCGGATTGGAGGCTTCGCTCGCGGTGCACGCGGTGGCGAATACTCTCGCGTTCGTAACCGACCCTTTCCATGTATACGTTGCCGGGTTGGCAGAGGCGACGGTAGTGGATGTGGTTGCGTCGATAAGCGCGACCGTACTCGCCACCGCTGCGATTTGGTGGCTGGTCACTAGGGCCGGCGGTATTGCATCGAAATCTTGTCAAGCTAGCTTGACCCCCGCTTAGGCGGGCTATCTTCAAGTTCGTTCCCCATGCCGGTCTTAACCTTCCCGATGCCCTGCGCGAACAGATGACTCACCAAAGGTGGACCATCCACCTACTTGCGAAATACGATAGCCCCAAGACCAAGATTCTTTCTCTTACGCCTCCTGCTGCTGCGCCATGCGCCAGCGGATGCCGGCCTCCAAGAACCCGTCGATGTCGCCGTCGAGGACCTTCTGCGGGTCGCCGACCTCAAAGTCGGTGCGCAGATCCTTGACCATCTGGTACGGGTGCAGCACATAGGAGCGCATCTGGTTGCCCCAGCTGGCGTTGCCGCCGGCGCCGAGGGCATCCATCTCGGCCTTTTCCTCCTGGCGCTTCTTCTCCAACAGCTTGGACTGCAGAACGTTGAGCGCCGAGGCCTTGTTCTGGATCTGGGACTTCTCGTTCTGGCAGGTCACCACAATGCCGGTGGGGATGTGGGTGATGCGCACTGCGGAGTCGGTGGTGTTCACGCTCTGCCCGCCGGGGCCGGATGAGCGGTAGACATCGACGCGGATGTCGGAATCCGGGATGTCGATGTGGTCGGTCTGCTCCACCACCGGCAGCACCTCCACCTCGGCAAACGAGGTCTGACGGCGCGCCTGGTTATCAAACGGCGAGATGCGCACGAGCCGGTGCGCGCCCTGCTCCACCGAGAGTTGGCCGTAGAGGTACTCGCCGTGCACCACGAAGGTGGCCGATTTAATGCCGGCTTCTTCCGCATAGGAGATGTCGTAGATGTCCACCTTGTGGCCTGCCTTTTCGGCCCAGCGGGTGTACATGCGCATGAGCATCTCGGCCCAGTCTGCCGCGTCCACGCCGCCGGCGCCGGAGCGGATGTGCACCACGGCTTCACGCTGGTCGTATTCGCCGGAGAGCATGGTCTGCACCTCCAGCGAGTCAATCTGCGCGGCGACGTCTGCCAGCTCCTCGTCGGCCATGGAGGCGTCGCCTTCTTCTTCGGCGAGTTCGTACATCACCGGGAGGTCGTCGATACGCGAGCGAAGCGAGGACACCTTCTTTAAGCGCGCTTGCACATTCGACAGCTCGGTGGTGACCTTTTGCGCGTGCGCGGGGTCGTCCCAAAGCGACGGGTCCCCGGCTTGGGCCTCCAGCTCGCGGGCGCGCTCGCGCAGGACGTCCAGGTCCATCACCTTCTCAATGGTGGAAAGTGTGGAGCTTAAGTCCTTGATCCGCGTCTGAGTTTCCGGCTGCATAGGGGCAAAGTCTAGCGAACCGCCTGACGCGGCCACCAAGACGGGATACAGTGGCTTGCGACCCCACACGGGTGCCCGGGGCACCGGGCTGAGATCGCGCTAACGCCCGCGCGAGCACCGTTCGAACCTGTCTGGTTAGAACCAGCGAAGGAAGGAGAAGGTCGTGGCTCACGACATCTATGCACATGAAATCCACCCGAAGCACTCCTACGCCCCGATTGTGAAGGACGGGCTCGAGGTTCCGGAGACCGCAATTGCGCTGGATGATTCCCCCACCGGCCCGAACGAGCCGTTCAAGATCTACCGCACCCGCGGCCCCCACGCGGAGCCGGAGGTGGGCCTGCCCAGCCTGCGCGGCGAGTGGATCGCGGCGCGCGGGGATGTGCAGGAGTACTCGGGCCGCGAGCGCAATTTGCTTGATGACGGCCGCGCGGCCGTCAAACGCGGCGCCGCCAGCGAGGAGTGGCGCGGCGAGACCCGCACGCCGCTGCGCGCGAAAGACGGCAAGCGCGTGACCCAGATGGCGTATGCCCGCCGCGGGGAGATCACCCGCGAGATGGAGTTCGTCGCGCTTCGCGAGCACTGCGACGTGGAAAAGGTGCGCGAAGAGGTCGCTGCGGGCCGCGCGATCATCCCGAACAACGTCAACCACCCGGAGAGCGAGCCGATGATCATCGGCAACGCGTTTTTGACCAAGATCAACGCCAACATCGGCAACTCCGCGGTGACCTCTTCTATCCGCGAGGAGGTGGACAAGCTGCGCTGGGCCACCCGCTGGGGCGCGGACACCGTGATGGATCTGTCCACCGGCGACGACATCCACGCCACCCGCGAGTGGATCCTGCGCAACTCCCCGGTCCCGATCGGCACCGTTCCGATCTACCAGGCGCTGGAGAAGGTGAACGGCATCGCGGAGGACCTGACCTGGGAAGTCTTCCGCGACACCGTGATCGAGCAGTGCGAGCAGGGCGTGGACTATATGACCGTGCACGCCGGCGTGCGCCTGCCGTACGTGCCGCTGACCTCCAAGCGCGTCACCGGCATCGTCTCCCGCGGCGGCTCCATCATGGCCGGCTGGTGCCTCGCGCACCACAAGGAATCCTTCCTGTACGAGAACTTCGACGAACTGTGCGAGATCTTCTCCCAGTACGACGTCGCATTCTCGCTTGGCGACGGGCTCCGCCCCGGCTCCGTGGCCGACGCCAACGACGCCGCGCAGTTCGCGGAACTAAAAACCATCGGCGAGCTGTGCAAGCGCGCCTGGGACTACGACGTGCAGGTGATGATCGAAGGCCCCGGCCACGTGCCGCTGAACATGATCCAGGTCAACAACGAAAAAGAAGAGCAGTGGTGCGGCGGCGCGCCGTTCTACACGCTCGGCCCCCTGGTCACCGACATCGCGCCGGGCTACGACCACATCACGTCCGCCATCGGCGCGGCCAACATCGCGGCCGGCGGCACGGCGATGCTGTGCTACGTCACCCCGAAGGAGCACCTGGGGCTGCCCAACCGCGACGACGTGAAAACCGGCGTGATCACCTACAAGGTCGCCGCCCACGCAGCCGACGTGGCTAAGGGCCACCCGGGCGCTCGCGACTGGGACGACGCGATGAGCAAGGCCCGCTTCGAGTTCCGCTGGCACGACCAGTTCGCCCTGTCCCTGGACCCGGAGACGGCGCAGTCCTACCACGACGAGACGCTGCCGGCGGAGCCCGCGAAGACGGCGCACTTCTGCTCCATGTGCGGGCCGAAGTTCTGCTCCATGCGCATTTCGCAGGACATCCGCGACGAGTTCGGCGACCAGATCGCGGACCTGGGCATGCCGTCGTTCGATTTCGACGCCGACTCCCCGGCCGCGTCTTCCGACGCGCGTGAGGGCGAACAGGAGATGGCGCGCGAGTTCCGCGACTTGGGCTCCAACGTGTACCTCAAGGAGGGCGAGGAGTCCCCGACTGCGCCATAATGGCTGCGTGACCGATACGCAGCAGTTTATTTCTGACCACCGCAACGATTCCGACGCCGAGCTCGCAGCCGCGCTCGTGCAGCATGCCGGCCAGCTGGCGCTGCGCATGCGCGCGAACGGCCTGGACGCGGAGGTGAAAACCTCCGTCTCCGACGTGGTCACGGAAGCCGACCGCACCGCGGAGCGCTTCGTCGCCGAGGCGCTTCAGGCGCTGCGCGGCGACGACGGCGTGATCGGCGAGGAAGGCGCTTCCCGCCCGTCCGCCACCGGCCGCACGTGGGTGATCGACCCGGTGGACGGCACCTACAACTTCTCCCAGGGCTCGGACTACTTCTGCTCTGCGCTCGCGCTTACCGACGACAACTCCGCCCACACCCCGGCCATCGGCGCCGTGCACCGCCCTGCTACGGACACCACGTGGGTCGCGGCGGACGGCGTGGCCACGCGTGACGGGGTGGAGCTTGAGGGGTTGGCGGAGTCGTCGCTAGGCGAAAGCGCTGTGGTGACCTACCTGCACCCCACCTTCATGGCAAACGACGATGTGCGCGAGGCGTGGCTGCGCGTGATTTCCGGCGCGGCGACGATGCGCATGATGGGCGCCGGTTCTATTGACCTGTCGAATCTCGCGTCCGGGCAGATGGGCGCGTGGCTGCAGCACACCGTACCGGATTGGGATTGGTTGCCGGGCAAGGCGCTGGTCGAGGCCGTCGGCGGGCGCTGCATCAAGGTCGACGCCGGTGGCGTGACTTGGTGCGTTGCCGGCAACCCGCGGATCGTGGACGAGATCGCCGAGCACCTGCGCGGCTAGTTGCCCGGGCTACGGCAGGCGGAACCCGCCCGGGATGTCGCCGAGCACGGCGTCCATGCGCAGCGCACCCGTCGGCGCGTGCAGCGGGCCCTGCAGCGGGGTGCGGCAGGCCACGTTGAACGGCGGACCCCAAATGCCGCCGTTGATCATGCCGATCACGCGGTCGCCCACCATCAACGGCGCACCCGAGTCGCCCTGCATGGCGCAGACCTGGTTGGTGTTGCGCTGCTCCCAATCGGTGTAGGTGTGGCCGCAGGTGGTGCCGGAGGCCACGCCGGTCTTGCACACCACGCCGCCCGGCTTCACCGGTGCGCCGCCCAGGTGGTTGACGGTCACACCGTTGTAGGAGCGGGTGACCTCGGTGTTGTCGGCGAGCGTGATTACGGCGTAATCCAGCTCGCGGTTGACGTGTGTGATGGTGCCGGTGCGGCCGAGCTGCCAGGAGTCCGCGGAGCGCACGGCGTCGCCGACGTTGCCGCAGTGGCCGGCGGTGACGGCGATTTTCTCGCCGCGGTCGTTGTAGCCGGCCGCCGTGGTGGTGCACATGACTTCCTTGCCGGGCTCGGAGCCGACGTAGAGCGGGGTGCTCGGTCCATAGAGCGCGCGGCCGCGCCGCATCGCCTCATCGGATTCCGCCGGGGTGCGCGGGGCGTCGAAGAAGGAGCCGGGGACGCGGTGCAGGACCTTGTCCGCCATGGGCTTTCCGGCCAGGGCTTTGGAAACCGGGTCGGTGCGCCACACGTAGTTGAGCAGGTCGCCCACCGGCGCCTCCGCCTGTTGGGCGTGCGCCGCGGGGCTGCCGATAGCCGCCGAGGTGGCAATCAGAAAAGCGGCGGTAAGCAGGCGGGCGGCGGTCGAGCGACGCATAGCAACCCCAATCACATTGGCAACATGAGTATCAACAGAGACATTCAACCACATCCTTTTCCTCCGCGGGCCAGTAACCGCAAACGTGGCTCATGCGGGCCTGAGGCGGTACCTTGAGCGCATGCACGAAGCCGCCAACACCGAACAGCACCAACCACCGCAGCAACCCACGCAGCAACGCCCCCGCCTGATCGTCCCGGACCTCGCGCGGGGCACCGCCCTGTTGGGCATCGCGATGGCCAACGCCGCCCAGGGGTGGGTGATCAACGACTGGTCGGAGGACCAGTCCCGGGTGGGCTGGTCCGTCGGCGGCGTGCGCCCGGATAGCGTGATCGACCAGATCGGCGCGGTGTTCGCCGCGATGTTCATCCACGTGCGCGGCCTGCCGATGTTCTCCACGCTGCTGGGCTTCGGCTTCGGCCTGGTCGCGGCCAGCCTGTACCGCAAGCACTACCCCGCCAAGCAGGCCCGGCGCGTGCTGTACCGCCGCTACGGCGCGCTCGCGCTGTTCGGTGTGGCGCACATGTTCCTGCTGTTCTACGGCGACATCATGCTCACCTACGGGCTGGTGGGCATCTTCCTCGCGGCGATGCTCACGCTGAGTTCGAAGACGCTGCGCATCATCGCCTACACCATCCTCGGCCTGTTCACGGCCCTCGGCGTCGCCGGCGGTATCGCGTCGTTCTACTTTGACGCCTCCGGCGGCTTCAACCAGTCCGAACCCACCGCCACCTTCGACACCTTCGGGGCGTACTTCTCGTTCAACCTGGACATGGCACTCGGGCAGCTGGTCGCGCAGCCGTTTGCGGTGCTGCAGCTGTTATCGCTTGCCATCATCGGCTACGTGTGGGCGAGGGAGCGTGTGCTTACCGACGTCCACGCGCACCGCCGCACCCTCATCACCTGGAGCATCATCACCGGGCTGGTCATCCTCTGCGTCGGCCTGCCCTGGGGCTTAGCCGCCGCGGGCGTGCTGCCGGACGAGTGGGAGCTGCCGCTGTTCGTGCTCAACCAGGCGCTCGGCTACCTCAGCGGCCCGGGTATCCTGGCGCTGCTCGCGCTGGCCACAGACGAGCTGAACAACCAGGTCCCGGGTTGGGCGCGCGCGTTCGTGGCGCTGGGCAAGCGCTCCATGTCGGGGTATCTCGCGCAGTCGTTCCTCTTCATCGCGATTTGCACCCCGGCGTTTTTGGGCATCGGCCTGGACGCCTCGGTCACCGGCAAGCTCATCATCGGTTTTGTGGTGTGGTTGATTAGCCTGCTGCTGGCGGTGGTGCTGGACCGGGCGGGCAAGCAAGGCCCGTTCGAGTGGGCACACCGCCACCTCTCCTACGGCAAGACGGGAAGGATTGAGCCGAAATATGATCAGCCTCAAATCACTGCATGAGATGACACCCATGCAGGTCCACCAGCTGTACAAGCTGCGTGTGGACGTCTTCGTGGCCGAGCAGAACTGCCCCTTCAAGGAGATCGACGACCAGGACGCCGCCCCTGAGACCCGCCACATCCTCGCCTTCGACGGCGAGACGTTGGCCGGCTGCGCCCGCGTCTTCCCCACCGAGGACGGCTCGCGCTTCGGCCGGTTTGTGGTCCATCCCGATTTCCGCGGGTCCGGCCTCGGCCCGCAGATCGTGCGCACCGGCATCGAATACACCGAGCGCTTCGACGGCGACCTCATCGTGGAGGCCCAATCCGGCCTGGTGGGCTACTACGAGCAGTTCGGGCTTGTCGCCGAGGGCGACGAGTTCCTCGACACCGGCGTCCCGCACAGAAAAATGCGGCTGGCCCGCTAGGGGCTCAAGCCGCATCGTTGCAGGTTAACCTGCTACTGGTCGGACCTGCGGTCGTCGACAAGCGTGTCGCTCTCGCCGCTGCGATTGCAAACGGCGTGTACGCGCCATGCTTGGTCCTAACTAGGTCCTAACTAGATTCTTGGCAGAGTTAACGGCCAGGCTTGATCAGCGTGCCGGCGAGAGAGGACGTGGCGGCGGATCCCACCAGCACTCCGATGGTGTAGAGGATCCCTGTCACCCCCAGCATCTGCAGCAGCCAACCGAAAAACAGCGCGCCAACGACGGCGCCGGCGATTGCGACGACCCAACGTCCCATAGTGAAAACCTTCCTCAAGTTTTATCGAGAGTTTGATGGCCTGTCCGCACCACGGTACCGATTTGCTAGGCTCAGCCTCTGCAACGCGGGTGTGAGAGGGATGAAAACCGTGGAAAACACCGAGCAAAAACTCCTCGAGCGATTCATGTGGCTTTCCATCGCCGCAGCGGTGCTGACCATTGTGTTGAAAGTGACTGCCGCCTGGGTGACGGGCTCTGTGGGCTTTCTTTCAGACGCCATCGAATCTGGCATCAACCTCATTGCTGCCGCGGTGGGTTTGTGGGCGCTGAAGCTGTCGGCCAAGCCCGCGGACGCCAACCACCACTTCGGCCACGCCCGCGCCGAATATTTCTCTGCCCAGGTGGAGGGCTCGCTGATTCTGCTGGCGTCGGTGGCCATCATCGTCACCGCCGTGGACCGGCTGATCCACCCCGTGCCGGTGGAGCAGCTTGGCATCGGCTTGGCATTTTCCGTCGTGGCCACCATCCTCAATGGCGCCGTCGGCGTGGCGCTCATCCGTGCGGGCAAGAAGTACCGCTCCACCACGTTGGATGCCGACGGGCACCATTTGCTTACCGACGTTTGGACCACCGTCGGCGTCATCGTCGGTATGGCGCTGGTGTGGCTGACCGGCTGGCAGCCCCTCGACCCGATCGTGGCGCTGGTCGTGGGCGCGAACATCATGTTCACCGGCTACAAGCTGCTCAAAGGCGCAATCCTGGGGCTGCTGGCGGAGTCGCTGCCGAAGGAAGAAAACCAGATCGTCCACGCCTACCTAGACGAGTACGCCGCCGCCAACGGCGTGAAGTTCACCTCCGTGCGCACCACCGCCGCCGGCCGCGAGCGCATGGTCAACCTGGTCATGCAGGTCCCCGGCGACTGGACGGTCGACCGCGCCCACGACCGCGCCGACGAGGTGGAGGTCGGCGTGGCCGAAGCCCTCGGCGGCGCGGAGACGATCGTGCACGTGGAACCGCTGGGACACCCCACCCGCACCGGCCCGATGACGGTCTAGGGATCCCTTCTGCCGGGTGCCCCTCCAGCCCCCGCGCGGATCTGCTAGTTCCGTTTTTGGGCAACTAGCAGATCAAGTGTCCAACTTTACGTTTCCCCAGGTGATATTGGAACTGAACCCCAGCAACAGCGCCATCTGCTAGTTCCGTTTTCGAGCAACTAGCAGATCCGCAAATCACCGCCCGCAACCCGCCCCACCTGGACCTCGAAAACGCATAGGCTGGCGGCCATGGCTGATTCGATCAAGGATCCCGAGCTCTACGAGGCCCTGCTGCGCGAGGGCAACTCCAAGTCCAAGGCAGCCGCCATCGCGAACGCCGCGGCGCGCGACGGCCGCTCCGCAGTCGGCGAACGCGGCGGCGAGTCCGGCTCCTACGAGGACTGGACCAAAGACGAGCTGTACGCCCGCGCCCAGGAGCTCGACATCGAGGGCCGCTCCGAGATGACCAAAGACGAGCTGATCGAGGCCCTTCGTGACTAGTCCGCTTGATCTGCGCTGTTACTTCGTCACTGGTCAGGGCCCGGACGTCGTGGAGCGCGCCCGCCAGGCTGCGGCCGGTGGCGCGGGCGTGATCCAGGTCCGCTCGAAGCCGATCACCGCCCGCGAGCTCTACGCGCTCTCCCGCGCCGTCGCCAAAGCGGTCCACTCCGTCAACCCACGGACACATGTGCTTATCGACGACCGCGCCGACGTCGCCGCCGCCCTCCGCAACCAGGGCATCTCCGGCGTCCACGTCGGCCAGGACGACCTGGACGTGCGGGTGGTGCGCGAGCTGCTTGGCCCGAACGCGATCATCGGCCTGACCACCGGCACCCTGGAGCTGGTCCAAGCCGCCAACGAGTACAAGGGCGTCATCGATTACATCGGCTGCGGGCCGTTTCGCGCCACGCCCACGAAGGATTCCGGCCGCGCCCCGATCGGGCTGGACGGCTACCCGGAACTGGTCGCGGCGTCAGAGCTGCCGCTGGTGGCCATCGGCGACATCACCGCCGACGACGCCTACGACCTAGCGCGGGCAGGCGTGGACGGGCTGGCCATCGTGCGCGGCATCATGCACGCCGGCGACGCGAAGGCGTACTGCGAGCGCGTTGTCGCCGAGTTCGACCGCGGTGCCCAGGCCCACGCAGCCACGAGTTAGTACGAGCTGAACCCGTCGCCGGTCAGTTCGTGCACCTCGTCGCCGGTAATCGCCGGGTTGAACACGGACACCAGCACGAGGTCCTCGTCCTTGCCGCCGCGCAGGTAGTGCGGGTCGTGCTTGTCCAGCACGTAGATGGTGCCCGGGGTAATCGGGTAGACGTTGCCGTCGGTGTCCTCGACCTCGCCGGATCCGGCGATGCAGTAGCAGGCCTCGAGATGGTTGCGGTATTCCAGCTTGGATTCGGTGCCGGCGCGGACCACGGTGTGGGCGACGGCGAACCCCATGTCGTCGCGAGCGGTGAGCAGGCGTTCGCTGGTGCCGCCGCCCCATTCGACGGTTTCTACGTCTTCGCGGGATCGGATGAACATTTGCACTCTCCTTGAATCTCGACTCTCACACGTTCACCTGCCACGGTATCGAAATTCCCGGAATCACCGCCGAAAACGCGCTACCCTCTGAAGAGTGATTATCTCGGTCGTCGGCGCAGGAATTATCGGTTTGACCACCGCTCTTATGCTCGCGGACCGCGGCCACACGGTCACGGTCCACGACCCCGAGCCCGCCTCCGGTGCCTCCCACCACGCGGGCGGGATGCTCGCCCCGACCGCCGAGGTGGTGTACAAGCAGGATCCGCTTTTCCCGCTGATGCGCGCCTCCGCCGAGTGGTACCCGGACCTGATCACACTCACCGCGAAGTACACGGACCTGCCCACGGGTTACCGCACGGACGGCACCCTCGTCGTCGCGCGCGACATCGCGGACAAGACCCACCTGGATGAACTCACCGAGTACCAGTCCCGGCACGGCATGGCGGTGGACAAGCTCACCGTGCGCCAGGCCCGGAAGCTCGAGCCGGCGCTCTCCCCCGCCATCAACGGCGCCGTCTGCATCGATGGCGACCACCAGGTGCAGCCCCGCCTGTTCACGCGTGCGCTTCTCGACGCCTGCCGGTCCGCGGGCGTCACCTTCACCACCGACCGCATCGACTGTCTCGACCAGCTCGACGAAGCCGACCAGGTCGTCGTCGCCAACGGTCTCGGCGCCCAAGAGCTCGTCGAAGGCTTGGACCTGCGCCCGGTATACGGAGACGTCCTGCACGTGCGCGTGCCCAAGCACCAGTACCCGCTGCTCACACGGGTGGTCCGGGGGTTCGTGGAGGACCGCCCCGTCTACCTCATCCCCAGGCAGGACGGCACGCTGACCATCGGCGCGACCACCCGCGAGGACGGTCGCGGTCAGCCCCAGGTCCAGGGCATCCACCAGCTGTTGCGCGACGCCATCGAGCTCGTCCCGGCGCTGGAAGAGTGCGACTTCGTCGAGGCCACCGCGGGCGCGCGCCCCGGCACGCCGGACGACCTGCCCTACCTTGGCCGCGTCGACGAGCGCACGGTCGTGTCCACCGGCTACTTCCGGCACGGGATTCTGCTTGCGGGGTTGGGGGCGCGGGTAGGGGCGGAGCTCGTCGATAGGCAAGAGCCCTCAATAGACTTGACCGCGTGCGACCCGAGGAGGCATTCATGAACATCACGCTCAACGGAGAAGCAGTCACCACCGCCGCCACGACGGTAGAAGAGCTGGTAAATGAGGTCGGCGCGCCCGCGGACGGCACCGCGGTGGCCATCGACGGCGAGGTCGTGCCGCGATCGCAGTGGGGGCGCAAGCTTCTCGACGGCTGCGCCGCCGACATCCTCACCGCAGTGCAAGGAGGCTAAACGTGCTGGAAATTGCCGGAACACAGTTCGGCTCGCACCTGATCATGGGCACGGGCGGGGCGAGCTCCTTTGACATGCTGGAGCAGGCGCTTGAAGCCTCCGGCACGGAGCTGACCACGGTGGCGATGCGCCGCCACTCCGCCAAAACTGACGGCGGCGAGAGCGTGTTCGACCTGCTCAAGCGCCTAAACATCGCGCCGCTGCCGAACACCGCCGGCTGCCGCACCGCGCGCGACGCGGTGATCACGGCGAAGCTGGCGCGCGAGGCGCTGGGCACCGATTGGGTGAAACTCGAGGTCATCGCGGACGACCGCACGCTGCTGCCCGACGTGGTGGAGACCGTGGGCGCCTGCGAGATGCTCGTCGACGAGGGCTTTACCGTGCTGGCCTACACCTCCGACGACCCGGTGGCTGCCAAGCGACTCGAGGACCTTGGGGCGGCAGCGGTGATGCCGCTGGGCTCGCCGATCGGCACGGGTCTTGGGATCCTCAACCCGCACAACATCGAGCTGATCTGCTCGCGCGCGGAGGTGCCAGTGCTTATCGACGCCGGCGTGGGCACCGCCTCCGACGCATCGCTTGCCATGGAACTGGGCTGCTCGGGCGTGCTGCTGGCGAGTGCGGTGAACCGCTGCCAAGACCCGGTGGCGATGGCGCAGGCCATGCGGCACGCGGTGGAGGCCGGCAGATTGGCGCGCGCCGCCGGGCGGATTCCGAAGCGCGAGCACGCCGTGGCATCCTCCACCTTCGACGGGCTGGCCAGCTGGGCGGACGAGGTTTTGTAAGTGCTGCCCGAGCAAGAACTCAAGCGCACCGCGCGCCAGATGAACCTGCCCGGCTTCGGGCCGGAGCAGCAGCAGCGGCTTTACGACGCCAACGTGCTAGTCATCGGCGCGGGCGGCCTGGGCTGCCCCGTCATGCAGACGCTGGCGGCCACCGGCGTCGGCCACATCACGGTGTGGGACGACGACACGGTGGACATCACCAACATCCACCGCCAGATCCTCTTCGGCGCGCAAGATGTGGGCCGCCGGAAGGTCGACGTTGCCGCCGAACGGTTGCGCGCCCTGCAGCCGGACATCCAGGTCACGGCGGTGAACAACCGGCTCAGCCCCGACAACTTCATCGAGGCGCTCGACGGCATCGACCTGCTCATCGACGGCTCCGACACGTTTGCCACCAAGTTCATGGCCGCCGACGCCGCCGAAATCACCGGCACGCCGCTGTTGTGGGGTTCGGTGCTGCGCTACCGCGGCGACATCGCCCTGTGGCACTCCGGCCCCGGCGCGCCCGCGGACGGGGTCGGTCTTCGCGACCTCTACCCCACCCAGCCGGACGCCGATTCCGTGCCGGACTGCGCCACCGCCGGCGTGCTCGGCGTGACCACATCGGTGGTCGGCTCGCTCATGTCCACCGAGGCGCTGAAGTTCCTCTCCGGCATCGGCGAGGTTCAGGTGGGCCGGCTGCACATGTACGACGCCCTTTCCGCCACGATCCGCCGCTTCACCGTCACCCGCGACCCGGCGCGCGAGCTCGCCACACACCTGGGTACCTACGCCGAGGCGTGCAACGTGAACACCGAAGGGCAAGAGCTTTTCGACGCCCTCACGGCCCACCACCTCCCCTCCCTCGACGTGCGCGAACCGCACGAGAAGGCGATCGCAGATCTGCCCGTGCCGGGGATAAACCTGCCGCTCAGCGAGGTGGAACGGGACCCGGAGGCGGTATCGAGGGCGCTTAAGCAGTTCTCGCGCGGCGACGAGGTTGTTGTGTATTGCGCGGGTGGGGTGCGTTCGGAGCGATTCGTCGATAAGCATGGCGCCCTGGCCGAAACATTGGGAATTTCTTTGAAATCTTTGCCCGGAGGCGTGCAGCGCTGGGCATAAACTGCAATACTTCTGTCATGCAGATCACAAAGACCGCCCCCATTGTTACTACCGCCACCCTCATCGCCGCCACTGCCACGCTCGCGCCGGTCGCATCCGCCAACAGCGCCGCCTATTCCAACACCGCAGGCGACGTCCGCTGTGAGATCTACCAGGTCCAGGGCACCACGAAAACCATCTGCGTGTCCGACGCCGCACGCAAGGCGCAGCCGGAGTGCAACCCGCCGGAGCAGCTCGCCCCGGCCGTCAGCGTCGGTGGCGGATCCGCCGAGGTCCACTGCTGGAACCAGGGCTTTACCAACGCGCCCCAGAAGTTGAACCCGCTGCAGGTCAAGCAGCTCGGCTCTGCGTACATCGCCCCGGATTTCTCCGGCAACCTGTACGTGGCGGACATTGCCACCCGCGCGATCATCCGCGCCGGCGCCACCAACCAGGTACTGTTCAAGCTCTAACAAGCCCGCCGTGCAGGCCCGGGCGACCTAAGCCGCGCTCTCCTCCTGCCGGCGGATGCGGCCCCGGCGCGCAAACCACGCCACAACAAAGGAGAGCACGAGCGCGACGAGCACGCCAAGGTTAGCGTCTGCCCAGTGCTCGCCGACCAGCGGCAGGAGGTAGCCCTGCCAGTTGTTCCAGGCCGCCTCCTCTGCGAAGAGGTTGGCCACCAAGCCCCACCCGATCACCGAAGAGACTGCGAGGATGCTAATGGAGCCCCAGTCGACGGCGCCGTAGCGACCTTTGGCGCTGTAGAGCGCTGGCTCGTCGTAGTCCTGAGTACGGCTGTAGATGTCCGCAATCAGGATGCCTGCCCAGCTGGCCAGCGGCACGCCGAGGGTGATCAGGAAGGATTGGAACGGCCCGAGGAAGCTTTCAGCGAAGAAGACCACCCAGATAGTGCCTAGGGTCAGGATCACACCGTCGATGGCAGCGGCCGCGGGGCGCGGGATATTGATGCCCAAGGTCAGAAGTGTCAGGCCCGAGGAGTAAATACCCAGCACCGCACCGGAGACCAGCGCCAGCACCGCGGTGATCAAAAACGGCACGAGCACCCAGGTGGGAAGCACCACCGCAAGCGCGCCGATCGGATCGTCCGCGATCGCCTCCGCCAGCATCTCGTCGGACGCGGCGAGCAACAACCCGAAAACCACCAAAATCGCAGGAGCGATAGCGCCGCCGAATGTGTTCCAGAAGATGATGGCGGAGTCCGGGGTGTCGCGGCGCTGGTAGCGCGACCAGTCTGCGGCGATGTTGATCCAGCCCAGGCCGAAGCCGGTCATCACCATCACCAGCGCGCCGACCACGCTGCCCGCGGAGCCGGCGGGGATGGATTGGACCGCGGCCCAGTCGATGCGCGGGATGGTCAGCGCCATATACAGCACGGTCACGGCGCCGGTGATCCAGGTCAGCACCGACTGCAGCTTCATAATCGTGTGGTAGCCCAGCACCGATGCTGCCACGATCAGCCCGGCGACGATCACGGTCGCGATGACCTTGGTGGCGGTGCCCGGGTTGCCGCCGAGCTCGCGGATCACCGTGGTGGTGGCCAGCACCGCCATGATGGACAAAAACGTCTCCCAGCCAATCGAGGTCAGCCACGAGACGATGCCCGGCACCTTCTGCCCCTCCACTCCGAACGCTGCCCGCGAGAGCACCATCGTCGGCGCGGACCCCCGCTTGCCCGCCACAGCGATGAGCCCGCAGAGGAAGAACGAAAACGTCACGCCGAGGGCGGTAACGAGTGCGCCTTGCCAGAACGACAGCCCGAACCAGAGCACGAACGAGCCGTACGAGATGCCGAACACCGAAATATTCGCGGCGAACCACGGCCAGAACAGGTCAGAGGGTTTCGCGGTGCGCTCGGCTTCGGGGACGATATCGATGCCCAGGGTTTCCACGACGGGGGTCGTTCCGCGCACCGGTGTGTTATGTGACATACATGGACTATACGTCGCAGTTACGCACGCATAATGGCGGAATGAGAATTCTTGCTCTTTCCACCAGCGTCCACCGCTACACCACCTCCGGCATCCACACCGGCATGTGGCTCGGCGAGTACACCCACTTTTACGACGTTGTCACCGCAGCCGGCCACGAGGTCACACTTGCCAGCGTCGACGGCGGCGCCGTGCCCATCGATCCGGTGAGCCTAAAAACCCCGGTGATCCAGCTCGGCGGCACCAACAAGCGCTACGCGGACCCCGAGTTCATGAGCCAACTCGACGACACCCCCGCAATCGCCGACGTCGACCTCGAGAACTTCGACGGCATCTACCTCATCGGCGGCCACGGCACCATGTTCGACTTCGGAGCTGCAGACGTGAAAAAGGCCGTCGCCCACTTTGCCGACAACGACAAGATCGTTGCCGCGGTCTGCCACGGCCCGTGCGGTCTGCTCGACGTCACCCTCGCCAACGGCGCCAAGCTTCTCGAAGGCCGCCACGTCACCGGCTACTCCTGGACCGAGGAGAAGCTGGCCCGCCGCACCGAGGAAGTCCCCTTCAGCCTTGAGGAGAAACTCCGCGGCCAGGCCGGCGAGTACACCACCGCCAAGATCCCGATGACCAAGCACGTCGTCGTCGACGGCAAGCTCATCACCGGCCAGAACCCGACGAGCGCGGCTGGTGTCGGCGAGGCGGTGCTTGAGCTAGCCGTCTAGCTGGAGCTCGGGGGGGGGGGGGAATTCGACCGGCATGCAGAATCCCGGCCAGGGGATCCCCTGGCCGGGTTTCAATCACGTTGGTAGCGGGGGCAGGATTCTAACCTACGACCTCTGGGTTGCGGAACTCAATTAGTTGGCAACTTTCCTATGCCTTTCCCATGTGAACAGCAGAGAAGAACGCCGCCCGGCCGGGCGTGCGGTCATTTGCGCACGGATCAGTCTCGACCGCAAAGAAGAAGCGGGTGTGAACCGCCAGCTTGACAACTGTCATAAGCTCGCCGGGCCTTACGACCTCGAAGTCGTCGATGAACTGGTCGACAACAGCGTCAGCGCGTGGTCGGGGGTCGAGCGCCCGGCGTACACCGAACTTCTCCGCCACATCGCCCGCGGCAATGTCGACCGGGTCGATCGTGTGGCACACCGACAGGCTCGCAAGGCGTACGCGCGGCCTTCTCGGCTACCTTGAAGTGTCGAAGCTCGCCGGGGTGGTCACGCTCACCGTAAAGGGCAACGGGATGGACCCGTCGTCGTCCGACAGTAAGTTTCCGGCGCCCGCCCTCGACGCCGACCACCTCGACGACACCCGGCGCCTGTCGAAGTTGATCGGACTACGAGCCGACGCCGGGAACGAACTGTTCTGGTCGTGGTCGACGGTCTGACGCACACTACCCCATAAATAGGGGTTGAACATTAGCTTTGGTCAGTTCATTCATATATTTTCTTTATGTTTGACCTTCCAATATCCGACACAGTTCTAGTCGCCGTTATCACCGGTACTCTGACTTTGCTCGCCGGTGTATATGGCGAATTTACCAAGAACGCTCTTGCCAGACACCACCGACGAAAAGAACAGGAGGCCGAATCACGTAAAGAACAGCTCGCCGCTGTCCGTGACTTCTTAGCAACCGCCGGGGAATTGAGACTCAATTCTTTGTACGAAGCGTTACCCCTCACCTACACCGCCACCATCCAGGATCAGGTTAAAAAGAAAGTTGAAGTTGAGGGGTCAAATAAGCGCTTGTCGAAAAATTTGGAAAAGATCTTTTCGCGGAAGCCCAAACGGCCCGCCCATTCCTACTCGACTATGCATGAATTCGGAATGGATACCTTCAAAATCAAGACGGCCAACGCAAAACTTCGTGCAGAGTTACATAGCGCATGGGAAACCATGGATCTTCAGCTTGCCCACCCGCAAGTACGGGGGGCTTCGAAACGTGTTCAAGAAGCCCTTCGGGACAAGAGCACCTACGTGGGAGCGTCAATAACGAGCCCCTATACGAAGGGGAAAAACTACGCGACTTTCGTAGCTTCAGAATTTGACCGGGTACTCGACGAGCTTCGAGAGACAGCCGTCGCACAGTTAAGAGAATGAGAGTGACCGACCTAGACTTACCCCCGAACACCCTCCCCCGCTGCCACACCGACGGGGCTATACAACCACAACAGCGGATATATGCTCTTGGAGGTCAAGTCCCGTGTAGTGGTGTAGCCGTTTGTGCTTTCGGCTCGGTATGAAGTTGGGGGTTTTGTTAGGCGGTTAGCTGGTGGTGGTCGCCGTGATCATCTTCGGTTTGGTGCATGAGGTGTTTGGTGTGCTCGAGCGCGGATAGTGACATGGAGCGTTTTTGCTGGATCCAGTCGTCGTGCTACTCGGCAAGAACCGCCCCGACAAGCCGGATGATGGATTCGCGGTTCGGGAAGATCCCCACAACGTCGGTGCGCCGGCGGATCTCCCGGTTTAACCGCTCGGTGGGGTTGTTCGACCAGACCTTCGTCCAGACCGGTTTCGGGGCTGCGGAAAACGCCAGCACCTCATCGAGTGATTCCTCCAAATACGCAGCAACCTGCGGGAACTTCGGTTCTAGTAGGTCGACGACCTCACGGGCTTGGGCCCAGGTGGATTGGGCGTCGGGTTGCTGGAAGATCGTCTGGAACATCGCTTAAGACCATCGGCCTTTTAAGTTTTCGGGACTTTCTCGTAGAGGTTTTTGGCGAAATGGGTGCGACAGCGTTGCCACGACGCGTCGGGCAGCACTTCGGATATCGCGTGCTGGATGCCCTCATGAGCATCACTGGTGATAAGGAAGACACCGCGAAGTCCGCGGGCCTTGAGGTCTTGGAAGAAGCCTTTCCACGATGCGTTGGATTCCGCAGTGGCAACGTGCATGCCGAGCATTTCGCGGTACCCGTCGGCGTTGACCCCGGTGGCCAAAAGTACGGAGCATTTGACCACCCGGGGTGCCTTCGCGCACTTTTATCGTCAGCGCGTCGCACGACATGTAGGCGTACCCGCCGGTGTTGCGACCGGCTAGTTGGTAGCGGTGTGGTGACTTTCGGGTAGCGGTTCAGTGGGTTTCCGGTAGCGGGGTTGGCGGTGGCGGGTGATGCTTTCGGGTGGTTGCACCACAGGGGTGTAGCCGGTTACCGGAAGGAGTCCGCTGATGACGGATTACCGGGCGGTGATGAAGCTGCTTGTGCAGCAGCGTTCGTACCGCCAGATTGAACAACAGCTCGGGTGCTCGCACCGCGCGATTTCCCGGTCGAATCAGGTGCTTCGATCCCTTGGGATTCGCACTATCGACCAGGTTTTGGCGTTGACGGATGATGAGCTCGACGAGTTATTCGTAGATGGGCGCAGTACCGGCCAGGGCGATTTCGTCCCTATCGATTTTGATGCGGTGGTCAAAGCCCGCACGGGGCGTAACAAGCAGACACTGCAAGTGCTGTGGGCGCGCTACACCTCCACACCTGCTTTACCCGGCCAGCTCCATTACAGCTACGACCGGTTTCGACAGTTGGTGGCGTCTCATGTCGATGCGGCCGGTTTGACCGCACGCATCACCCATACACCGGGGCACACCATGCAGGTGGATTGGGCAGGCACCAAGATGCGCCTGTTCGACCCTTATGGCGCACCGGGGGTGAAGGTCAGCGTATTTGTTGCCTCAATGCCGTATTCCGGGATGATTTTTGCCCTCGCATGTCCGGATGAGCGCCAGCATTCCTGGCTTGATGCCCACCACCACGCGTTCGCCTACTTCGGGGGCGTGCCTGAGGTTGTGGTGCCGGATAAGAGGGTGTCAGGAAGTTTGTGTGTGAGGCTCTGATCTAGAAGGAGTTTCACCGATAATGACTACGGTGTCACCGAAGAAAAACCATGACCCGGCAAAGGTCAACGAGATCAGCGAGAAGCTGATGGAAAATCCTGAGCTTGCCAGCTTGATAAGCGAGCTGTCGACCTCCGCTGATGATGCCAGCGAGCTGGTCAAAGGCCTACTGCAGGCATCAATCAACGCTGGTCTACAGGCGGAGATGGATGCGCATTTGGGCTATAGCCACTCCGACCGCAAGGCCAAAGCCCAGGTGGAAACCGCGCAGAGCAGCAATCACCGCAACGGGTCGTACACCAAGACCGTCAATTCCGGGTACGGCGCGGTGGAAGTGACCGTGCCCAGGGACCGTGCCGGCACGTTTGCGCCAAAGATGGTGCCCAAGGGCGCACGCCGTCTCACAGAGCTCGATGACATGATCGTCTCGCTATACGCCGGTGGGATGACGGTGCGCGATATCCAGCATCACCTCGCGACCACGCTCGGGGTGGATATGAGCCCGGATACGATCAGCACCATTACCGACGCGGTGTTAGACGAGGTCATGATCTGGCAAAACCGCCAGCTCGACGAGTTCTACCCCGTGATCTTCCTCGACGCGCTACGCGTCAAGATCCGTGACGGCCACCGCGTGGTCAACAAGTCCTGCTACATGGCGGTTGGTGTCGACATGGACGGCATCAAGCACATCCTGGGATTGTGGATCGCGGAAAACGAAGGCGCTGCATTCTGGGCATCGGTGTGCGCGGATCTGGCCAACCGCGGTGTCCAGGACGTGTTCATCGTGTGCTGCGACGGACTCAAAGGCTTGCCGGAAGCCGTGGAAGCCACCTGGCCGAATTCCATGGTGCAAACCTGCATTGTGCACCTGATTCGGGCTGCGAACCGGTGGGTGTCCTACCAGGACCGCAAATCTGTCTCCCGGGCGCTGCGTGAGGTCTACACGGCCGCCAACGAGGACACCGCACGTGCCAGCTTGGATGCGTTCGAGGCCAGTGAACTCGGCCGGAAATACCCGCAGTCGGTCAAAGTCTGGCGCGACGCCTGGGAGCGGTTCGTGCCGTTCCTGCAGTTCCCGCCGGCGGCACGCCGGGTGCTCTACACCACCAATTCGATCGAATCGCTCAACGCTGAACTGCGTAAAGCTACCCGCAACAGGGGCCAGTTCCCGAACGATACTGCGGCGCTGAAGACGCTGTGGCTGATGATCTGCAACATCGAAGACAAGCGCGCCGCGCAGCGAGCGAAGAAAGCAAAGCGCGATATTGAGTGCAACGGCTATATTGAAGGAGCGACAGCCACCGGGTGGAAACAAGCCATCAACCAACTAGCCGTGGCTTACCCCGACCGATTCGCGGACTACTTGTAAACCAAACCCCCGCACACAAAGAATCGGACACTCTCCCGGATAATGCTTCGACTGCGTCGAACGCGATCAGCGCGGCGGATCGAAACCGCAAGGTCAACGACACCTACGAGCAGTTTTTGGAGCATTACAACACCGCAGCACTGCCCACGAGGGCGAAACGGCCGAAAGACAAAGCGAATGTCGAAGCCGCAGTCAAGATCGTCACCCACAAGGTCATCCACGCACTCGATGGCCACCAGTGCGTCGACCTTGACGAACTCAACTCGCGAATTCAGCAGCTGGTTGACCAGATCAACCAGGCGGTACCGTTTCGTCACCAGCAGTCAAGCCGCAAAGACATTTTCGATGCGCATGAAAGGCACCTGTTGACAGCGCTTCCCGATACCCCGTGGCAGCGCACCGAGTGGAAACGCGCCAAGGTCGCCCCAGATTTCCACATCACCGTAGCTAGCGTGCGGTACTCCGTGCCGCACCAGCTCGTTGGCCGCACTGTCGATGTGCGCATCACCGGGCAAGTGCTCACGGTCTTCGATGGTGGCCGTGCCGTTACAACCCACACGCTTGCCCACACCCGCGGGGCGTATGTCACCGATGCCGACCACATACCGGCGAACATGGATCACACCCAGGGACTGTGGACGAGCGATTACTTCCTGCGCGAAGCCCAAAAGATCGGGCCGGCGACACGCGCAGTCATCGAGGAAATGATCACGGCGAAAGCAATCCCGGCCCAGGCGTACCAATCGTGCAGAAACGTGCTGTCAATGGGCAAACACGCCAACAAGCTCGTGTTGGAAGAAGCATGTAAGCGCTTGGTCTCCTCCGACGGGACCCGCCGGGCGGTGTCCTACACCGCGGTCAAAAACATGATGGCCGCCGTACGCAAAGAAGCCGCAACCCGACCACACGGCTTCGACCAACCGGCACCGGCCACACCTGGGCATCGGGCCCACGCACCCGCCGCTGCCACACGCGACACCAGCGGCGCCTACCTCGGTGGCGCAGCACAGTTCAGTCTGGACAACCTCATCAAGAAAGGAACCACAACGCCATGACCCCACCGACCCCGCCTCAAGAGCGTTTCCTCGACGAATCCGTCCTCGCGGACTTCACAGCGATGCGCATGACAGCCTTCGGCAAAAGCGTCATCGACATCGCCAACGACCCAGCCTTCGACACGTGGACCTTCTCCCAAAAGGTGCTCTACGCACTCGACAAAGAAGTCGCGGCCAGACGCGAACGCCGCATCAACAAACTGCTCAAGGCATCACGATCGCCAAACCCCGATGCCTGCCTCGAAGACGTCGTCTACGCACCTGACCGCAACATCAACCCAGAACAAGTCAGCCGACTCGCTCACGGACAATGGTGCCACCTGGGCCAAAACATTGTCATCTTGGGCAAATCCTCAGTCGGCAAGACCTACCTCGCCCAAGCACTGATCACCGCAGCATGCCGCAACGACTACTCCGCCAGGTTCTACCGCACCGACATGCTTGCCGCGCACTTCGCAGTGATGCCACTCGACGACCCAGCCCGGCTCAAACTCACCCGCGAGCTGATCAACGTCGACGTGTTAGTCCTCGATGACTTCCTCACCACCCCAGTCGATGCCACCACCGCACACCTGCTCTTCAACATTCTCTCCGAACGAGAAGGAAACCGATCAACAATCGTGACCTCACAGTTCACCCCGCAAGACTGGTACAGATCCATCCCGGACGCCGTCATCGCCGAATCCATCCTCAACCGACTCGTCGCTGGCGCCGAAATCATCACCCTCGAAGGGCCAAACATGAGACTGGAAACTAACCAGTAACCCCACAAAACGCCTGAGCAGGGACCGCTACCGGATCCCCACTCAGGCGCTACCACAAACTCACCACACCGCTACCATTCCGATCTTCTAAACACGCCGGGATCGAGTGGGCGGTTTTTGAAATCGGCGACCATCTCGTCGAGTTCTTCCGCCATGCGTGAGACTTGGGATTTCGACATGTTGGTAATGCCGAGTGTTGCTACCAGGTCGTTCATCCTGCGGGTGGAGACCCCTTTGAGGTAGCAGGTGGCAATCACAGTCGACGACGCCCGTTCTGCTCGCGAACGGCGCTCGAGCAGCCAGTCCGGGAAGATCGCACCGTGGCGCAGCTTCGGTACTGCGACATCGATGGTGCCGACACGGGTATCAAGGTCGCGGTGGCGGTACCCGTTGCGGTGGTTGACCCGCTCGGTCGGGGCGACGCCGTATTCGGCGCCGCAGACGGTGTCGGCCTGGGCGGAGAGGATCTGGTTGATAAACCCTTGCAGCATCTGGCGCATCAGATCCGGGGAGGCTTGGGTGAGCAGATCATCCAAGTAGGTTGCCGGGTCGATAGAATGCGGTGCAGCGGTCATCGTCATGTGCCTTTCGGTGAGATGTGGTAGTTGAGTCGAAAGGTTACTGGCGGTGGCCGCCCCACTATTTCCAGGGCCCACCATCAGCAAGCGTTACACCACACTAAGGGACGCAACCCGGCACGGCGCATACAGACAGTGAATACGACTACGATTTCTGGAAGGATGACACCGAATCCTCCCCCCACAATGCCCAACGCGGGCACCGCGTGCCCTGACACGCGAACGGCTACGGTTACGCAAGATCCCGCTGCCGTGCGGCGTGAAAAAGAACGCAAGGACGCAGAATCCCCTTCCAGATTGACCAACTATCCCATCTGGGTCTCCATTACGTGGCTCTACCAGTCCGTAATAGCGCTGGGAATACTTAATATGTTGCTGGTTCTCGGGCTGGATAAATTGAGATTTTTCACCCGCTTTCCAGTAAACGAGTGGATCCTAATCCTGGTACTTCTCGTTATCTATGCCGTGGTGGTCGCGCCGCTGGGGGCCTTTACGTTGTCAAGACTGATGACGCAGCCGAGTGGTATCAAGCTAAAGAGAACGCCACCCACAAGTGGCTGCGGTCCACGTTCTTCGTACTCGCTCTCCCGGGCCTCGCTTGGACTGCGTTTTGGGGCTGGCTCTTGTGGATAATCGCTAGGTACTGGTGGGTGATGCTGATACTTGGAGGCGCATTTTTCTTCACCTATGCGATGACCGACGGATTTTTCGGCCGTATGAAAAAATGAGATGTACTACGGCAAGGTTTGGCAAACCACCAAAGAGCTCGAAGAAGCCATCGCGCGATACATCGAGTTCTATAACAACCACCGGATCAAAACCAGTCTAGGCGGTGTGAGTATCACCGCCTACCGAAAACTTCATGCAGCGTAACCCGAAACTGTCCAACAAAATGTCCGCGTCCCCATCTGTGTGTTAATGAAATGTCACAGACACTACGGAGTGCAGTGAGTTGCGCAGCAGAAACGCCAGTAAAAGCACCGCTGCACTGCACTGTAAAACAGCACGGGTGATGTGCAACAAAGCGGCGTGTGAAATGCACCGTGAAATGTCAGTGCACCTAGAGCTGCACCACCGCTATTCCCCTACGACGTCCGAACGGCGCCTTTGACCTGGCGTAGACATAGAGAAAGCGCTGGGTGGTATGCCCAGCGCTTTGTTTTCGCGACCTGAACTGGTCTGTTGGTGGTGTGAGCCGTTACTTCACAACCGGGGTGAGGACTGCAAGACCGCTGGAAGGCACTCGCTTTTGATCATCTTTGGAGTCGTGAGCCTCGAGGTAGACGGTAACGGTGCCTCCGCCTCGGACATCGAGAGTACGTTCAACGACCTTACCGGCCGGGACAGTAAACGTGCCAAGGAGTTGCCCGTCTCGCTTGACCGTAACCTTGCCGGTTCCACCTGAGTTCGGGATCGTATCAACCCAAGCCGCCTTGAGATTCAGCGTTCGTGCGGTGTCTGCCACGTGATACTCCTCGAAGGACACTCGATATGCACCTTGACCGTCAGTGGAGAGGATTGACTTTTTATACTCCTGCCCGTTCACGGTCACCCCCATCCCCGATTTGATCTTCCAATCGTGGAAATTAGTGGGAAAGTACGACTGAAGCCCTCAGGGACGGCTGTCGGTCAATTGAGGGAGATCCCCGCGTCGTTGAGCGCTGCCCGCCCGGCGGGAGTGAGACGCACGGCCCGGGTACGACCCCTGCGGGAAAGCCATTCCTTATCCAGCAGAGTCTTGCAGATTCCCGTGCCGAGAGGGCCGGCGAGGTGGAAGCGGCGTTCGGTGGAGTCCATGCACGACCTGCCCGTATCGAGCATCTTCGGGGGCACACCCCACTGCATGAACAAGCGATGACCTTGATTAGTGACCTGACAGTGCGAATCGATGAACTCGTGCTCTTCCAGTTGTTCAGCCAGGCGCACCCCGAGCTTACCGGCGAGGTGCTGATAACAGGTGCGGCCTTCACGTAGGTTCGCATTCGCCCGTGACGCGCTGAGGCTGTGAGGAGTGGGCAGGGGCGAGCGGGCGACCACGCCAAGGCTCTCGACCACTCGTGCGATGTCTTCCCCGGCCAGGCGAATGTAGCGGTGCCGGCCCTGCCGAATGTCGTGGACGAGACCGTGGGTGACGAGCACGTCAACATGCTCGCTCGCCGTCGACCGGGCCAGGCCCGCGTACCTGCCCAGTTCACCAACCGTCCAGGCCCGCCCGTCCATGAGCGCAGCACACATGGCCGCCCGCGACGAGTCAGCCAGAGCCGACGCGACTGTCGAGATATCCGGGACCGCTTCAGGAAACACGCGCGCAACCATGTCTCCAGTGTGCACCCGGAACTGTTCGGTGACGACCGAACAATCGCAGGCGTAGTTTGAACTCACCAGATTCATTGCATCAGGAGACGAAGGGAGCGATCGCGATGAACGGGGACCGCCAACGGCTACGCGGGCACTACGATGAGGACTTCTACAAGCGCACCTACTTCGGCCACCCGCCCGCCGAGGCTTCGCTGGAGTCTCGCGTATGACCGCGCATCGGCGCACGGCGCTGGTCGCGACCCTCCTCGGTTTCTTCATCGTCATGCTCGATACGACCATCGTCAATGTCGCCCTCGCCGAGATCGGCACTGACCTCGACATGACGGTGGGCTCACTGCAGTGGGTCGTCGACGCTTACACCCTCGTGTTCGCCGCGTTCCTTCTCACAGCTGGGGCCGCATGCGACCGTCTCGGGGCCCGCAGGGTCTACCTCGCTGGCCTGGTGGTCTTTGCTGTGCTCTCGGCCGTGTGCGCCCTCGCTCCCACAGGCGGGTTCCTCGTCGCTGGTCGCGCCGTCCAGGGCGTGGGCGCGGCAGCGATCGTGCCGGGCTCTCTGGCATTGCTGTCGGCTGTGTACGACGATCCGAAGGAACGAGCACGCGCCATCGGGCTGTGGGGCGGCGCAGGAGGTGTTGCCGCCGCGATCGGACCGGTCCTGGGCGGAGCGCTGGTGTCGACGATCGGGTGGCGGGCGGTGTTCTGGGTCAACCTCCCCATCGTTGCGATCGGCTGTCTGCTCACCTTGTGGGCAATTCCCGTGCTCACGGGCAGTCGCGCGAGACGGGTGGACCTACCCGGACAGGTGCTCTCCGTGCTCACGCTGGTGGCAGTAACCTATGCAGTCATCACCGCAGGCGAACACGGATGGTCACCCTGGCAGGTAGCCGTGCTGATCGCCGGGGGCGTCTTCCTCGCCCTGTTCATCATCGCAGAGCGACGACACCCGGACCCGATGCTGCCGATGGCCTTGTTCACTCGTGCCCGGTTCTCCGTGGCCGCAATGGTAGGGCTCGCGCTCAACTTCAGCTTCTTCGGACAACTCTTCGTGCTCTCCCTCTTCTTCCAGCAGTACCTGGGATACGAGCCGTGGCTGGCAGGCCTCGCGCTGGCACCACAGGCGTGCAGCGCCGTGGTCGCGTCACCGCTGGGCGGCCGTGCCGTCGCCCGGTGGGGCGCGTTCCCCACCATGCTCACCGGCCTGGTAGTTGGCACGATCGGCTTCAGCAGCCTCGTGCTGCTCACCGCAGAAACCCCTTACGTGGTGGTCGCGGTGTTGACCTTCACAGCTGGATTCGGGATGGCCTTCGCGATGCCGGCCGCGACCTCGGCCGCAGTGGCCTCGGCCCCGCCGGAACATGTCGGCATCGCAGGAGGAGTCATCAATGCCGCCCGCCAGACCGGCAGCGTCGTCGGCGTCGCAGTCCTCGGCGAAATGGTCGCCAGTGGAGCGTTCCTCACAGGCTTCCACACAGCCGTCGCGGTCGCCGGTGGAGTCTTCGGTGCCGCAGCGCTCGTAGTTGCCGCCACCATCATCAGTCACCTATAGGAGCCAGTTACACCTGAAGTTTAGAATCATTGTGTGGTGAAGCACCATCGGAGGAGGTCGAAGAAGCTGCTCTCCCCCCAACTTTGCCACAGCACCTATACGAGCCAGGTGCGCGTCATGCGGGCAGCCCATTCAACAACGGCTGCACCAGTCGACGCTGCGTCGGTCGCGGCCTGTGTTTGTTTTGTACTCCATAGTCCATTAACTGCTAGCATCGCGGACATGGGTAGACCACGAACGTTTGACGAGGCGACGGTGCTGGATGCCGCGGCCGCGCAGTTCAGGGTGCGTGGATTCGCGGACACGTCGACTGAGCAGTTGTGCGCGGCGGCCGGGGTGCGGCGGAGCAGCCTGTACAACGCCTTCGACTCCAAGGATGAGCTGTTCGTTCGAGCACTGGAGCGCTATGTCGAGGTCACTGGTGAGAGTCAGGAGGCGGTGCTCGCCGATGCCGAACTGGATGGCTTCGCACGCGTGAGCGGCGTTCTGAATCTCATGATCGCCGAGGAGTACGAGGCGTCCACTGAAGGGCACGCGGCCGGGTGCATGGTCGTGACGACACGCATGACGCCGGACCGCGGCAGTCAGGACCCGCGCGTCGCCCGCATCCTCGACCGTGCACTGGGACGCCAGCTTGCGATGCTGGAGCACGCCGTCAGGGCCGGCAGGTTCGACGGCAGCCTCCGGCCGGACCTGGACGCTCGGGACACCGCACTGCTGGTCGTCACCCTGATCTCAGGGATTCGCGTCATGGCACAGGCCGGCTCCGCACCCGAGGAACTGCGGCGGATCGTCGCACTCGGCCTCAGTGCCCTGACACCTTGATACGCCACTACTGAGAAATCCGTGAGCTGTCGGGCTCACCTGCACCTTTATTTTGTACTAGAGAATCCACATTGGAGACCGGGCAATGAAGAAATACCTGTACGTACTGATGCTCACGATCATGGTGGTGGTCATGAGCGAGTTCCAGACCGCGGGGATGATGCCGCAGATCGCCGCAGACCTGGGCGTCTCGACCGGCCAGGTCGGGACGGTGGTCACTTTGTACGCGCTCGGCATGGCGCTCGGAGGCCCGCTGCTGGTGTACCTCCTGCGGCATCGCCCACCCAAAGCCTCGCTGTTGATCGTCATCGGAACCTATGCCGCGCTGGAGGTCCTGGTCCCGCTGATCCACGAGTTCTGGTGGCTGGCACTGCTTCGCGTCCTGACCGGATGCCTCTCCGGCGCCGCCTATGGCATCGCCGTGTCCTACAGCGCCCGACTGGCCCCGAGTCCGGAGAAGATCGGCGAAGCAGTGTCCATCGTGCTCGGCGGCATCATGATCGGAACCGTCATCGGCCTGCCGCTGTCGCACTTCCTCGCGGCCCGCTGGGGCTGGCAGTCCAGCTTCTACATCCTAGGCATCGCGGCCTTCGCCGTGTTCCTCATCAGCCTGCTCACCCTGCCCGCCCGTGAAGCCGCCACCCAGGAAGCCGCCGCACAGGACCTGCGCAAGCTGCGCTCGCCGAAACTCTGGTCCAGATACCTGGTCAGCCTGCTGACCATCGGCGCAGCCTTTGCCGGCTTCTCCTACTTCACCCCGCTGCTGGAACAGAACGCCGGCTTCGCGACGAATACGACGACCCTGATCCTGCTCGCCTACGGGATCGTGTCCTTCATAGGCAACCTCATCGTCGGCAAGTTCGCCGACCAGCACGCCATCGGCATCCTGCGCATCGGACACACACTGCTATTCATCTCACTCGCGCTCCTTGGAGCCTTCAGCAACGCACAGCCGCTCGTGCTGGCCATGGTGCTCATCGTAGGCGTCGCCGGAGTGCCGATGAACCCCGCCTTGGTCGCCCGCGTCGCCGAAATCGGAGGAACCGGGAACATGGTCAGCACGGTGCACACCTCCCTCATTACCATGGGCGTCGCCCTGGGATCAGCAATCGGCGCGCTCGCCATCGGCCGAGCCGGTGACGATCCCTCCGCAGCCATGTGGATCGGAGCAGCCTTCGCCGTTCTCGCCACACTCACCCTCGCAACACAAGCACGAGGCAGAAGACAACCTCTTCGACCGCCCCATGCAACTGAAACAGTAGATTGTGTCTGATCTGCTGATCTGATCAGATCACATCTCAAATCGGCAGGCCCGTCGATCTCCTGGACCATCAAACAGACGTAGCTACTTTCGCATCCCAACGGCGTTCTCGTCTCCATGTAGCGCTGTGGAGGCGATGCACTCATTGCGGAAAGGGCAAGGCACGATGTTTGTCTACGGGCAACCGAACCCGGACGCGGTGATCGTCAACCGGGTCTTCGAGACGGCCTGAGAACGCCCACACGCAGCGGCCATCAGGGAATGAGAAACTGAGTCTTCGCTGCTCTCCCCCCAACTTTGCAACAGCACCTGAAATGGGGACCGACGGTCTCAAGGTCCGGGGCGACATTCGCAGGGGTCAGATCTTGTATTTCTGGGAGCCGTAACGGGTACCTGGCCTTGTAAGCCCAGGAGCTCCCACAGGTGGTCGACAACCTGCACTGGGCTCTTCCGGGGGCAAGGTTGGATGAATCCCATCTCAGCGACACGGGAACTGAAGCGTCCTGGGTTTAGTTCCGCCCCCAAATTGATCTTTGTACGCGTCGATGCAGGAGATCATTTGGTCGCGGGTCGGTCGAGTTCCGCTGCGAAAAAGCCGAAGCTGTCTTAAGAATCCCGTTTGCTCGTTTCAGCTCACGGTTTTCGCGGCGCAGACGCTTGAGCTCTTCTTCCATTGTTTCGCCGCCTGAAGCGTCAGAATTATCTCGTACTGAAGCGCTGTCACGGTACCAAGCCCGCAACGCGTGGTGGGATACTCCAAGCAGCTCACCGACCTCCGTGTAGGCGCGTTGCAGTGAGCAAGACTCCAGTCGGACCATTTCGATGATCTGATGGCCCGCCTTCTCCTTGAACTCAACGGAATACTTTCTGGGCATAGTGCCTAATCCTTCCTTACCAGAGGTAGGAACTGAACCCAGGACGCCTCAAGATGAACTTCTAAGCTTAGCCACCAGCCTCAAAGAGAAGCTGGAAGGCTAGCAATTATACGGTTCCTCTGCCGTTAGGCAGTGAGATAAAACCTCACGTGAAGAAAATCGGCATGCTCTGTGCTATCCATTTTCACCCCTGCTTTCTACCAGTGCCGGAAACAGGAAGGTGGGCGCCGCGCAGCGTGAAAAACATCGCGACAATCAATGAACCAGCCGCCACTGCGAAACTCAAGGTAGTTGAGTTACTAAACACCACAGCGATAACCGCAGGGCCCATAATTTGCCCCAAGCTGTACCATGTCGTTAGGGAAGCCGCCGCAACTGGGCTCCCCGCTTTGAGACCCGCTTCAATAGTCAGCATCGTTACCCCCATGAAGGTAGCTCCGAACAAAAACGCCGACACAAACAAAAGACCGGGCCCAGAACTGAAGACTGCCACGACAGCACCTGTAACCTGCAGGAAATAGCATCCAGCAAGCGCTTTGAAGGTTCCCACTCGGTTTGCCGCATACGACCAAAACAACGGGGATGGAGCGGTGGCGCATCCAGCTACCAGCCACGTCGAGGCGGCGGCTGTTTGCCCGAAAACCGGCTGCGCTAGAACCACCAGATATGTACCGATGATGATATAGCCTGCGCCTTGGAAGAGATATCCAGCAGATAACCACCGCAATGGTTCAAGCGAAGATTCCTGTCCTTGGTCACTTCGTGGCCGAGTAGAAGAATCGGAGCGATTTTCACGTATTGGCCAATTCCATGCAAGAAGCGAAAGTGCTGCACTCACTGCTGCGCAGATAAGCCACAGTGCCCGCCATGAGATAACGCTTCCCCCCATGAGGACAATTCCTCCGGAGATGAGGATGCCTAGCCCAACCCCAGCGTAAATTATTCCACCATCATGGGCTCGGCGTTTGACCACGGGAATATTCTGCGTCACCGAGACGAAAACTAGAGCTGAGATGGCCCCAGCCAAAAAGCGGACCGCTATTTGCCACCACGGTGAGCCAGAGAAAGCAACCGCCGCCAGGAGCACTGTCGTCAACACAAGGGCTGCCCTGTATAATCTTCTAGAAATCGGCACCCACCCTCGGGAGGCCGCCAAAGAACCCGCAAAATACCCGGCGTAGTTGGCGGTGGCGATCCACGCGCTGGACTGTCCCGACCAACCCAGGGAACCTACCATCAAAGGCAAAATGGGGGTGTAAAAGAATCTGCCCAAGCCCATGGCTACTGCTAGGCCGGCGGTACCACGCGACACCAAAAGAGCATCCCGGTGGGTAGTTTCAGTCGCAGCGGAGTGAGCGTCTCCCTCAGGCTTCCCCATTGTTTTCCTCCTGATTGTTTTCCTCCTGTGCAATCATTTGCTGAGAGGTATGCCCAACTGCCAACACAACATTTTTGACCACTACCGTGTGCCCATCAGAGTCCATGAGAGCGTATGCCCCCTCTTGATCGGAAATAGATAGCACTCGCGTGGGCACTAAGCGAATATCTACATAATCTCGATAGGCAGTAACTACCTGAGAAGCTACCCAGTGAAGATAAGCGCCATAGAGAGCCCTAGATGTATAGGTGCCTGGCCCCGTTTGCAGAGCCTCTTCCAAAAGGACAGGATCTGAGTGCAGGAAGGCAGAGGCTTTCTCAGATTTCAGCCATTCGTAAAATGTGGGCCCCTCGAGACACCTCCCCTCGATACCGGCGCCGGAATCAGGGAAACCACTGAGCTGAGATGCCACAGTATTCATGAGGAGAGCAGGAGTCCGATAAGGATTCCACACCTTGCCGGATCCGAAGGATGAATCATCAAACCAGACCAGTACGGGTGTTTCTTCTCGATCATTACTGTGCGCCAACCGGTCCAGGGTTCTTTCGACGACCGCCAGCCCTCTCGGCCCCCCGCCCACAACAGCTACCTGGGCAGCCAGAGGAACGACTCGACCGACGCCTAGAGAAGTAGAATATGGGGTCAGCTCATCAACAATATCGGCCGCAGGTGCCGAATGGGCGCACCCGTAGTTCACTCCCGCCCAAAGGTTAAGGCTTTCCACATCGCCAGCGTAATTAGCATTTGCTCTTAACTCTGAAGTCAAATGGTGAAGTTCCGGATACATCGACGGAGCGGACTGGGAGTACTTTTCAGTAAAAGTATTGGTGATGGCGCGAGCCGATCTTCCGGTGAACGCTTTAGTAAGGGTGGTCGGCCGACCGCGTAACTCTTTCAGAGCAATCTTGTGGGTATGTTTCGTCCCCGCCTCATCTGCGAGAAGAAAATGGGTGCCCACCTGTATAGCCCATGCACCCCAGCGAAGGAGTGCGAGGGCTTCTTTTGCAGTCGCGATACCACCTGCAGCAATAACAGGCTTACTTACTTTAGATAAGGCATATTCCAGCAGTTCAGAAGTAGAATGAGTCGATCCCTCACTCTCGGTAGAGAGCACAGTCGCTCGATGGCCTCCAGCTTCTGCCCCCTGAACACATATAGCATCACACGAGGTGGATGCGAGAAAGTCGATCTCATGAGGCGTTGTCGCATTTAAAACAACACTTTTCCCTGCTTCTTGAAACTCATGGATCAACGTTTCATCAGGGTAGCCAAACGTAAAAGAAACTACTTGAGCCTGCGAGCTTAAAGCAATGTCTATCTTTTCCCGGTAAAAGTCGTCCCCCGTAAAGGGTCGATCAGGTAGCTCCCCAAGTATCTGGGTATCCGTTTCGAGTAAGACGCGGTATCGCTTCCATAGGTCCTGCTCCTTAGAAGAACGCTCTCGATCCGGAGGCGGGCAGAATATATTTATCCCGTACGGGCCGTCCGCTTCACCTTCAACCTGTTGAATTGCCGATATCAGCTTTTCTGGAGTTAAGTAACCTGCAGCAATATTTCCCAAACCGCCGGCATTCGTTACCGCGACACAAAGTTCAGGAGTAGATGGCCCCCTGCCATTGGCGCCAAAATCAAGGGTCTCTTCAAAGTGATCATGAGTGAAATCCTTACTCAGTGAAATCCACGGCATGATTCACGCTACACAATTTCTGCAGCGTCCTGGGTTTAGTTCCGCTTCTTTTACGGCCCTGTGTTGATGGGCTCGGTGAGATAGTACTCGGTTTCTATTTCCTGTGGGGTGGCGTAGTCCAATGCTTCGTGAAGTCGCTTAGTGTTCCACTAATGCACCCACCGCAAGGTGGCCAGTTCGACTTCTCCGACCGACGTCCACGGGTCGGACCATTTCGATGATCTGATGGCCCGCCCTCTCCTTGAACTCAACGGAATACTTTCTGGGCATAGTGCCTAATCCTTCCTTACCTGAGGTAGGAACTAAACCCGGGACGCTTCAAACTGTACGAATCGATGTATGGGTCGACCACGACCTCGGCGGATCTAGTATCTTGAAGAAAAAATAACCCCGCAGGGAAACCTGCGGGGTGTTGTTGTAACTAGAACGGTGCTTGTTCAGCGTCTGCGAGCGCTGCGTTCGCCGCCTCGCCTCCGCGACGGGCAGCGCGAGCAGCGGACTCCTTCTTGGAATCAATCAACTGCACCGTGTCGATGCGCGCCACCAGCGGGTACTGCTTCTGGCCGTCCTTGTCGGTGTAGACGTCGGTTTTCAGCGAGTAGCTCACCGCGACGCGGCCGCCGGAGCCGATGCAGCCGAACACGCCGGGGTTCTTCGCGTCCTGGACGTAGCCGGTCAGCTCCACGATCTCGGACTCGACCTTGCCGGTGGCCTTGTTCTTGAAGGTGTTGCGCGCATAGACGCTGAGCTTCACCGTCGCGCCACCGTTTGCGTGCTCGAACAGCTTCGGTGCGCGAGCTGCGTTGCCGACGATGGTGCCGTTGTTGAATGGGTTGGACATGGTGGTTCTCCTTACGTGAGTGGGTGTGAATTGCTGTGCAGTTTGGGTACTTAAGCAGCGGCTTTGCTGCTGCGGGGTGGTTGCGCTGTCGTTACAGCACTGCCCAGGGCAGCGGTGTGCCTGCCGCCTCTAGGTCGCGCAGTTCTTGTGCTGCGCCCGGATCGGCGTCCTCGCCGTCGATGCCGTCGGCGAGCTGGTAGAGCAGTTCCAGGTCGGTGTGGATGAAGTCGCGCATCAGGTGCCTCCTTGTTCGGATTGATGGTCAATCCGTCTGTTGGAGACAGCTCTGCTGTCTAGAGGTCGCTCCCCTACCTCGTTGAGGTATCTGTCGTCGCAAGCCACGACCCCGCGAGAAAAAGAAACCCCGTTGCATCGCTGCAACGGGGTGTGTGGTGCTACTCGGTGAACAAGATCGTGCGGGTCTTCTCGGCGCCCTCGCGGACGAGTTCAACCATCCGCTCGCCTTGGCCGATGTCGGTCAGCTTGGCCACCAGCGAGGCGAAGTTCTCCTTCGGCCCGATCTCGGTGGCTCGCTGCGCAGCCACGCCAGCTAGCCCCGGTTGGCCGGTGGCGTGGGCGAGCACGGCAACAGTGGCTGTGAGCTGCGCCCGCATCCCTGGCCAGCTGGTCGGGACAGCGCGCATAACCTGCTCTATGAACGCAAGGCCCGCCTGCGGCTCATCGAGCAGTGCTGCAAGCAGTGTGTCTCGCAAGCGCGGCGTGGTGAAGCATTTCAGCGCAGACCGAACAGCGCGCGTGCTCGGCTGGGTGATCCCTGCCGCCGCCTGCTCGTATTCACGCTGCAGCATGTCGGGAAAAACGGGCGGGATATACGCCAGCGCGTCTTCGATGATGTCGGCGTGCTCGGCAGCGTCGATGCCGTGATCGGTGCTGTTCAACCGCGCCTCGATGTCGTCTTTGCTCGGCTCCGGCAGCTCTCCGGTGTCTGCAAGCATCTGCTGCAGCGCCGCCGATGCGGCGACCTCGCCAACAACGCCGTGGCGCGGCTCGTCGATGAACGGATGCTGATTCACAGACCACCACGCAGCCCCAGTGACGATCTCGGGCACCTGCACCACCCCGAGCAGCGGCGGTAGGTGCACTGCCCCACTAGTGAGATACGTGGCCGTCTCGACGAAGACCGGCTGCGCAATGTCATCGCTGATCATGTACGCGATAACAGCGTCGAGTTCGAGGTGGTGGACCCACGCTGCGAACCGCTCGCGGCTCTCGGTGAGCTTCTCCACGGCCTCGTCCAGGTCGAACCGCGCGACCGGGCCGAGGCGGATGGTGTCGACGCCCTCGTCGTCGACGAAGAACGCGAGGATCAGCGAGTTGTTCGGGTAGAAGCCGAGGATGCCGGGGAGGTTCGCAAGGATCTCGCCGTGAGATGCAAGCGTGTGGGAATGAGTGGACATGGCAGTGCTCCTTTGCACGAATACGGGGTGTACATGGTCAATCCCGTATTCGGTCCGGCTCTGCCGGTCGCGCCCTGCCACGGCACCACCGCACCTGAAGCGTGCTGAGCGTCGCTAGCGCAGCCTGATGCTCGGCTTGCCGGGTGCGGGCGCTAGCGACGCAGCATGTGCTTAAGCGTCGGCTTCGATGCGCTTGAGAGCGCGATAGATCGTCGGCCGCGAGACGTTGAAGGTGCGCGCTACAGCGCTGACGGACTTGCCGCCGTCGATAAGCTCCTTGGCCATCTGCGCCTGCTCAGTCAGCTACGCTGACCCAAGCAGCATAGCTAACCCCCGACGTGTCTACTTTCCGGGGGTCAGGCCCGTGCTCGACAACCCCAGCGGACTCAACGCCCACGCCAGCGTCGCGGACCATGCGGCCGGGTACCGGAAGGTGGCCAAGGCCGCGGGCATCGCGATTTAATCCCGCGCAGAGCCGGAGACTGTGACCTGGCGATCATTGATGCGCAAGGTGCTGTCAGCGGCAGCAATAACTGCGGCATCGTGCGTGGCGGCCAGAACGAGTGCGCCCCCGTCCGCAGCTCGCCGCAGGAGCGCGATAACTTGGTCGCGGTTAGTGGGGTCGAGGGAGGCGGTCGGCTCGTCAGCGAACACATAAGCCGCGCCGCGGAGCAGGGCTCGGGCGATCGCCAGCCGCTGCTGCTCGCCTCCGCTGAGAATAGCTGCCGGCCCGTCGAAGGGGACATCAAGACCGACTTCGCCGAGGGAGTGCAGCAATTCTTCTTTGGAGTATTGCTTCCTGGATAGCCCGAGGGTGAGGTTATCTTCGCAGCTTAGTTCGGGAATGATTCCGTGGTCTTGGTGGATTATCGCTGCGCGTTCTCGCCAGAACCTCCGCCTCCGCTTCATCCTCCACGCGGAGGCATTCTCACCGTCTATCCGGAGGAGGCCGTCCGCCGGCGGCAGGAGCCCGGCCAAGGTGTTGAGCAGCAAAGTCTTTCCGGAACCGCTGGCTCCACAGATGGCGACAAAGCCTGGCCCGGGTAGGGAAAACGTTGCATTTTCCACGAGGGACTTCTTCACCATCCGCGTGCTGCGCCCCACAGAAAAAGTCGACTCCGCGGCGAGACAGAGATGAGAGGTGGAAATCTCCGGCGGCAGAGTGGGGGACTGATTGGGGCTAGCCAATGACATTGTGACTCCTAGGGGAGGCGGACATGTGCTGAGAAATACTGAGACGGACAAAACCGAGGTAGACGATTAAGACAAGGCAGCTTAGCGCGGTGAAGGTGTAGAGGAACGGGTTGGGAAGCAGTAGCGGAGCCAGGACGGACAATATGACGACAACTGTCAGGCTGACCAGTTGGCTTTTGAATAGTCGCCACATCGTTTTGTCCGGTGATTGCCCAGCGCTGTGGAGGAGTACCAGGAGGCGACGGTGAACTCGGAGCTGGATGCGCGCCTGGACTATCAAGGCCGCAAGCGTGGCGAGCAAAGCTCCGAGGACGCTCAGGATACTCAGCCAGAACAGCGCCGTGCTGGCTACTAGTTCGGCCAGACCGCGATCGGCCGCGCGTACCGGGTACACGTAGCCTTCGAGGCCGGCAGCGGTAAGTTCTGGACCCAGTTCCGAGAAATCCGCGAAGAGCAAATTTTTACTCGAAGCTGTGGAGCTTAGGAAGTCTGCGTCGAAGCCGGATAGATCGTCCGTTTCAAGCACGTAAAAACAATCGCCGGGAACCAGTTCCCCCGACATTGTTCCACTAATGAATCCGACCGCATGATCGGCACTGACCGGACCAATTTGCGCAGACTTAAGGAGCAGGTCGCCGGATTCCTGAGCCCACAGATCCACGGAAGCTGCGAAATGCTCTTGGGCTGCGGAATAGTCGACCGAGTGGTTGTCGTCTCCGGGACGGAACTGATAATCCTGCAGATCGTGCCATTGGCGGTTAGCAAGTGCCACGGGGCAGGAGTCCGGCACACCGGTAGCTTCTTTCGGCAAAGTATGGCTGAGGACAGCCCCGTGCTCCCGTTCCCAGCTGAGCGCGAAGTCGCGGAAGTTCTGCTGCACACTGGGCGGCAAGAGCTCGCCTCCTTCCACGCGGCCAGCAGGGCCGTCGAAGTTGGCTGAAAAATGCAAGGCTCCAAACTCCGCGAGAGATTTCCAGGTCTGTTGGGCCTCGGATTCCTGCTGGTAGGAGCGGAGCGCAGCCGCTGAGCTAAGACCCGCTGCTACAAAGGTCACGCAGGTAAAGACCGAAATTACTTTCAGCGCTTTTCCCGCCGCCTTCTCTGCGGGGGCACGCTGCCCCAGCAGCGCTACTGCGCGGCGCAACAATGGGGCGGTGACGGCTACGGCCAAACCGGTGGTAGCCAGGGCCAAGCCTATCCCGGCGGCGTAGAACCTGAGGAACAGGAGGGCAAAAGAATAGCTCCCTTGGCGGGCGAGGAATGTACTCGCAAGGCCAATGAGAACTAGGTGCGGGAGGATGACAAAGGTCCATTGCCGCCAATTGCCTTTTTGACTGCGGTGCCCGCCATTTATTGTGCGCAGCGCTGCCAATCTAAGACCGGAAACCCGAAGAACAAATACCAGGGCAAAAAGGGAAACGACAAATAGAAACAGGATCGCCACCAACGCGGGCAGGCGGAAGACGACCGATTGGATGAGGTGAAGGAACTGCGTCTTTTCGCTTAGCCTGAGCCCGTCATTCCTGGCCGATTCGTAGAAGTGGTTCGCATTGCCACCCGTTGCTTTGGGAACCAAGACGTAGTCACCGTGGTAATCCAGCGACCCAAGCTCACTGGCCGCTTGGCTCAAGGCATCCGGCCGGTTGAGCCGGGGAATGCGTTCCGGTGCTGGATAATTTTGCTCCAGCGGGATGAAAACCTCGTGGGAAGTCCCGCTTGCGTCATCGGTGCCAGTCAGCCGGTAGATGGAGTAGCCGTTCTGCTCGGCCAATGAAACCAGTGAGTTACGGATTACCGTCGGTGCGTAGTCTGACTCAAGTTCCTCCGCGAGTGAAGTCTTAGGCTCGACGTAGTCAAGACTAAAGGTTGATTCGACCCCTAAGGACAAGGGCTTGGTGGAGTCAACCAGGGCTGTCAGCAGCCACCCAGTAGTCGCGATGACTGCAGCAAGAAGTAGGCTCAAAAGCCCAAGTACTAGGGGTCGAATGCGCATGAGTTCTAGCAGAAGTTGTAGTAGTAGCTGTCCTTAGTGCCCGGCAAATTCGTTGCCCAAAGCTCGGCGATCGACTTCTGGCCGCCGCGGGTGTTGATGCTTCGTTGCGTTCTGTCGTTGACGATCACAGTCGAAGTATGGCACCGATTCACGGTGAAATAAGAACGCGCCTTAGCGTCCCAGAATCCGTCGATCTCGTACGCCCCGCGCCTGACGTGCTGCTACGTGAGCGCAGTTACAGGATGGAGGTGTACGAAATCGTATTACATGACGCTAAGTGTAACACAATTCACAAATTGGCGATACCGTACAGCGAGAATTAAAATTTCGCCGCTCGACGTGCGAGGCGACAAGAGCCGTGTCATACTTCCCGCGAACGCCACGGTTGAGCAGTGTCGCCCCCGATACACGAGGGCAGATCTCCCCCGAACTGCCGGCTCCCGTGGCGTTCCTCGTTGCGGCCGACCTCGCAATCACTAAGCAATGTCCCGAGAACCTGCACCGCTTGGTTGGAGCGTCGCGGTTCCGTTTGGTGCAGGATTTTGGGGTTAAGGGTCAAAAAGTGTGTCCAGAATCGCGGATTTTTAGGGATTGACCTGTAGGTTTCAGGAAAGTATATGCTTCCGGGGCATATATCTGGGTCTCGAGCGTTCAATCCTCGGTGTGGCAGCGTTGGTGTGCTATGCGCGGCGTGGTGTGGTGTCGCAATGTCAAAGAACCAACCTCGCTGCTACTGCGGCGGTGAAATGAAACGCAACGGCACCACTAGCAAAGGCACCACCAGATGGCGCTGCAAACAATGCGGCGCCTCCAGCGTGAAACGCCGAAGCGACATCACCAACGCGGCGGCGTTCACCGTCTTCATCGACCACCTCACCACCGGTGCCAGCCTCGATACTGTTGCCCGCCGTGTGGGGTGCTCACCGCGCACGATGCAACGTCGATTCGAACCGTTCTGGTTCGTTGATGTGCCTGACCCCACCGCCGGCCACGACAAGCGGGTCTACGACCAGATCTTCCTCGACGGCACCTACACCGCCGGCGGCTGTTTGATCGTCGCGGCGACCATCGACCACGTGATCGCCTGGCACTGGTGCAAACGCGAAACCACCCGCGACTACCAGCTGCTGCTTGAACGCATCGAAGCCCCACTCATCGCCGTCATCGACGGCGGCCAGGGAGCCTACAGCGCGATCAAAAAGTGCTGGCCGACCACGAAAATTCAACGCTGCCTCGTCCACGCCCAACGGGTGGTGCGCCGCTACACCACCACCAACCCGCGTACGGATGCTGGGCGCACCATCTACCGACTTGCGCTGAAACTGACCCGGATCACCACGCTGGATGAAGCCGCCGCATGGGGTGCGCAGCTGCACGAGTTCTCCACGATCTACCGGTCATGGATGGACGAGAAGACCCTGATCAAGGACCCCAAAACCGGTGCATGGACACGGGTGTGGACACACCACAACGTGCGCAAGGCCTACAACAGCCTCAACCATCTTTGGCGGTCCGAGATGCTGTTTGTCTACCTCAACCCGCCAGCAGGAGTCCTTGCGCCCGAGCGGATCAAATCCACCACCAACAGCCTGGAAGGCGGCATCAACGCCCAGCTCAAACTGCTCGCCAGAACCCACCGCGGCAGATCCGGTGAACGACAACGCCGCATGCTGGATTGGTGGCTCTACTTAAAAACGGAGCTGCCTGACGATCCAGTACGAATCGCCAGGCAGTCCGACTGGGGCCAGGGCCAACTCGCCAAAGTATCCACCCTGACCCGAAACGAGAACCAAGCCGACCACGAAACAGGACGACCAGCCCTCTACGACAACGCTATCGACACCGACTACACCCACTCAATCGGCATCCAAAAAGGCCAAATCTAACCCCCACGACACGCCGGGCCAGACACACTTTTTGTCGTTTAACCCGGATTTTGACCCTAGTGCACCAGCTAGTGCACCAAATGGCGATCCGATCACAAAATGAAGAAGACCCCTACCAGCATTTGCACTGGTAGGGGTCTTATCTTAGTAGCGGGGGCTGGATTCGAACCAACGACCTCTGGGTTATGAGCCCAGCGAGCTACCGAGCTGCTCCACCCCGCGTCGGGCGTTTATGTGATTATCGCCTGTCGCCGTAACCGGCAACGTGGAGTTACTATACATACACCAACTAATAGCACCAAACCTCCTGCTCAAAGGAGGTTTGGCGCTTTCGTTTTTGTGCTCGAGTGGCGCGCGTGCGCGGATCGTGCTTACTGAGCCCGCTGGTACTCCTCCACCGCACGGTCCAGGCGGTCCAGGGCACGGCCGTACTCCTCGAAGGAGCCGTCGCGTGCGCTCTCCAGGTTGCGCAGGGCGTCGTTGATGTTGTTCATCGCCTCGTCCTTGTTCACCTGCGGAGCGTCCTGGCCATCCTCCGGCTTGGCCTCGCCTTCCGGCTTAGCCTCCTGGCTCTCGCCCTCCGGCTTGGAGTCCTGGTTTTCGTCCACAACCTCGATGTCCTGGGCGGCCGAGGAGTGGATGCCCACCTGGTCAAGCGCCTGGGAGATCGTCGGGGCGTAGCCCACCTGGCCGCGGTAGAACACCAGCACGCGCAAAAGCTTCGGGAAGGCAGAGGCCTGGTCCTTGCGCTGCGAGTAGATCGGCTCCACGTAGAGGATCTCGCCGCCGCCCACCGGCAGGGTAAGCAGGTTGCCGTTCTTCAGGTCGTTGGTGCCCTCCCACAGGGTGCGGTCGCGCGCCACCTGGTCGGAGGACATCAGGGCGTCCTGCGCCTGCTTCGGGCCCTGGGTCTGCTTGTTCGTCGGCAGCACGCGCACGGTGATCTGGCCGTAGTTCTCCGGGTCGGAGGACACCGCCATGTGCGCGGAGAGGAACTCGCGGTTCAGGCCGCGGAACGGGGTGATCAGCTGGAAGGAGGCCTTGTCGGTCTCCGGGTCGGCCGCCACCACGTAGTACGGCGGCTGGTTCAGCTGGCCGCGGCCCTCAGGCGCGGTCGGGTCGTTCGGCACGGACCAGAAGGCGTCGTTGTTGAAGAACACGCCCGGGTCGTCCACGTGGTAGCGCGCCAGCAGGTCGCGCTGGACCTTGAACAGGTCCTCCGGGTAGCGCAGGTGCTCGCGAAGCGACTCCGAGATGTCGGACGCCGGGCGCACCGTGTCCGGGAACACACCCTGCCATGCCTTGAGCACCGGGTCGGACTCGTCGAAGGCGTACAGCTCCACGGAACCGTCGTAGGCGTCCACGGTGGCCTTGACGGAGTTGCGGATGTAGCCGACGTTGTCGGTGATCAGGCGCTGGGTGGTGCCGTCCGGGTTCAGCGCGTCCTGGGTGGTGTCCTGCAGGGATTTGCGCGTGGAGTACGGCATCTGCGACAGCGTGGTGTAGCCGTCCACGATCCACTTCACGCGGCCGTCCACCACGGCCGGGTAGGTCTTGGAGTCCGTGGTCAGCCACGGGGCGACCTTCTCCACACGCGTGCGCGGGTCGCGGTCGTAGAGCACCTTGGAATCGCCGCCGACGCGGTCGGACAGCAGGAAGTTCAGCTCCTGGTACTTCACCGTGTAGGCGAGGCGGTTGAACATGTTGCCGATGTCCACGCCGCCCTTGCCGTCGTAGGTGTAGGTGGAGTTATCCGTGTCGTACTCCACTGGGCCCTGGCCGGTCTCGCCCACAATGGCGTAGTCCAGGCCGTCCTTGGCGGAGGCGATGACGGGTCCGTAGTAGATGCGCGGCTCGTCGACCTTGATGCCCAGCTCTTCTGCGTCCTCGGAGGCCTTGGCTGCGGCGTTGGACTGCAGGTCGGACACCGTGAAGATGGGCAGGCCGCCGCGGGTGGAGCCGGCGTCCTGCGCCGCCTCGTCCACGGTGTTGGCCTGGGCTGCGATGAAGCCGTTGCCGTGGGTGTACACGGTGTGGCGGTTAATCCAGTCGCGCTGGTTCTCACTCAGCGAGTTCGGGTCCATCTCGCGGGCGGCGACCACGAAGTCGCGCAGCTCGCCGTCCACCTGGTAGCGGTCCATGGCCAGCTGGTCCGGGAATCCGTAGAAGTTACGCAGCTGCTGGTTCTGGGTGAACGTCGGGGAGATGATCTCTGGGTCCAGAAGTCGCAGGTTGGAAATCGTGGCCGCGTCGGAGGCGACGTCCGAGTTGGAGGTGTTGCCTGCGCCCCAGTCCTCCAGGTAGGTCACGTTGTCGTCGGTAAGCCCGTACGCCTCGCGGGTGGCCTCGATGTTGCGGCCGATGTACTCGTACTCCTTGGCCTGGCGGTTCGGCTTGACGGAGAACTGCTCCATCAGCGCCGGCCACACGTTGCCCACCACCAAAGAGGACAACAGCATCAGCACAGTGGCCAGCACCGGCACGCGGAAGTCGCGGTAGACAATGGAGGCGAAGAACGCCGCCGCGACCAGCACGGCGATGACGGTGAGGATGATCTTCGCCGGCAGCATCGCGTTGACGGTGGTGTAGGAGGCACCGGTGAAGATGTCGTTTTCGCCGTAGAGCAGGTAGTAGCGCTCCAGCCAGTAGCTCACGGCCTTCAGCAGCATCCACAGGCCAGCGGTGACGGCGAGCTGGATGCGCGCGTCCTTGCTAATAAAGCCGGAGATGCCGGAGACCTTGTTGCCGATGCGGATGCCGCCCAGCAGGTAGTGGCCCACCGCGGCGACCAAAAACGCCACCAGCAGCAGCATGGAAAGCGTGTCCACCACCGCGGAGATGCCGGGCAGCGTAAACGCGTAGAAGCCCAAGTCCTTGCCAAACTGCGCGTCGGTGGAGCCGAACTCGCCGCCGTTGAACCAGAGCATGAACACGCGCCACATGCGCTGGCCAGCCAGGCCGGACAGGATGGCGACGACAACCGGCACCCACACCAGCATGCCGCGAACGGACCGCTGCACCTGCTGGCGGTACTGGGCGGCCTGGTCGAACGGCGCGGCCTGCTCCTGGGGCCTGCCGCGCCACGCCAGGCGCGCGGCGATCCAGGTGATCGCACCGCCGATCAGGGCGAAGATGACAAACAGCACCACGCGGACCAGGATCACGCGGTTGAACACGCCTCTAAAGTCCACCTCCCCGAACCACAGGAAGTCGGTGTACAGCCCGACTGCCATAGGCAAGAGGAAAAGAATGATGGCCAAGACACCGATGGTGGTCATCAACCCCGTATTCGGTTTCTTGGCGCGTGGTTGTGGCCGATTGAGGCGGGTAGCCAAGCCTGCTCCTTAGGAATTAGTGTGTGCAACGCAGTTAAGCTTCAAGCTTAAATAATCCAACGTCAAACTTGCCCGGAGGGTTCCCGTGCGCGAACAGCAAGCATTAAATAAGGCCATGATGGAGGCCGTCGAGTTCGTCCACGCGGAGGGGTGGGACGCTCCCCCAACCTTGTTCGGCCTGGTGCCGACGCAATTGCTTGTCGACGAGCTGGGCAACCTGGACGACTCTTCCCCGTTAACACTGGTGGTCCAGGACCTCCCAGAGCACATCCTGCCCGGCTCCGAGGAACTGGGCGAGTACGTCTCACGCATCGCCTGGCCGCGCGAGGTCGAAGGCGTGATCCTGGCCCAGGAGATCGTGTTCAAGGACGCCTCCGCCGGCGAGGACGCCGAGCCGCGCCCGGCGCGCCTGTTCTCCGGCGTGCTGCGCGAAGAAGACATTGAGCAGACGCTGTTGCAGCTGCGTCTGACCGATCAGGAGCTTGAGGAGCGCGGCGCGTTCGCGCAGGACGACATCGAGCTGCGCGGCGGCCCCGGCGTGGCCCCGGGCGTTGTGGCGGCGCTGCGCTACGGCCTTGAGCAGGACCCGGACGAGCTGGTTTAGGATGTCGGTTGTGTCTACTTCCCGCGCCTCGTCTCGTAGCTGGTCCCGTTCCATTGCCGTCGCCGCCGCGACGGCCGCAGCGCTGACGCTTGCGGCGTGCTCCAACGATTCCGACTCCGACGATCCCGATACCCGCGCGCCGGAGATCACCTCCACGGAAACACCGCCGAGCGAGCCGGAGCAGAACGGCACCGAAACCAGCGCCGAGACAGACGCGGGCACCGAGACTGAATCAACGACGGCGACGTCGACGCGAAGCGAGACCGCTTCCACGTCGGCTACCTCTGGCACGTCCACGAAATCGCCGTCGAAGAAGACTGCTGCGGGCACGGCGGATGCGACGTCGACAAGCAAGAAGCATGAGACTGACGCGCTGGCGGAAGTGCGCGAGCGCTTCGCCACCTTGGCCCCTGAAGAATTCTTCGACCAGTTCGACGACTGCGCCGCGGGCGGTTTGAGCGGCTCCTTCGACTGCTCCGGCGAGGGCATCGGCCAGTTCCAGTTCTTCGACTCCGACTCCAAGGCCGCCTCGACAACGCAGCTTCTGACGGAGCTGCGCTCCTCGCGCGTGGTGGAGGACAACGGCGACCGCGTGGTGGGCTGGTCCACGCTCGGCACCTCCGCGATCATCACCGTGGTGGACAACGAGGCCGGTCAGGTAATGCAGCAGCTGATTTCCACCGACCAGGAGGATCCGCGCCAGCGCATCTACGACCTGGGGTTGGCCAAGCAGTAGCTACTCGCAGGCGGGCACGTCGCGGCCCGCGGCGAAATCCTCCATCGCCTCGACGGCCTCGGCGAGGTTGTCCACCTTCGCCACCGTCATGTGCTCCGTTTCCACGCGTTTGACGGCGTCGCAGTTGCCGGCGGGCGCTAGGAAGAGCTCGGCGCCGTCGTCTTCGGCGGCGCGGATCTTGTGGGTGATGCCGCCGATGGGGCCGACCTGGCCGTCCTCGTTGATCGTGCCGGTGCCCGCGACAAACTTGCCGCCGTTGAGCGCGCCCGGGGTGAGCTTGTCGATGACGGCCAGTGAGAACATCATGCCCGCGCTCGGCCCGCCAATGTCGTTGAGGTTGTAGTTCACGGTGATGCCGCCGGCCGGTTCGGAAGTCATGAGTATGCCCAGCATGGGCTGGCCCTTCTCGTGCGGGTTCTCCCCCAGCTCCACCGACTCGGTGTGCTCGTTGCCGTCGCGCTCGACGGTGATCTCGATCGTCTCGCCGGGTGTCTTCGCGCGCACTGCGTCCTGGACCTCCTGCGGTGTTTCCACCTTCTCGCCGGCGACAGCGGTGATCTGGTCCTGCGGCTGCAGGAACCCCTCGGAGGCACTGTCTTCAATCACGTCGTGCACCACCACCGTGGTGGGACGGTGCAGGTAGTGCATGGCCGCCACCGTCGCAGATGCTTCGGAGGCGACAAACGCCTGCTGGTTGACCTCGCGCACCTGGTCCTCGTCCAAGTCCGGCGGCATGATCTGCTCCACCGGCACGATCGTGTCGTCGGTGGCGATCCAGCGCCCCAGTGCCTGGCCGAGCGTCATGTTTGTGCGCACGGACACGGTGGTCATGTTCAGCTTGCCGCCGGTGTCCAGCGTCTCCGCGCCCTCGATGTCAACGACGGGCTCGCCGCCGACCTCGCCGAGCGTGTCAAAGGTGGGCCCCGGCCCCTCCGCCGCGTACGGCACGGTCAGGCGGATGTCGGTGCCCGGGATGTGGTCCGCGGTCAGCGCACCTGCCAGCAGCACGACGGGGATGGACCCCCAGACCAGGGTCGACCACCGCCGGTTCCGTGCTTCACGTGCTTTGGACATGGGCGCAGATTCTAGCGCAGGAGGCGTGAAGTACTGGTGCTGGACCGTTGCTGGCTCTCAGCGAACCCATGCACTCGCGGGCTGACTGTATTCTGGCTGGCATGACTAACGGATTCGGCTTTTCCTTTCCTAACGACTCGAACGATGACGGCGAAAACGACGGCAACAATCGGGGCGGCGACGGAAACGGCCGCGGCGACGCGAACAACCCGTTTGCCGCATTCGGCTTCGGCGGGGGCCAGCCCGGCGGGGGCGGCTTAGGCGACGTGTTTAACCAGCTGGGCCAGATGCTCTCCGGCATGGGCTCGTCCATGAACGCCCAGGGCGCGGGCGACGCGGTGAACTTCGAGCTGGCCGCGCGCATGGCTCGCCAGCGCGTCGCCGGCGCCAACCCGGTCTCCGACGCGGACACCCGCGCCGCGGAGGAATCCCTGCGCTTAGTGGAGCTGTGGCTGGACGAGGCCACGGACCTGCCCGCCAGCGGCGCCAAGGCTGAAGCCTGGAATGCCGAGCAGTGGCTGAACCAGACCATGCCGATGTGGAAGCGCCTGGTTAACCCCGTAGCCGAGCACATGAACCGCGCCCAGCTGGACTCCATGCCGGAGCAGGCCCGCGAGATGATGGGCCCGATGGCCGGGATGATGAACCAGATGAACGCCATGCAGTTCGGCATGAAGCTCGGCCACGCGCTGGGCGATTTGGCGCAGCAGGCTCTGACTGGCACCGACTTCGGCCTTCCCGTCGCCCCCGCCGGCACCGCCGCGGTGCTGCCGAAAAACATCACCGAGATTTCTAAGGGTCTGGATCTGGCCGGGCAGGAAGTGATGGTCTACATCGCTGCCCGCGAGGCCGCCCGCCAGCGCCTGTTCCGCCACGTGCCGTGGCTGGTGGAGCGCATCGTCTCCTCCGTGGAGGAGTACGCCGCAGGTCTTGAGATCGACACCTCCCACATCGAGGAGGTCGCCCGCAACTTGAACCTGGAAGGCGGCGACCCGCAGCAGATCCAGGAGGCGCTACAGAACCTGCAGGGCGAGGACCTCTCCCCGCGCGTGGGCACCCGCAACGCCGGCGCCACCTCCCGCCTGGAGACGCTGATCGCCCTGGTGGAAGGCTGGGTCGACGTGGTGGTGGCCGAGGCACTCGGCGACCGTATCCCGTCCACCCCGCAGCTGGCCGAGGCGTGGGCGCGCCGCCGCGCCACCGGCGGCTCCGCCGAGCAGGCCTTCGCCAACATCGTCGGCATCGAGCTGGGCGCCCCGCGCACCCGCGACGCCGCCGAGCTGTGGCGCCGCATCGACACCGCCGTGGGCACCGAGCGCCGCGACCAGGTGTGGAACCACCCGGACTTCATGCCGTCCGCGGAGCACCTGGACAACCCTGCGGCGTTCATTGACACGCTTCTCGACGATCAGCCCGACACCGACTTCGATGACGAATTTGCCAAGCTCGAGCAGGAGCTGCGCGACAACCCGGAGCTCAAGCGGGAAGACGGCGACGGCAAGGACGACGGCCGCGAGGACGGCACCGAGCTCTAGGCCTCTGAGCTTCCGAAGCGCTGGTAGGCCTCCAGGTAGCCGCGGGCGCGCTCCGCGTACGGCACCTTGTCCGCCCACTGGTAGAACTCGGCGCTGTGGTTGGGGATGAACGTGTGCGTCAGCTCGTGCACGATCACCGCGTTCAGTACGTAGTCCGGCACCTGCTTTAACCGGTCACTGATGCGGATGTCGCCGGTGGACACCGTGCAGGATCCCCACCGGGAGCGCTGGTTGGACACCCACCGGATTGAACCGATGCGCGCCTGACCGTCCAGGACGCTCGCGTTGAGGGAGTCGGCGCGCGTGCGCAAGGAATCGTCGTCAAGCGGGCGCGCCTTTGTCTTGCGGTCGAGCTTGGCCAGCATCTCGGTGACCGCCTCGCGCTCCTGCGCATCGGTGAAGTGCGCGGGGATGCGGATCTCCGCCACTCCGCCCACCAGCCGCGCCTGCACCGAGCGCGTCCTGCGCGCCGAGCGGATCACGCGGTACGGCGTCGAATTGTTCTGCGTTTGCCTGCCAGCCATGGCAATGCATTGTAGGATCCCGCATCGGGGGTGGATGCAGGGATGATCAACAACAACTCACGGGTGAAACTCGCCCAGGGCGCGCACCCGTTTCTGCGCGCAGACAACGTCATGCAATTCGGCACCGACGCCACGCGCACAGGGTTGGTGACCACCGAGCACGCCAAGGACGTCGCCGCGCTGTTGGGTGTGCTCATGCGGCCGCGTCGGCTGGGCTGGGTGGTCGAACAGCTCGCCGAACTCATCGGCGCCGAGGCCGCGCGCAGCTTGGTGGACGACCTGGTCAGCTACCGGGTGCTCGTGCCGGCTATAAAACCCGAGGTGCTGCTGGTCGGCCACGGCAGATTGGCCACGGCGGTGACCGCCAGGCTGCGCGAGTGCGGATTAGATGTGCGCACGCAAGCGCGCAACGAGGCGCTGTCGAAGTTCCTCCTGCGCGGCGACACGTGGGTGCCGGTGGCGGCGGTGAACACCACTGCCCTACTCGGCGAGCTCGCCGCACTGACCCGACAGCGACAGGGCGCGGTGCTACCGGTGACACAGGTGGACGCGCGCGTGGTGGTGGGCCCGGTGTGCGCGCGGCCTGGCCCATGCCCGTTGTGCGTGCGCCTCTACCTTCTGGACTGGGACCCCAACTGGCCCGTGGTGGAGCAGCGCGCGCCGCTGAGCGTGCAGGGCGAGCCCATCGCAGCCGCGGCCGGCGCCGCGTTTGCCGCGGTGTTGCTGCGGCGCTTGGCGGGCGTGCCGGACCCGCCCGGGGTCTCCGCGCCAAAGCCAGACGCTGGGCTGCTCACCGTGGTGGACCCGTTCGCACCGCACCCAGTGCCCACGGCGACGCTGCCGCCGCACCCGGACTGCGCCATGTGCTTCTAGGGGGCTTCTAGGGGTGCTTCTAGCGGAACTGCCCCAGCACCTCGAGCACGCCCGCGCCGTAGTTGTCCACCTTCACCGGGCCCACGCCGGAGACACCGAGCAGCTCGCGCTCGTCTGCAGGCATGGCCTCCGCGATCGACATCAGTGTCGCGTCCGTGAACACCACGAACGCTGGCTGGCCCGCGGCGCGTGAGACGTCCAGGCGCCAGCGCTTCAGCGCGGCGTAGACGGCCTCGTCGAAGTTCGGCTCGCATTCCTCGTGGCGACCCAGGGATTTCTCCGCGGGCGTGCCTAGCTGGTTGCCGCACACCCGGCAGCGCTTCGCGCGCTTGAGCCGCTGCGGAGATTTTTCCACCTCCAGCTCCGGCACCAGCCCGTCCAAGAAGCGCGAGCGGGTGCGGCTTTTGTGCCCGCCCTCCTGGCGCGCCAGCGACCACGACATGTGCAGGTGCTCGCGCGCACGCGTGACACCGACATAGAACAGGCGGCGCTCCTCCTCGATCTGCTCGTCGCCGGCTTTCAGCGCGTGCGAGATCGGCAGCGTCTTTTCCACCAGGCCGACCAAGAACACCGCGTCCCACTCCAGGCCCTTCGCGGCGTGCAGGCTGGCCAGCGTCACCCCGTCCACCGCCGGGGGCTGCTTCGCCTCCGCGCGGCGGCGCAGCGAGCCCAGCACCTCCGCCATGGTGGATGCCTCGCGGGTGCGCACGATCTCCTCGATCAGATCCACCAGCGCGCTCAGGGACTGCCAGCGCTCGCGCGCCTTCGCGCCCTCCGGTTCCTCCGGCGTCAGCCCCAGCGGGGCGAGCGCGGCACGCGCGATGCGCACCGGATCGTCCGGCAGGTCCGTGCGCTTGGAGGCGCGCAACAGCTGCGCGAACGCCTCGCGGATCTCCGCGCGCTGGAAAAACCCCTCGCCGCCGCGGACCTGGTAGACAATCCCCTCGTCCGCCAGCGCGGCTTCAAACGCGGCGGACTGGGCGTTGATGCGGTACAAGATGGCGATTTCGCGGGCAGGGACGCCGTCGTTGAGCAGCTTGCGCACCTTCTGCGCCACCGCGCGGGCCTCCGCGGGCTCGTCGTCATAGCCGTTGAACTGCGGTTCTGGACCGTGCCCGCGCATGCCCTGCAGCTCCAGACGGGTGCCGGCGATGCGGCCGCTGGCCTTGCCGATGACGGTGTTGGCCAGGTCCGTGATCTCCACCGTCGAGCGGTAGTCACGCTGCAGCTTCACCACGGTCGCGTGCTCGTACGTGCGCGAAAAGTTCAACAGGTAATCCGGGGTCGCGCCGGTAAACGAGTAAATGGTCTGGTTGGCGTCGCCGACCACCGTCAGGTCGTCGCGGGTGCCCAGCCAGGCCTCCAGCACGCGCTGTTGCAAGGGGGTGACGTCCTGGTACTCGTCCACAACGAACGACTGGTACTGCGCGCGGAACTCCTCCGCCACCGCCGGCGCGTTCTCCAGGGCCCCGGCGACGTGGATGAGCAGGTCGTCGTAATCGATCAGCATGCCCTCCGGGCTGGTCTTCGCCTCCTCGTAGAAGCGGTAGACCTGCGCGACCTTCTGCGCGTCCGCCGGAGGGGTGCGCGGGGAGTCGGCGATGCGCTGCACGTAGTCCTCCGGGCCGATGACCGATGACTTCGCCCACTCGATCTCACTGAGCAAGTCGCGCACCATTTCCTTGCCCGTGTCCAGGCCTGCGGCGCGGGTGGCGCGCGCGACGATGGGGAACTTGTTGTCCAGCACCCGCCACGGCAGATCGCCTGCGATCTGGGGCCAGAAGTACTGCAGCTGGCGCATCGCCGCGGAGTGGAACGTGCGCGCCTGCACCCCGCCGATGCCCATCGCGGTCAAGCGGTCGCGCATCTCGCCGGCGGCGCGCTTGGTAAACGTCACCGCCAGCACACGGTTCGGGGCGACCTGGCCGCGGTCGATCAGGTTGGCGATGCGGTAGGTGATCGTGCGGGTTTTACCCGTGCCCGCGCCGGCGAGGATGCACACCGGCCCGCGCGGCGCTTCCGCCGCCACACGCTGGTCCTCATCCAGCACGCTGAGGTCTATCGCCATGGGTGTGCTCCTTCCGGGTTGGGTGTCTGCGGTGTCGGCGGTGTCGGCCGTGTGGCCGCCCAGTCGTCGATGAGCGCGCGGGCGATGGTGCCCTCCACCGCGAGCGTGAGAGAGTCCAGTTCGTCGCGGCTGGCCCACACGGTGCGTGTCAGCTCGCCGTCGGTGGGCGCTTGCGCATTGACGTCCGCCGTGCGCGCCGCCATGCCGAGCATGAGCGCGCCCGAGAGTGGCCACGGCTGGGAGCGCAGGTAGCGCACGCCGGTTACGCGCCGACCGGTTTCCTCCCACACCTCGCGGGCGAACGCGGCTTCGAGGGTCTCGCCGACATCCACGTAGCCTGCCACCAGGGTGAGGTAGCCGGGGCGGCGGGCGTTTTCCACCAGCAGGATCCGCTCGCCTTTCGGGTCCTCCACCAGGCCGATCACGCACGGGTCCAGCCGCGGGAAGATTGGCCGGCCGGTGGCGCCGCGGGCAACGATGCCGCCGTCGCCCCAGCGCACCTCGGAACCGTCCGCCGGGTCGAAACGGGTGCGCTCGCGGGCGTTGACTAAACCGACCGCCCGTGCCGCCAGCGGGTGGCAGGCGTGAGTGCGCGCGTCCCCGGTAGCCCCGCCTGGCCCGGCGAGGTCTGCCGCGTCGACGCCGTGCACCCGGGCCGCGGTGACCTCGCGGGTCACGTGCACGCGGGAGGTGATTTCGGTGGCGGCCGGAGGTGCGTCGAAAAGCTTTGGCTCCCCGTCGGTACCGAGTGGGAAGCGCCCGGCAGCATCGATGAGCAACAGCATCCGGTTAATCCCGGTTGGTGATCGCGCCGTTCATGCGCACGTACAGCAGGCGATCGCCCGGCTCGACCGTCTCCGCCTCGGGGGAATCGATGCGGTAGAGCTCGCCGGAGCGCACCACGCCCAGCACGATGTCGGCGAGGTGGCGGGGGTTCGCGCCGACCTCGTCGTCCGCGATCGGGCGCTCCGCAACCGCGAAGCCCTCGTCCGGGCTGAGCAGGTCTTCCATCATCTCCACCACCGGCGGGGTCACGGTGGCGATGCCGAGCAGGCGGCCCGCGGTTTCGGAGGAGACGATCACCGAGTCCGCACCGGACTGCATGAGCAAGTGCTGGTTCTCGCCTTCGCGCACGCTGGCCACGATCATCGCGCTCGGCGCCATCTCGCGCACCGACAGAGTGATCAGCACGGCGGTGTCGTCCGACGACGGCGCCACGATCACAGACCGCGCGCGGCTGATGGCGGCCACGCGCAGCACGTCCGACTTGGTGCCGTTGCCGTGGACGGTGATCAGCCCGCGCTTCTCGGCGACGGTGAGTGCGGCCGGGTCCGGGTCGATGACCACGATCGAGGACGGCGACGCGCCGCCGGCGATCAGGGCGTCGATTGCGGAACGGCCCTTGGTGCCGTAGCCGATGACAATAGTGTGGTTACGCACGCTATTCCTCCACTGTTGGATCTGGAGTGTCTTGCGGGAATCCTCCGTGAGCACCGACAAGGTGGTGCCGACCAGGAGCATCAGGAAGGCCACGCGGGCCGGGGTGATCAGAAAAATGTTAATCAGGCGGGCGGACTGCGTCACCGGCGTGATGTCGCCGTAGCCCGTGGTGGACAGCGTCACCGCGGAGTAATACAGCGCGTCGATGAACGTCAAAGGTTCGGAGTAGCCGTCCCTGTCCAAGTACGCCACGAACGCGACGGCGACGATGAGCAGCAACGCGTAGAAGAAGCGGCGCGCGATCAGCGACCACGGGGTGGCGCGCGCCGCCGTGGGGATGTTCACAACGTCCAGCAAGCTGTGCACCGGGATCTCGGTGAGGTTGGTCGCGTCTGCGCGCAGCGACAACAGGCTCCGAAGCTTCATCCCTGCCGCTCCTCGCTTTCTAGTGCAATGTCTTCGCCGGGCGTGCCGGTGCCCGCGCCTCCGAGCATTGTCTCGAGCTGGTCAAGATCCGGCAAGGCGCGCGGCGCGAACGTCTCGCCCGTGCGCACGTAGAAAAATACCGCCCGCACCGGCTTGCCGTCACGTGCGATCCGGCGCCACGCCTCGCGGTAGACCGAAAGCTGCAGCTGGGCCGATTCCATCGCGTCGCGGCCTGGCTTTTCGCCAGTCTTCCAGTCCACCACGACCCAGCCGTCGTCGGCGGCGAAGACGGCGTCCATGCGCCCGCGCACTACCGAATCGCCCAGTGCCAGCTCGAAGGGGTGCTCGACGTACTCGGGCGTGCGCCCGGCCCACTCGCTGGCCTCGAAGTTGCGCTTCAGCCGCTCCAGGACGGCGCGGTCCACTTCTGCCTCGTCGTTGCCCGGCAGCTCGTCTTCTGTCAACAGTGGGCGCGCTCCGTAGAACTGCTCCAGCCACTCGTGGAACGCGGTGCCGCGCTTGGCGTAGGTGTTCGGCTTGAACGGCACGGGGCGGCGGGCGCGGCGGGCGAACTGCTCCGGGTCTGCCTTCAGCGCCACCACGTCGGAGGCGGTGAGCTCGCCCGGCATGACCACCGGCACGTCCGCGGCCTGGGCGGCGCCGTGCTCCTCAATCAAGGCTGTGGCGTCGCGCTCCCAGAGCGAGAACAGCTCGCCTTCGGCGTAGTCCGGCAGCGTATCCATGGCGGTACGGACCGCTTCGGCGGCCGCGATGTCGCGCGGCGTGGGCGCGTAGTGGGGCCAGCGGCCGGACTCCGGCGCTGCCGCCTCCTGCGTGGCCTCTTCCGTGTCTTCCTCGGGCGCGGTGCCTTCGTCCCAGACCACCACGCACTCCTCCGGCACGCGTTCGCGCATGGCGGCAAAGTGCTCGTAGGGCTCTGCCTCGCGTGCCACACCTTCGCGGCGGCGCGAGCCGGTGACAATGAGTTTCTTCCCGGAGCGGGTCACCGCCACATAGAACAACCGGGCGGCTTCCTCGGCCAGATCCCCGGCGACCTCTTTGAGCCAGGCTTTGCCGGCCTTCTCAAAGTCCGAGCGGTTCTCCACGTCCGCGAAGACCGGGTAGACATCCGGGTCGCCGAACGTTTCCGGCGGCAGGAAGCGCGGGAAGGTGAGGAAGGTTTCCGTCTTGGATTTGTACGTCGCCGCGTCCGCGTGCAGCACCGCCACGGTGTCCCACTCCAGGCCCTTGGCCTTGTGCGCGGTGAGGATCTGCACCCGGTCCTCCTTCACCGCCACCGATCCCGGGGCCAAGCCGTCCTCGAAGCTGCGGGCGAGCTCGAAGAAGTGCAGCAGCCCGTCCAGGCTCGCGCCCGGGTACGCGGCAACCTCCTCAAGCAGGCGGTCCAGGTGCACCGCACCCGTGGCGGAGCCGCGGGCGAGCACTTCGGTGCGGATGCCGAAGACGTGGATGATGTCGGCGAACAGGTCGCTTAGCCGCTTGCCCAGGCTGTGGGTACGCAGCCAGCGCAGCTTCGCCGCGGTGTCCCGCATGCGCGCAAGGCCTTCCTCGCTGTAGCGCTCCGGCTCGCCCAGGTCCGCCAGGGCGTCCGTGAGCCCTTCGGGCTTGTCGGAGCTGGCGGAGATCTCTGCGGCGCGGGCCACGAGCTCCTCCAACTGGGCGTGCAGGTGTTCCGCCGAGTCCGCCGGGGCGGTCTGAGGCTGGGTGTCAACGCCCGAGCCGTGCAGGTTGTTCGCGCGCGACGCCAGCGCCTGCAGGTCCGCCAGGCCCAGGCCCACGGCGGGTCCGCCAAGGACGCGCAGCGCGGCGGCGGTGTCGTCTGGGCGCACCAGCATCGTGGCGATGGCGACGGTGTCGGCGACCTCCGGGACGTCGAGAAGCCCTGCAAGTCCCACGATTTCGTAGGGCACCCCACGCTCCTCCAGCGCCGCCGCGAGCACTGGCGAGTGGCGGTTCTTGCGCACCAGCGCGGCCGCGGAAAGCGCGCGTCCTTCCTGCGCCGCCGCCCGGTATTCCTGTGCGAGCGCGTCTGCCACGTAGGCGATTTCCGCGTCCTGGTCCGAAAAGAACCCCAGGGTCACATCACCCGCATCCGCGGCCGGTCGGGGCTCTAGCTGGGCCACGGCCCTGTCCTCGGCGGTGCCCAGCACCGCGTCGGAAACGCCGTTGGCCAGGTCCAGCACCTCAGGCGGGTTGCGCCAGGAGGTGGTCAGCTGCTTCTTCGGCGCCGCGCCTGCCGGCGACGGGAAATCCTCCACGAACGCGGCCAGGTTGGCGGCGGTCGCGCCGCGCCAGCCGTAAATCGCCTGCATCGGGTCGCCCACTGCGGTCACTGTCAGCGACGGGTCCGCGCCCTCGCCGAACAGGCTGCGCAACAGCACGCGCTGCGCGTGCGAGGTGTCCTGGTACTCGTCCAGCATGACCACGCGGTAGCGGGAGCGCTGCGACTCCCCCACTGTCTTGTGGTCGCGCGCCAGCTTCGCTGCCACGGACATCTGCTCGTTGAACGTGACCACGCCGCGGCGGCGCAGTTCCGCCGCTAGCTCCTCCACCAGCGGCAGCATGTTTACGCGCATTTCCTGCTTGGAACGCCATTTCGTGAGCACCTTGGTGAACTCCACGCGGGCGCGCGGGGCCATGGGGTAGGACTCAGTTTCTGCGAGGAAGTCGTGCGCGTGCTCGCGCACCCACTCGGGCGAGGCCAGCTCGTTGCCCATCGCCGTGGTCAGCGCGAGCAGGTCCTCCACCACGGTGGACAGCGACGGGTTGGAGCCCAACTCCGTGATCAGCCCGCCGGAGTAGTTGACCACCACGTCTGTGGCGATGGCGTGCAGCTCCGCATCCGTGATCAGCCGGGCGTCCGGCTCCACCGGCACCAAAAGGCCGTATTCGCGAATCAGCTCGCCGGCGTAAGAGTCGTAGGTGGACACCGAAGGCGCGATCACCTCCAGGTTTTTCGCCAGCTCGCCGGACGGGTCGAGGCGGCGCACCAGGTCGGTGTTGGCCGCGAGCGAGCCCAGCCGGTCCCGGATGCGCTTGCCCATCTCCTGGGCGGCCTTGCGGGTAAACGTCAGACCCAAAACCTCGTCCGGCCGGGCGTAGCCGTTGGCCACCAGCCACACCACGCGCGCGGCCATGGTTTCGGTTTTGCCCGCACCTGCGCCGGCGACCACCAGCAGCGGGCCGGGCTCCGCGCCGATCACGGCGGCTTGCTGGTCTGTCGGCGGGTATTGCTGCCCCAGGTAGCGCGACAGAAGCACGGGAGACATCGGGGTGGGGTTAGACATGGTGGATTGTCGCTCCTTCCGGCTGGATCGGGCACAGCGCTCGCACAGCGCAGCGGTCGCACTGCGGGCCGACCACGGCGAGCAACGTCGGTCCTGCGGTTTCCTCGGGCAGCCCGTCGAGTGCGGCGGCGAGCGCGTCCAGCTCTTCGTCGGTTTTCGCCGCCTGCTCACGGGTGCTTAGCGTCTTCTTCTTGGCGTTCGGGTACACCAGCACCGCCCCGCCCACCGAAAGCGCATTTGCGCCGTCGCGCGCGGTGACCACCTTGCCGCCGTCGAATTCGCCGTGCGCCAGCGCCAGCTGGTAGGTGGCCAGCTGGGGGTTGTCCGCGGTGGCGTCCTTGGTCGGCGGGTACGCGCTCGTTTTCAGGTCCACAATGTGCACCGCACCGCTGCTGTCGCGCTCGAGGCGGTCCAGCCTGCCGCGGATACGCACACTGTCGCTGACCTGGACGTTCACGTCCGCTTCCACCGCGACCTGCTCAAAAGCCCCGCGGCTGGCCTGCAGCCAGCCATGGGTGCGCTCGAGCATGGCCCGAAAGTCCGCGATGTCGCGCTCAACCTTCCACTCCGGGGCGTTATCCGCGGCCCGGCGCGCCGCCACGGTCGCATCCAGCGCCTCGGCATCGTCCATGCCGTTGCCCAGCGCTTCGAAGTAGGCGTGCGCCATGGCGCCGTAAATCATGTCCAGCGATTCATCCAGGCCCGACATCCGTTCCAGCACCGCCTGCATGGGGCAAGCGAGCAGCTTTTCCACCCGCGACGGCGACAGCGCCGGCGAGACGCCGAGCGGTTCGCTTGTGGACGGCTCCGTGGTCGTCCACCACTGCTCCGGATCCGCGCCCAGCACGCCGGCGGCCGCCATGCGCGCGAGTTGGCGGGACGCCTGGCTGCGCTGCGCCTCTGTGGATGCTGGGTCTGTCAGCACGCGGCGGAACTCGGCGATCAGGTCGCCGTGCGCGAGCACGCGCACCACTGTGCTTCCGCCCTCGGCCCCAGCGGCAGCGCCCGCACTCTGGCCGACGATCCGGGCGGCGTCCGCGGACGTGCCCGCGATGCGCACCTCGCGCGGCTGCACCTTGAAGTCGCGGCAGAACTCCTCCACGAAACGCGAGCGCTGCTCCACTTCCTCGCCGTCGTCGCTTTCTACGGCGGTGACCAACAGCTGCTCCGTGGCGCGGCTGGCCGCCACCGTGAACAGGCGGCGCTCCTCCACCAACCGCTCGTTGATGTGGGAAACGGGCACACCGGGGTCCACGTCCTTGTCGATGAGGTCCACCAGGTCTTCCTGGCGGAACAGCGACCCGGTCTCCCCCAGGCTCGGCCACGTCAGCTCCTGCACGCCCGCCACGACCACGCGGCGGAACTCGCGGCCAACCGCTCCGTGGGCGGTGAGCAGTGCTGCGGCGTCCGGGGTGGCGTTGCGGCGGTCGCGCACGCCGGTGGGCAGCTCCTGCTCGGTGATGGACGCGACGAAGGATTCGATGCCCGCGCTGGGCCTGCGCTCCGTGTGGTCGCCCGCGGCGTCAAACAGCGCCATCACGGCGTCGAGGTCCCGGTCCGCCTGCGAGCCGGTGGCGCCGCCGCGCAGCGCGGACGCCAGCAGCCGGTTGGACAGCCCCGTGGCGTGCCAGAGCGCCCACAGCACTTCCTCCACCGTGCCGCCGCCTGCTAGCGCGCTGCGCCCGGCGTCGAGCACGTCGCGCACTCGGTGCAGGATGTCCAGCTCGCGGTCCGTGAGCACGGTGCCGAAGTCCGGGAGCGCGGTCGGGGTGGCCAAAAGCTCGCGCAGGCTTTCCTCCGCGCGGGTCTCCGGCGACCAGCGGCGCAGGCCGCGCAACAGCCTGCGCAGCGTCACCGGGTCTGCGCCGCCGACCGGGCTGAGCAGCAGGTCGCGCCACTCGGTGGCCGAAAGTTCCTCGTACAGCGCGCGCACTCCGAGCAGCAGGGCCGACACAATGCGCTGCTCCCCCAGCACCAGGTCGGTGGGGTTGAGCGAAACCGGCACCCCGGCGCGCAGCAGCGCGCGCCGCATCGGCTCAAGCAGCGGCGTGGAGCGCACCACCACCGCCATGTCGCGGTAGGCCACGCCCTCCTCCAGGTGGGCGCGGCGAAGCGTGTCCGCCACGAGCGACAGCTCGGCCGCGCTGGAATCTGCGATCGCGGCGGACCGCACAGGCGTCCTGCGGGTTGCGCCGAGGTCGATCACCTCGTGCTCCAATCCGCCGAGGTCCTTGAGAAACGCTGGGGAGGCGCCGCGGAAGTGGAACACGGACTGCTCCAGATCCCCGCCGACGACGCCGAGGTCCGCCTGCTCCAGCAGCCGTTGCACTAGCGCCGCGGATGCCGGCGCCAGGTGCTGCGCGTCGTCCACGATCACGGTGTGCCACGTGCGCGGCAGTTCCACCTCCAAGGCGGCGGCAATCAGCTCGGATGCTGAGAGGCGGTGCGCGCCGGACAGCGCCATCACCTGCTGGTACTCGCGTAAGAAATCGCCCGAGGCGGACCAGATGCCAATGCCGTGGCGCTGTCCCAGCTCGACCAGGTCCTCCGGGCCCAGGCCGCGCTCAATGGCGCGCAGCAGAAAGTCCCTCAACTGCCGCGCAAAACCGACCATGGGAAGCGCCGGGCGCAGCTCCGCGGGCCAGGTGCCGCCGCCGTCTTCAGCGTGGCCCCGCAGCAGCTGGCGGATCACCGCGTCCTGCTCCGCGCCGGAGATCAGCCGCAGCTCCTCGTCCATCTGCTGTCGCACCAGCGCGAACGCGAGCGAGTGCACGGAGCGCACCACCGGCTCGTCGGAGACAAACCCGGAAGCGGCCAGCGTGTCCGCCAGCTCCGCGCGCAGCCTCGCGCCGGTCTCCTTCGAATCGGTAAGCACCAGTACCCCGCCCGGGCCGTGCTCCGCTTCGCCGCCTGCGTGCCTGCGCATCGCGGCCGCGGCGGTGTCCAGCAAAAAGCTCGACACCCCGGAGCCCGGCTCGCCCGTGACTTTGTGCAGGCCTTGTTGGGGCAGATCAACCGGCCATTCGCGCCGCGTGTTCGGGCGTGTGCGCGGCACGAGGTAGGCCTTCGGCTCGAGTACCGCCGGGGGCACGGGAGAGGGTCTGGTGGAAGTCATGACGTCGATTGTGTCACTCACTCCGACACGAGGACCTCATCAACCCTCTCAACTATCGAACGTATGTCCGAACCCGCAGCTCGTGCGCAGGCCGCGCGGTACTCCAGCGCGCGCCGCGCCAGCCCCCGCAGCTCCGGCACATGCGCCCACCTGTCCAGCACGGCCGCATCGCAGGCCTCAGCGAGCAGCCCGTCCACAATCACCAGCGCCGCGGTGAAACCTCGGGGGCGTTTGCCTGAAGACGGCACAAGGTCCGTCAACGTCGGCACCATATCCCCGGAAAAGAGCAGGCAGGACACAAAATCCATGTGCGCCACAACGTCGTCTGGCTGCGGCGTGTAGTCGCGCCACACCGCGCGCTCTGCCGTCGCGAACGCGTCGCCACGGTCCGCCGCCGGCGGTTCAACCCCGGCCATCGCCTCGTCGTAGCGCAGGGCGGCGGACACGGCTTCGTCGATACGCGCGCGCACCTGGCCCTCAACAAACTCGCTGGCCTTGAAGCCGCCCACGACCAGGCGGCCGTCAGTGGCGCGCACCGGGCGCGACACGGCGATGCCCGCGCCGAACTCGCCAGCATGATCGCGGGCCTTGCCGGACCAGGCCGCAGTGTCGCTGGCCTCGGAGACCACCACCCGACCGAAGCGGACGCCGTTGTCCCACTCCGGGCCCAAAGGGATGCCTGCCCGGCCGTCGAGCTGGAACGCCGACAACACATGTCCGGGGATCTGCTGTGCCGTTTGCTCTGCCACCTACAGCCTCCTACAGCGCCGCTGGGCGCGGGTAGGGCCACGGGTTCGTCCGGCAGGTGTCCGGGTTGTCCGGGTAATTGTCCTCCGGGCTCATCTCCCGCAGCTGCGCATTGTTCAGGCTTAAGGTCTGCTGCATCATGATCGGCGCCAGCGCGTTCGGCTCCGGGCACGGCACGTGCTCCGCAAAGCCCACGGCGTGGCCCACCTCGTGGTTGATCAGGTACTGGCGGTAGCTGCCCAGATCACCCTGGAACGGCACGGCGCCTCGCACCCAGCGCGACTCATTGAGCAGCACCGTGTCCTCGCCCGTGATGCGGGTGCGGCAGCTGGTCTCGGTGCCGATCTGCACGCCGCACAGCTCCGCCGTGGTGTCCAAAGAGGTCAGACGGATTTTCAGCGACGGGTTGTCGTTGACGCTGACGTGCTCGAAGCGGAAGCGCGGGTCGTTGATCCAACCGCGCGGATCGCTCAACGTCGCGTCAACCATGTGCGCAAACGCCTCATCCCCGCCGTAGCCCGAGGTGTCGATGCCATGCTCGACCTCCACGGCGAAGCGCACCACCAACTCGGTACCTTCGCCTGCGGTCATGCCTGGAGCACCCACTTCGTAGAAGGTGCCGGCTCCGGTGGTGGTGTACGGCCCGCCCGGCGGCAAGTTGTGCGGATCAAACTCGCCTTCGGCGATCTTCGCCGGCTCCAACGGCTCCACACCGCCGTCCGGGTCTTCCTCGCGCTGCGCGGGCGAAGACGCTGCGGATTCCTCCTCCTCAGCAGAGGAAGCGGTGGAACCAACGGCCAGGTCCTCCGGGTTTTGGAACATGTTGATCAGCACAAAGACCGTGATCACGGCCAGCACGGGGATGGCGTAGGCACGCCAGCCGTACTCCTGCGCAAACGCGGCGAGCTTGCCATCACCAGCCTCGGCGTGCTTCGAGGAGGTTTTGGGCCCCCATGAGGCACCGTGAAGCTTGGCGCTTTTGCGCGTGCGCTTTTCGTCACTGCGACGGCGCGGGCGCGCGGGCTCCGAATCTTCGGATTCGAGATCCCAGCTATCGAACCAGTCGCCGAAATCATCGTCGCCGGTTTCACGGGCACCGAATTCGCCATCGCCAGGGCGGCGGTGCGCCCCGTGGCCGCCCCCGGTGGAGCCGCCGCGGGCGTCCCGCTCATGTGCGCCGTGCCGTTGTGCCATAAATGCGTAATTTAGCGCATGAACCCGACGGATCGGGCTGCGGCAGTACCCTGCTCCACGTAGACGATGCGGTCGGTGCGGATGAGGTACACGCGGCCCTTGTCGTCCTCCACCTTTAGGGTGGCCTGGCCGCCGTCAATGGCCTGCTCCACGGTGGCGATGATGTCGTCCTGGCCCTCCGGCAGCTTGATCGTCAGTTCGCGGGGGCTGTCTGCAAGACCGATCTTGATATCCATGGCGCCATTGTAACGGCCTGTAGTTAAGATAAACGCGTGCCCTATTCAGCTGAGAGTGAACACAACCGCGCCTCAACTGGCGCCCCGGCTGGCGACAAATCGCTACCGCCGACGTTTGTTCAGCTTGGCGTCGCCGCTGAAATCACCGATGCGCTGGCGCAGCGCGGCATAGTGCGCCCCTTTTCCATTCAGGAGCTCACGCTGCCCCGCGCGCTGGCGGGCCGGGACATCATCGGGCAAGCCCGCACCGGCATGGGCAAGACGTTCGGTTTCGGTGTCCCGCTCTTAGACCGCGTGTTTGACGACGCGGACATCGACGAGCTCGACGGCACCCCGCGCGCGCTGGTGATTGTGCCCACCCGCGAGCTCGCCGTGCAGGTCGGCGACGACCTCGCCTACGCCGCCTCCGAGACGCCGGTGCGCGTGACCACGATTTACGGCGGCCGCCCGTACGAGGACCAGATTGCGGCGCTGGAAGCGGGCGTGGACGTGGTCGTCGGCACGCCCGGGCGCCTGATTGACCTGCACGAGCGCGGCGACCTCACACTATCCACCGTGGCGATTCTGGTGCTCGACGAGGCGGACGAGATGCTGGACATGGGCTTCTTGCCCGACATCGAAAAGCTCTGGGCGGCGGTGCGCGATGACGCGCAGACGATGCTGTTTTCCGCCACCATGCCGGGTCCGATTCTTTCGCTTGCGCGCGCGAAGATGAACACTCCGGTGCACATCCGCGCCGAGTCCGCCGACGCCCCGCGCACCCACGACACCACCCGCCAGGTGGCGCTGAAGTCCCACCGCATGGACAAGCCCGAAGTGGTCGCGCGCATCCTCCAGGCCCGCGGCCGCGGGCGCACCATCATCTTCGCCCGCACGAAGCGCTCCGCCGCGGAGCTTGCGGAAGACCTCGCGCAGCGCGGCTTTACCGTTGCCGCGGTCCACGGCGATCTTGGCCAGCGTGCGCGCGAGGCGGCGCTCGATGCTTTTCGACGCAGCTCGGCCGACATCCTCGTCGCCACCGACGTCGCCGCCCGCGGCATCGACGTCGAAGACGTCACCCACGTGATCAACTTCCAAACTCCGGATGACCCGATGACGTACGTGCACCGCATCGGCCGCACCGGCCGCGCCGGCAAGAACGGCACCGCTGTCACGCTGGTGGGCTACGACGAGGTGCGCAAGTGGGAAGCGATTAACGACGAGCTGTCGCTGGGTGCCCGCGAGCTGCCGGAGTGGTTCTCCACCTCGCCGGAGCTGCACGAGACCTTGGATATCCCGGACTCAGCTACAGCACGAGTGGGACGCCCGCGTAAAGTGCTCGGAGCACGCCCAGCACGAGCCTCAGGAAGGAAACGGCGATGAATTCTCCCCTGCGTCGCACCCGCGGCGACCTGATCGCTACCGGAGTGATCGCAGGTGTCTCAGCGCTGCTGCTGGGCACCGCCTTTTTCACCGCCCCCGCGCGCGACGCGCACCTGGATTCTGCCCAGGAAGAACACCAGGACTACGGGCAACTCGCCGTGGTGCCGAAGTCTTTCAGCGAAGGCTTTTCCCTGCCGGACACGTCCGGCCGCGACCAGCCGCTGGTGGCCAGCGGCATGGTGATCACGTACAACGACCACACGCTCACCGCCACTACCCCGGAGGGTGAGACGGCGTGGACGTACGAGCGTCCCAACGAGCTGTGCCTGGTGGACCAGGCCTGGGGCAAGGTTGTGGCCACCTACCGCGACAACGCGGGCTGCGGCGACGTGGTTGCCATCGACGCGAAGACCGGCAAGTACGCCGGCACCCGCTCGGCTAGCGCGCCGGACAACGTGGTGCGCTTGGCGTCGAACGACCGGGTGGGCTACGCCAGCTCCCAGCGCGCCGAGGTGTGGCGCTCCGACCTGGTGCGCACCGTGGAATACGGCTATGTGGAGGCGAAGCAGGAGCCGGACATGCAGCCCAACGAGTGCACCATCACCTCTGCGCTGACCCGCACGGAGCTGGTCGCTGTCACGGAGATCTGCGACGACGGCGCGTACTTGCGCCTGCAGGAGGCCACGCCGGAGGATTCGCGCAAGCCGGAGGTTGTGGCCAACATCGAGATCAGCCCGGACGCGTATTTGGTGTCCATCTCCCAGGACGCGGCCGCGGTCTATGACCCAACCACCTCCGAGGTGCGCGGTTACGACAAGGAGGGCACCAACATCAGCTCCTCGTCAGTGCCGCAGATGGACAGCCCGGAAGTCGGCCCGGACGGCATTATCAAAAATCTTCCCGTGGCCGACCTGCCGCACCACATGACCTACTGGGAGAACAACTCCCTGCTGCTGATGGAGCCCGCAGCGCTCGCCGTCACGGGCGTGTTCCAGGGCGCGCTGGGCACTGGTTTCTCCGCCGGCGAGAAGCTGCTGTACGCCTCCGACAGCGGCATCGCTGTGGTGGATTGGGACAAAAACGCCGTGGACAAAATCATCCCGGTCGACCGCGGCGGCTACGCCGGCCCGGTGCACATCTCTTCCGCCGGCGCCACCGTGGTGGAAAAGCGCGGAGACGAAGTTGTGGTGATGAAGGCCAACACCTAAGCAGTCGGCCTTACCCCCTCCCCCTAGCGCGGCGCTCTACTGGGTGCGCCGCGCTTTGCGTTGCGCGTAGCGCGCCTCGTTGTACTCGCGTGTGGCCGGGTGGAAGATGCCGATGAGCGCGAGCACCGCGGACGCCAGCGTCGCCGCGCCCAGCAGCGGCACGCCGCCGCGGAACATGTACACGGCCACGCCCGCCAGTATCGCTTCCACCAGCACGATCGCGCCGGTGGCGCGGGGGTTGCCTTTCAGCGTGCTCACCGCGGCGTAGGCGATGTAGCCGAAGATGATCGCAAGGAACGTCGCGGTGCCGATGTTGACGTAGTTCGCTGCGGGGGAGTCCGATTCCAGCGTCGATGTGTGCTCGGTGAACTGGGAGACGATCAAAGAGGCCGCGTAGATGAACATCGCGGCGCACTGCAGAAGCACCACCACTGCGCTGAAACGCATCACTGCCGGCACGGTTCCATGCGCAACCTCGGGGCTATTCGGGGCGGGGTTATTGTTGGTTTCCACATCGAAGCAGTCTAGGCCCCGCCGGCTTGCGCTCCCACTTGCGTTGCGCGATTTGACGGTAGCCTATCTCGAAGGGTGCTAGCCTTTCTGCAGGTCACATTGCTTGTCGACGCCCTCCGGACGCACCCCGCACCCAACCCCGGCCGACGAAAGCAGTGTTAGATTCTATGATTCCCGTCACAATTTGGCACGCACCCCTAGCGCGGTGTAGGTGAACATGCCATTATTTCCGGGTAGCAAAAACAACGGGCTGGTTACACAGCCCTTAACCCTAAGCCACCACAGGGTTAACGCCCGGTAAACCGGAAGACGGGTCCCGCATCCAACGGGACACTCCGCCCGGCACCAGGAATCAAACTTCGTTTGCAACGCATCCGCCAAATGCGGGTGTTTGTGGTGCGCACGTAATTGCACATGGATTCAACCCACACCATTTAAAGGAGAGTCACCATCATGGATTGGCGCCACGAAGCTATTTGCCGCGACGAGGACCCGGAACTGTTCTTCCCCGTCGGTAACTCCGGCCCGGCACTGAGCCAGATCGCGCAGGCCAAGCTGGTCTGCCACCGCTGCCCCGTCACCTCCCAGTGCCTGAAGTGGGCACTGGAGACCGGCCAGGACGCCGGCGTCTGGGGCGGTCTGTCCGAGGAGGAGCGCCGCGCGCTCAAGCGCCGCAACAAGGCCCGCGCCCGCAACCGCGCACGCCTGTCGGCGTAAAACTCCGCCGGATTACCTTGCCAGCAGTGCAGGGCTATACAGTGGAACATCTGTAACCGGTACCCATATTCAAAGGAGGCCCCCATGAGCAAGCGTGGTCGCAAGCGCAAGGACCGTCGTAAGAAGAGCGCGAACCGCGGTAAGCGCCCCAACTCTTAAAGCGCGGTAAAACGAAGTAGCAAGCGGGCCCTTCCCATTTCGGGAAGGGCCCGCTTGTTGGTTTCTACCTACCGGCCAGCCTTACTCTTAGCGCATTGCGAGGAATGCTGCGCCGATGCCCAGGGCTGCTAGGGCTGCGACGACACCGCCGATGATGGCCGCGACGTTGACCTGGCTGTCAGCCTGCTTGGGAGCCTCAGCCTTGGCGGGCTTGACCTCAACCTTGACCTTGGCCTCGGCTTTCGCTTCGACCTTCGGATCGTCCTTCACCGGCTGCTCCGCCTTAGCGGGGACGACACCCGGCTGAGCCTCGGCCTCGGCAGCCGGCTCGTCGGCGATTTCCTCGGCCGGGACCAGCTCGACCATCTCGTGCACGTCGGCAACCTCGACAGGCTCCGGCTTCTCAACCTCGACGACCTCCTCCGGCTGCTCGATCTCCTCGACCTCAGCCTTGTCGGCGATGTCAACGCGGGCGCCGATGGACTCGGCGTAGGCGCCGATACGGGTGTTGGCCAATTCCAGGCTGTCCCAGTCCGCCGGAACGAAGACCTTGCCTGTCGGGGTGTCGGCGAAGTAGCCCTGCTCGGAGTAGTTGAAGTAGTCAAACTGGTGGTCGTAGTTCATCACCGACTGGTAGCCGGCCTGCATCGGGGAACCTTCAGCGATGTCGGTGACGTACTGCTGAGCACCCCAGTGGCGCAGTCCCAGGGTGTGGCCGAACTCGTGGAGGATGGTGTTGCGCACCTGCTCGTCGTTGGCGCGGCCACCCGGGTTGGCGACGTAGAAGGAGTTATCGCCCACCAGCGACAGGCCCGTGGCGTTGGAACCTGCACGCATCCGATCGCCCAGCACGCCGGGGCGGAAGATGTTCGCGCGGTCACCAAGGTTGTTGATGGTGTCGATGAGTTGGAACGCCTCAAACTCGCTCGGGTCAAAGTAGAAATCGCGGTACTCCAGCGTCTCGCCGCCGTGGACGTCAGAGTAATTGGGGATGTTGGTGTAGTGCTCGCCAGCGTCGATGTGCAGGGCAATGCCGTGGTCGGCAAACAGGTCCACCAGGTCGTCTAGGCCCTGCTTCGACGGGGCGTAAGAAGTGCGGTTGGCGCTAGCGCACTCGCGTGCCGCGCGGGTGTCGCACTTCAAGGTGTCGTATTCCGACGACATCCAGTTCAGCTGCATGAACAGATCCGGGCGTTCGGGGTCCGCGCCCCAATCCGGCAGGGGGATCTCCGTGCCGTCGGCAAGGACGACGCCTTGCTCTTCCCAGATGTCCGGCAGGCCGTCGCCGTCGGTGTCGGCGAGGGTGGCGGTGTTGGTCAGCACCGGTGCGAGCTCAACGTCCTGCTGGGCGTGTGCGACGTTCGCGCCGGACACCGCGATGGCGGCGGCAACTGCTGCGGCGATGGTGTTTCGGAATGCTGCTCGCATCTCGGTGACTCCTTGGTGTGCGTTTTTCTCTTTGTGACATCCCCGAGTTTATGCACCGAATATGCGCAGGTAAACCGCTCGCCGCCAGGCTGAAAAATACCCTAAATCGTTGAACATTCCGTCCGGATTGTTCAACGTTTCCACCCGTTCCTAGCTGCGGATTGTTCATCAATCTGCCCGCGTGATCCGCCGTTTCGTCAGCATTGTTCAACGATCAAACTGCAAACGCGCGCGGATGGTTGAACAATCCACTATCACTGCATTTTATACACGTTAAGGTGTTTTCCAGTATGGATTCCGGCAATTTTGCGTCTACCTGCATGTTTGGATTGCATACACAACTCACACACTCTTATTTTCCCCGGGTTTCCCTCAGAAATGTAGCAAACCCCCTGGATTGTTCAAAGATCCGCGGATTGTTCATCAATCCGGAAACCCCCGCTACCCCCGTTTTTTACCCCCGCTGCGGCGGCAAGGGGCCGTCGCAAAGCAAAAAGCCCGCAACCTACAGGCTGCGGGCGAGAAACAGAGGCCTTATCTATAGCGGACTTCGGTGTAGCTCACCGTAGTAATGGAGGCGATGATGCGCTGGCGCAACGGCTCCGGGGCCTTCGCGGGGCCGCAGCACTCGCGCACCATCGCGCGGACGTCGCGCTCAGACTGGGCGACGGCCAGGCACTCCGGGCAGGACGCCAGGTCGTTCTTGATTTCCTCGCGGCGCTCAGGCGCAGTGTCGGCATCGAACAGCTCGCACAACAAACGGTGGGTGGCGTCGCAGCCGTGAGCGTCGGTGTGGGTGTGTCCGGTGGACATTACTTCTCCTTCGCGTCCTGTTTGCCGGCGGCATCCGCCATGTCAGCGTGGTCGAGGCCGATGCCGCGTTCCTTCGCCACGTCCTTCAACATCCCGCGGAGCTGTTTTCTTCCCCGGTGCAGCCGGCTCATCACGGTGCCGATGGGAATGTCCATCACATCCGCGATCTCCTTGTAGGCCATCCCCTCCACATCCGCGTAGTAGACCACCATGCGGTAGTCCTCGTTCAACGCGTTGAGCGCCTCGGAGATCCGCGAGTTCGGCATGGCTTTCAGCGCCTCCACCTCCGCGGACTCCAGGCCGGTGGAGTCGTGCGAGCTGGAGGTGTAGAGCTGGTTGTCCGTCACCTCGTCCGCGGAGGTTTCCAGCGGGCGGCGCTGCTTCTTGCGGTAGGAGTTGATGTACGTGTTCGTCATAATCCGGTACAGCCACGCCTTGAGGTTGGTGCCGGGGGTGAAGCTGCCGAAGTTTTTGTAGGCCTTTAAATAGGTCTCCTGCACCAGGTCCTCGGCGTCCTGCGGGTTGCGCGTCATGCGCAGCGCGCCGCCGTACAGCTGGTCCAAAAGCGGCATCGCTTCCTCGTTGAAGCGCGCCTTCAGGTCATCGCTCACGCCTGCGTCTGGCTCGGTTTCGGGCATGTGAGCCATTGTAGGGCCACCTTCTGCGCGCGCTACCCTGTGGCCATGGCCGAGAAAACCCGCGCATTGACGGCACTGAAAGGCACCGACCACGAGGTGCTCACCTACTCCCCCAGCCAAGACCACTTCGGCGAGCATTCTGCGGCCGAGCTCGGTTTGGATCCGGCCGCGGTGTTAAAGACGTTGGTTATCGCCCACGAGCGCGATCTTGCCATCTGCTGCGTGCCGGTGGCCGGGCACCTTTCCTTAAAGGCCGCGGCGAAAGCGCTCGGCTGGAAGCGCGCGGAGATGGCAGATCCGGCCAAAGCGCAGCGCGCTACCGGCTACGTCGTCGGCGGCATCTCTCCGCTTGGCACGATGCACAAGCTTGCAACGCTTATCGACGCCTCCGTGGCCGACCTGCCCGCCGTCACCGTCTCCGCCGGCCAGCGCGGCCTGTCCGCCCGCCTCGCACCGCGCGACTTGGCGGAGCTGACCAGGGCGGAGTTCGCGCCGATTAGCGCTCCGTAGCGTCTACGCCGATAAGCTCCGCGTAGTCGTTTCTGGTGTTGCCCACTTCCTGGGCCGCCTCGTTCCACACCAGGGTCTCCGCCACGTGGGAGGGGTGCACCAACTCCAGCGCTTCGTCCGGGGTGCCGTCGACCCAGGTGCGGATCTCGTCTTCGCGCAAAAACAGCGGCAGGCGGTGGTGCAGCCACGCCATGTTCTCCGTGGCCGCGGTGGTGACCATGGTGGTGGAGAGGCGATCCAGCCCCGTCTCCCACAGCGCGGCGGCGTAGAGCATGCCGTCTTTCGGGCGCACGAAGTACGGCTGCTTGCCGTTTTCCGTCTGCTTCCACTCGTAGTAGCCGTCCAGCACCATCAGCCCGCGGCGCGCCTTGAACGCGCTGCGGAAGGACGGCTTCTCGGCCACCGTCTCACCGCGGGCGTTGAACAGCGGCGGGCCGGTCTCGTCCTTCTTCCAGGTGGGCAACAGGCCCCACCGGGCGGCGTCGATACGCGCGCTGCTCTCTGCAACCCTGATCAACGGCACCTGCTGGGTGGGCGCGATGTTGTAGCGCGGCGGCGGGGTGCCGTCCGGCGCCTGAACTTCCGCGACGCCGGGAAGGCCCGCCACTGCCTCAACGAGGTCGTCGCCTGACGTGAAAAGAACGAATCGTCCGCACATGCGCTCCATTATCATGACTTTCATGACCGAGATGTGGCCTGCGCCGTTTCACCCCAGCCCGATCACCCACACGCAACGGGTGCCCGGGTCCAAATCCATGACCAACCGCGCCTATATTTTGTCGGCGCTCGCGTCCGGCCCGTCCACGATCGTCGGCGCGCTGCGCTCGCGTGACACGGACCTGATGGAAAGTGCGCTGCGCGCCATGGGCACCGCCATCGAAGAGGACGGCGACACCATCCGCGTGTCTCCGGGCAAGCTGCGCTCCGCCGAGGTCGATTGCGGCCTGGCGGGCACGGTGATGCGGTTCGTGCCGCCCGTCGCGGCGTTCGCGGATGGGCCCGTGCTTTTCGACGGCGACGCCCACGCCCGCAAACGCCCCATGTCCACCATCCTGGACGCGCTGCGCACCCTGGGCGTGTCCGTGGCGGGTGACACACTGCCGTTTACGGTGCACGGCACCGGCCGCGCCGAGGGCGGCCCGGTGGAGATCGACGCGTCCGGCTCCTCCCAGTTCGTCTCCGGCCTGCTGCTTGCCGCGCCCCGGTTCGAGCGCGGCGTGCAGATCCGGCACACCGGCGGCACCCTGCCATCGATGCCGCACATTGAGATGACCGTGGCGATGCTTCAAGACGCCGGCGTTGAAGTTGCGGCCACCGCCAACTCCTGGTCCGTGGAGCCGCAGCCGATCCGCGGCACGTACTGGGAGATCGAGCCGGACCTATCCAACGCCGCGCCGTTCTTGGCCGCCGCGGCGGTCACGGGCGGCGAGGTGCGCATCCCGAACTGGCCGGTGACCACCACCCAGCCGGGCGCAACCATGCAGTCCATCCTGGAACGCATGGGCTGCGAAGTGGAGCTGGAGGCCGCCGGCGCCGGCCACACCCTGCGCGTGCGCGGCCCGGAGGCCGGAAGCCTGCGCGGCATCCGCCTCGACATGAGCGACATCGGCGAGCTCGCCCCCACCGTCGCCGCCATCGCCGCCTGCGCCACAACGCCGAGCGAGCTGACCGGCATCGCCCACCTGCGCGGCCACGAAACCGACCGGCTGGCCGCGCTCTCGCGCGAAATCAACGGGCTCGGCGGCAACTGCGAGGAGCTCGGCGACGGCCTGCGCATCACCCCGACCCGGATGCGCGGCGAGGCCTGGCACACCTACGACGACCACCGCATGGCCACCGCCGGCGCCATCATCGGCCTGGTGGTGAGCGGTGTCGAGGTGGAAAACATCGACACCACCTCCAAGACACTGCCCGGGTTCGCCGACATGTGGGCGGAGGTGGTGGCACAGTAATGGGCCGCAGCTTCGCCGACTACGACGAGTCCGATGTGCGCGTGCGCCCCGGCAAAGGCTCGCGCCCGCGCTCGAAGAACCGCCCCACGCACGACGACGCCGAGTTCGGCCTCGTCGTGGCCAAGGACCGCGGCCGCTGGGGTGTGGTGCTCGATACCACCGGCACCCGCCTGCAGTGCACCCGCGCCCGCGAGCTGAAGCGCACCTCCATCGAGGTGGGCGACCGCGTCGGCGTGGTCGGCGACACCTCGGGCGCGAAAGACACCCTCGCCCGCATCGTCAAACGCGAAGAGCGCACCTCAGTGCTGCGCCGCACAGCGGACGACACGGACCCCTACGAGCGCATCATCGTCGCCAACGCGCAGCTGATGCTCATCGTGGTCGCGGCCGCCGACCCGCCGCCGCGCACCGGCTTTGTCGAGCGCGCCCTCATCGCCGCCTTCGTCGGCGGCGTGACCCCGGTGGTGTGCGTGACCAAGACCGACCTCGCGGACCCCTCAGACTTCGAGCGCGAGCTCGAGGCCATGGGGGTGGAGGTGCTGCGCACCGGCGTCGAGGACGGCGTGGAGCAGCTGCTAAAGCTTATCGACGGGCACGTCTCCGCCCTTATCGGCCACTCCGGCGTGGGCAAGTCCACCCTGGTCAACCGCATCGTGCCGGACGCGGACCGTGAAACCGGCGAGGTCTCCGGCGTAGGCAAGGGCAGGCACACCTCCACCCAGTCCGTGGCGCTCGAGGTCCCCGGCGGCGGCTGGATCATCGACACCCCCGGCATCCGCTCCTTCGGCCTGGCGCACGTCGCCCCCGAAGAAATCGTGGACGTGTTCCCGGACTTGGAAGAGGCGGCGCAGCGCTGCCCCCGCGGCTGCACGCACTTGGGTCCCCCGGCGGATCCGGAGTGCGCCTGGGACGAGCTGGACCCGGCCTCCCCCGTCGGCCGCCGGGCCGCGGCAGTGCGTGGCCTGTTGGCTGCCCTGCACTCCAACAACGAGTGGGAGCTAAAGCAGCTCGACGAGCACCGGTAGCTCGCTCGGGTCGTAGAACGCCATGTAGTTGTCCTGGGCGTCGCCCACGGCAAGCTCGGCATCCTCGTCACCCAGGTCGGCGGCGTCGATGACCTCGATCGCCTTCGCGGTGGCCTCCTCGGCCTCCGCGATGTCCACGTGGATCGCGGCGATGTCCTCGAAGTTCACCGGCGCGGACAGCTTCACCACGGACTCGCCCATTTCCGGATCCGGGGTGGCCTGGGAATCCGGCACGTCCGCGGAGACCACCACGCGGCGGTGCGGGTGGCGCTCCTCGTCGCCGATGGCCAACAGGCGGATGGACGCCATCGCTGCGTCGTCGAACGCCACGGCCTCGATCTCCTCCTGGTCGCCGGAGGTGAAAAACTCGTGCAGCGCCTCGGTGGCGGCGAACGCCCAGCCGTTGCGGGCGTGGATCAGGCGGTTGTCCTCCAGCGCCGCGAGCATGCCGAAGGTGGCGGGGATGTAGACGCGCACTAGAACTCGCCCTCGACGTCGAACAGGGACTGGATCTCCACCGCAGTGCGGTCGATCGCCGTGTGCAGGATGCCGATCATGTTGTATTCGACAGCGGCGCGGACGTTCATGATGTCGTCGTCGATCATCACGCAATCGTTCAGGTCCACGCCGATCGCGTCGGCCGCGGCCTGGAACGCGGCGCGCTCCGGCTTTTCCGCCCCGATCTCGCCGGAGAGCACCACAGCGTCGACCACACCGCCGAACTCCCACTCGCGGATCTTTTCCGCCATCTCGCCGTCGCCCTCCTCGTTGGAGAGGATGCCCACGGAAATGTCCTTCGCCTTCACCGCCTGAATGAGGGTCTTCCAGCGCTGCTCGTCCTCTGCACCGGTGTCCAGCACTCCTGCGTAATCGATGATCAAGCCCTGCAAGGGTTCCCTCTTTCGTTGGTTGCGTCGCGGATGCCTACTGTAGTGAGCACACCCTTTACACGGGCGGCTGCGAACGTGGACAATACTACCTACCCCGCACCACGCCCGTCCCCCTCTGCTACGCATTCCCGCTCAGTTGAGGGAGGACACCCGCCATGTACTACACCGCCCCAGGGCACCGGCACGTGCAAGTGCTCGTGCCGCAGCTGAACCGGAGCCCAGCCGTGCTCGGCCGGCTCATCCAAACGCGCAACTCCGAGTCCGCGGCTCCGCCGCCGAACACTGCCGCCGAGATCGAACCGGTCGTGGCGGAAGCGCTCAACGCCGCGCTGAGCAAACACCGCGCCACGTCCATGATGGCCTGGCGCTTCGCGCCGGCGGTGCGCGCCCACATCCGCGCCCGCCAGCACGCGGCGGCGCTGACAAACGCACCGACAAGCACCGCCCCCGCGGCGGACAGGCTCCAGGTGGTTACCTGCCACGCCCGCGAGGGCGGTGAATTCTTCGGCACCGTCGAAACTCAAGACGGCACCAGGAGGGCCTACGCCGCGAAAATCTGCGACGGCAAGCTGGTCTCCTTCAAGGTGCTGTGAGGCGGCAGCTCGTCGCTAAGCAATTTGCTAGACGACGGTGGAGCCGCCCGCCTCAGCCGCCTGCTCAGTCCCCTGGGCCCCAAACTGCTTGCGCATGGAGAACAGCTGGCGCACGGTCTCCTCCTGGACAGCTTCGTTCATCGCGTTGAACATGTCGCCGCCCTCCTTCTGGTACTCCACCAGCGGGTCGCGCTGCGCCATCGCGCGCAGGCCGATGCCCTCCTTGAGGTAATCCATCTCGTAGAGGTGCTCGCGCCACTTCGTGTCGATGATCGGCAGGATCACCATGCGCTCCAAATTGCGCATCTGTTCCTCGCCGCCAATCGACGCCACGTTGTCCTCCAGCTTGTCGTACTGGGCGTTCGCGTCGTCGAGAAGCGCCTGGCGCAGCTGCTCCGAGGTGAGCTCGCCGGCGCGGCCGTACTCGTCGCCGTCGATAAGCTCCTGCGCGCTGACCGTCGGGCCGTATAGGGAATCCAGCGCGTTCCACAGGCCGTCGAGGTCCCAGTCCTCCACGTAGCCATCGGCGGTCGCGCCGTCGACGTACGCGCCGATGGTGGAATCGATCATGCGGCGCACCTGGCCAGCAATGTCCTTCGAGGCCAGGATCTCCTGGCGTTCGCGGTAGACCACCTTGCGCTGCTCGTTGAGCACCTCGTCGTACTTCAGCACGTTCTTGCGCATCTCGAAGTTCTGGTTCTCCACCTGGGACTGCGCGCCCTTAATCGCGTTGGAGACCATCTTCGCCTCAATCGGCACATCGTCCGGCACGTTGAGGCGGTTCATCATGTTCTCCATGGACTGGCCCACAAAGCGCACCATGAGCTCGTCGCGCATGGACAGGTAGAAGCGGGACTCGCCCGGGTCGCCCTGACGGCCGGAACGGCCGCGCAGCTGGTTGTCAATACGGCGCGACTCGTGGCGCTCGGTGCCGATGACGTACAGGCCGCCGGCCTCGCGCACCTCGTCGCCAAGCTGCTGCGAGCGCTCCTTGGCAGCCGGGAGCTGCTCGTCCCACGCCTCCTGGTAGCGCTCCGAATCCTCCAGCGGGTCCAGGCCCTGCGCCTGCAGCTTCGCGTCCAGGAGAATCTCCGGGTTGCCGCCGAGCACGATGTCGGTGCCGCGGCCAGCCATGTTGGTGGACACGGTCACCTTGCCCGGCAGGCCGGCCTCGGCGATGATGCGGCCCTCCTCCTCGTGGTACTTCGCGTTGAGCACGTTGTGCTGCACGCCCTTGCGGGTGAGCAGCTGCGACAGGTACTCGGAGCGCTCCACCGAGGTGGTGCCCACCAGCACCGGCTGGCCCTTGGCCGCGTGCTCCGCGATGTCCTCCGCCACGGCCGCGAACTTCGCTTCCTGGGTCTTGTAGATCAAGTCGTCGCGGTCCGTGCGCTGATTCGGGCGGTTCGGCGGGATCTGGACAACGTCCATCTTGTAAATCTGGTGCAGCTCCGCCGCCTCAGTCTCGGCGGTACCGGTCATGCCGGACAGCTTCTCGTAGAGGCGGAAGTAGTTCTGCAGGGTCACCGTGGCCAGGGTCTGGTTCTCGTTTTTGATCTCCACCTGCTCCTTGGCCTCAATGGCCTGGTGCATGCCCTCGTTGTAGCGGCGGCCCGCCAGCACGCGGCCGGTGAAGCCGTCCACGATCATCACCTCGCCCTGGCGGATGATGTAGTCCTTGTCGCGCTCGAACAGCTCCTTCGCCTTGATGGCGTTGTTGAGGTAGCTGACCAGCTGCGAGTGCTCCGGGGCGTACAGGTTGTCAATTCCCAGCTGGTCCTCGACGAACTCCACGCCCTCTTCGGAGATGCCCACGGTGCGCTTGCGCTGGTCCACCTCGTAGTGGATTCCTTCGCGCATACGCGGCGCGAGCTGCGCGAACACGGTGTAGAACTGGCTGGAGCCGTCCACCGGGCCGGAGATGATCAGCGGGGTACGCGCCTCGTCGATAAGGATGGAGTCCACCTCATCCACGATGGCGTAGTTGTGGCCGCGCTGGACAATGTCGTCGACGGAGCGCGTCATGTTGTCGCGCAGGTAGTCGAAGCCGAGCTCGTTGTTGGTGCCGTAGGTGATGTCCGCCGCGTACGCCTTCTTACGCTCAGCCGGACGCATCTCGGAAAGGATCACGCCCACCTCCAGGCCCAGGAAGTGGTGGACACGGCCCATCATCTCGGCGTCGCGCTTAGCCAGGTAGTCGTTGACGGTGACCACGTGCACGCCCTTGCCGGACAGGGCGTTGAGGTACGCCGGCAGCACCGACGTCAGGGTCTTGCCCTCACCGGTTTTCATCTCGGCGACGTTGCCGAAGTGCAGTGCGGCGCCGCCCATGATCTGCACCTTGAAGTGCTTCTGCCCCAGCACGCGCCAGGAGGCTTCGCGGGCGGTGGCAAACGCGTCGAGCAGAATGTCGTCCAGGCTCGCGCCGTCTGCGAGCTTGTCCTTGAACTCGGCGGTTTTGGCCTTGAGCTCCTCGTCGGTCAGCGCGGCGTACTCGTCGTCGAGCGCCATGACCTGATCGGCGATCTTGGCAAGGCGCTTTACGGTGCGCCCCTCACCGGCACGGAGCAGCTTTGACAGTCCAAACACGTGTGCAAAGTCCTTTACTGATGGGTTGACAGGGCCAAGGTGATACAACCGGCCATTGTACGCACGCCTCCCTGGGTATAGACAACCCCATAGGCACAATTGCCTATCGACGAACCCCGCCCCAGCCCAGAACCATAGACAGAACTGAGCCGGGGCGGGGTTTAGTAGGTTGAGCTGCGGTTACTCGGCCTCCCCTTCCGGGGCGAGCTCGATCAAGCCGTAGTCGAACGCGTGGCGGCGGTAGACCACAGCCGGACGGTTGGTCTCCTCGTTGATGAAGAGGTAGAAATCGTGGCCCACCAGCTCCATCTCACGCAGCGCGTCGTCCACGCTGCGCGGCGCGTTGGGGTGCACCTTGGAGCGCACGATCTGGCCCGGGACGATGTCCTCGACCTGGTCTGCGTACGGGTCCACGTCGTACTTGCCGGCCTCCTGGGCGGCGCGTTCCTGCTCCGCCTTGGCGTCCGCCTCAATCTCCGCGGCGAGCACGCCGGTGCTCTTCGGCGCGCGGTGGCCGGACAGGGCGATGTTGCGGCGCGCCTTGACCTTGCGCAGGGAGCGCTCCAGCTTGTCCACGGCGGCCTCGAGCGCGGCGTAGAAGTTCTCTTCCTTCGCTTCCGCGCGGGCCAGGTGGCCGGAGCCGGTGGCGGTGATCTGGATGCGCTCCGCCTCCGCCTCGCGGCGCGGGTTCTTCTCGTGCTGCAGCTCCACATGGAACGACTTCAGCGTCGGGTCAAGCTTTTCAATCTTGGCCAGCTTGCCGTTCACTCGTTCCTGGAAATGCTCTGGGACCTCGACGTTTCGCCCGGTGATGGTGACCTGGGCGTCCGGGCTCAGCGTCTCTTGGATCGGGTTACGGTCTGCAGACGTCATCTGCGTCCTCCCTTGCGGTAGTAGGAACTGTGTCCACCACCACTATACAACTGGTTATGACCAATTCGGCCGGTTTTTGCGAAAGCTCGCTACCCTGCCCCGACACATCGCGGCGGAATCTGTCAGGCGACCCCTTGAAGCCCAGGTCGGGACAAACGGCTGCCGTAATGTGTCAGGAATCCTCCGGCCCCAAATTGATTCACCGGCTAGTGAATAGATTCCGCTTGGAAATTTTCCTCCCTGGGCAAAGTGAACAAATTCGCCAACAGATCGGGATTTGTTCACTCGGACAGGTGGAGCGAGTGAACAAATGCCCCCGCCCCGACACTTCGTGGCTGAATCTGCCAGGCTGGCCCTTAAGGCCCAGGTCGGCGCAAACGGCTGCCGTAATGTGTCAGGAATCCCCGGGAATCCGCCGCCAAGCCCCCGCCGGGACCCCGCCGCTACGCCGCGCACAGCGCCACGCACGCGGCGACGTCGGCCCCGCGCGAGAGCAAAAGAGTGGCACTGGCCTGCAGCGTCGCGCCGGTGGTGACTACGTCGTCGACAAGCACGACCCGGCCGGCGGGCACGCCGGAAATGCGCACGCGCCCCGAAAGGTTGGCCCGCCGCCCGGCTTCGTCCAGGCCGGACTGGTCCGCCGTCCGCGGGTCCAGCGTGAGCACCGGCGCCACCCGCCTGCCGGTGGCGCGGCAGACCTGTTCCACCGGGTCCCCGCCGCGCGCCCGTGCGGAGCGGGTGCGCGTGGGCGCCGGCACCAGCACCGCCCCGGCAGGGATCTCGCCGCGCGCCTCCAGGTACTCCAGCGCGGCCGCGAGCACCGCGCCGACATGGCGGCGCACCGCCAGGTGGTTGCGCTCCTTCATGGCCAGGATCACCCCGCGGTGCGGGTCGGCGTACGGTCCGAGCGCGAACACCGGCGCGTGCGGGGTGGTGTTGGGAAATACCCGCTGCGGTGGCGTCGCTAGGCCCTCTCGGCACGCGGGGCACAGCAGCGGCCCCGGCGCGCGGCAGCCCGCGCATTTCCGCGGCAGCAGCAGCTCGCCGACCTGACCGAATATCTCCCCCATGCGGGCAAGGCTAGCGCGAAGTGATTGGCAGCGCGCGCACGCCTTCCAGTCCCGGCACCTCGCGCCAGATCGGGTTGTCCGCACCGGAGGCCGGCACCTGCAAAAGCGCGTTAGCGTCGGTGACGTATAGCGTGCTCGGCGACGCCGCCACCGCCACCACCGGCGCCGAAATGTTGCCGGCGGACATCGCGGTCATGGAGGAGCCGTCCTGCTCCACGCGCATCACCGGTGTAGTGGAGGTCGTGCCTACCAAGAGGGATCCGTCCGGGCGCCAATCTGCGGAGATCACGCTGCCTGAGAGTTCATGCGCGTACTCGTAGACGTTGACGATGGAACGCTCGCCGGAGGGTTGCCGGCGCACGATGCCGGTGTAGAGGCGGCCGTCGATCACCATGACCACCCTGGTGCCGGTGCGCGACAGCCGCAGCACGGAAATGTTGCCGTCCACGCCGTCGGGCAGTTCCACCTTGACCTCGCCGGTGGTCAGGCTGCCGGTGGCGGCGGACTGCACCGTGCGCAGGATCCGCTTGCCGTCGGCCACTGTCCACACCGCCGCCGCGTCCGGTTCAAAGGCGGGGCGGGTGAACGTGCCCGCACGCATGACCTCGGCCTCGGATCCGTCGAACTTGCCCACGCGGAAGATGTCGTCCTCGGCGTCGCCGGGTTTGCCAAAGATGGCGGCCCACTCCCCGTCCTTGGCGATGTCGGCGAAGATGACGTCGTTGGCGGCGCCGAGTGAGCCCTCCACCGGCTGCGTGGATCGCTCGTCCACGCGGACGACCTTGCCGCCTGCGAGGGCGTACAGCTTGGTTTCGCCGACGGTTTCCACCAGCGGGCTCGCGGCGATGAAGTCGTCGGTGTCGAGGCTGTCGGTGCCGTCGATAAGCGGTTGCCCGTCGGCCTTGAGCTCGTAGGGCCCGGTGACACCCGCGGTGGCGAGCGTCCACACCACCTGGGCTGCGAAGCGGGCGCGTTCGTCCTCGCTCACGCCGGCGAAACCGGTGAAGGTGTAGGCGCCGTCCTGCTCTCCCGTGTAGGACACGCTCGAGGGCAGCGATCCGGTGAGCGCGGGCCGCAGCCGCTCCGAGGGGCCTTCCATGAGCAGCCCGATCAGGTCGCTCGCCAGCGTTTCGCGGCGCGAGTGCACCCAGCGGCGGTCGGTGACCAGCTCCCGGTCGTCCTGGTCGAAGAAGTACAGGTTGTACGGCTGGTACTGGTTGCGCAGCTCCGTGCGCTCGAACACGACGCCTTCCGGCAGCGAGGAGATGCGCCATTGCCCGTCCACCATCTCCATGTCGATGGTGGCCTCATAGTCTCCGCGCTCCGGCGAGTATGAGCCGCCGGAGCGCACCACGCCGACGACTTCGCCGTGCACCGAGTAGCTGCGCTGCCCCACTGAGGACCCCGGCAGGGTGGTCATGCCGATGCTGTCCACCACGAGTTTCTGCCCGCTCGGGTCCCACGCGGCGGAAGCGCCCTCGGTGAGGTAGGCGCGCGCCGCCTCATAGTCGCTGTCGGGGGTGGCAGAGGCATGGTAGAAGTCGCGCAGCAGAAGGTCCGATTCCTGGCCGTCCTTCGGCCCCGCGGCCTGCGTTTCCGTCTCCTCGGGCGCGAAGGAGCGGATCACATGCGGCGCCGAGTTCGTGGGCAGCGAGGCGCAGCCGGCGGCCAGGGTCGTCAGCGCCACCGTGAGGCAGGCGAGTGTTTTACGCATCGGTGTCCTCCTGGAGCCTTCGCTTATCGACGTCCAAAGGTGCCCCTCCATCAGCTCCCCCGTCGCCGCCGCCGGCTGCGGCCTCACCGGCGTCTTCAGTGTCCTCCGGGGCGTCGAGCGCTTCGGGGGCGATAGCGCGCGGCGCCTCGAGCGGAAGCGGCGATTCCGTGAAACCGGCCTCGACATCGCGCGGCAACACGAGGCGGAACTGCGAGCCCACCCCGTACTCGCCGATCGCATCGAGCACGCCGCCGTGCAGCTGCGCATCCTCGCGGGCGATGGCCAGGCCCAGCCCGGTGCCGCCGGAGTGGCGCTTGCGGGACTTGTCGGCGCGCCAGAAGCGGTTGAACACCAGGTCCTCTTCGCCTGTCTTTAAGCCCACGCCACCGTCGGTGACGGTGATCGCCACCGCCTCGTCGTTGGAACGCATGCGCACGGTGACCGGGTTGCCTTCCGAGTGGTCGATGGCGTTGGCGATGAGGTTGCGCACCACGCGCTCGATGCGGCGGGCGTCGCCTTCCAGCGTCTGCGGCTCGTCCGGGATGTCGAAGATGACGTCCACGTCCAGCTCCTCGGCCAGGTGCTGGGTTTGCTGCCAGGCGGACTCCACCGGCTGGCGGGCGTCCACGTTCGCCGCGGAGAGCTCAGCCACGCCCGCGTCGTGGCGGGAGATCTCCAGCAGGTCGTTGAGCAGCGCTTCGAAGCGGTCTAACTCGCTGGTCATCAGCTCCGAGGCGCGCTTCGTCGCCGGTTCCAGCGAATCCTCGTTCGCCGCGATCAGATCCGCCGCCATGCGCACCGTGGTCAGCGGAGTGCGCAGCTCGTGGGAGACGTCGGAGGTGAACTGGCGCTGCAGCGAGCCGTACTCCTCCAGGTTGGCAATCTGCTTGCTCAAGGTGTCCGCCATGTCGTTGAAGGACATGGCCAGCACGGCCATCTCGTCCTCGCCGTCGACAGGCATGCGCTCCCGGAGGTGGCCTGATGCGAAGCGCTGCGCGGTGCGCGAGGCGGAGCGCACCGGCGCCACAATCTGCTGGGACGCCAACCAGGAAATGCCCATCAGCAGCACCACGACGATCACCGCGGCGGACGCCAAGATGCCGCGCATGAGTGCGACCGTGGAGACTTCGCTTTCCATGTTCATCACCAGGTACAAGCGAAGGTTGGGGATGTCGGCGTTGGTCGGGGTGCCCACAATCAGCGCGTCGTAGGCCGAGCCGTCCGGGCGCTCCACGGTGGCGAACTGGTAGGCCACGTTGCCGTCTTCAACATAGTCGCCCAGGCGCTTCGGAATTTGGTAGGCCTCAGGCGACGACGTCACAGCACCGTTCGGCGCCTCCACCACCAGCACGGGCTCGTAGAAGCTGGCGGAGTCGCCGCTTTCCTGCGCGCGCTGCGTCAGCCCGGCGCGCGCCGAATTCAGGCGCGCCTGCAACGAGGCGGAGGAGCCGGAGTTGGCCAGCTGGTACTCCACGGTCGAACGCGCGCGTTCGATTTCCACAGTGGCGGTTTCGATCTTGGCTGCGGTGATGCGGTCGGTGACAACGGACGCCAGCGCGAAGCCAAGCACAGACATCACGACCGTGGACACGAGCAGCACCGTGCCCACGAAGCGGACCTGCAGCTTCGTGGACCAGGCGTGCCGCACCCGGTCGCCGACACGACGTATGGCGTCCAGGTGCTACACCCCCGACTTACCGGTCTTGTAGCCCACGCCGCGGACGGTGAGGATGATCTCCGGGTTTTCCGGGTCGTGCTCAATCTTGGAGCGCAGGCGCTGCACGTGCACGTTGACCAGGCGTGTGTCGGAGGCGTTGCGGTAGCCCCACACGGACTCCAACAGCTCCTCGCGCGAGTGCACCTGGTTCGGCTTGCGTGCCATCTCCACCAGCAGGTCGAACTCCAGCGGGGTCAGCTGGATCTCCTCGTCGCCGCGGGTGACGGTGTGCTGCGGCACGTCCACGGTCAGGTCGCCGACCTCGAAGACGTCCGCCGGAGTCTCGTCCGTGCGGCGCAGGCGCGCGCGGATACGGGCGACAAGCTCCTTCGGCTTGAAGGGTTTGGTGATGTAGTCGTCCGCGCCGGACTCCAGGCCCAGCACGACGTCCACCGTGTCCGTCTTGGCGGTGAGCATGACCACCGGCACCGCGGACTCCTTGCGGATCTCGCGGCAGATGTCGATGCCGTTCATCCCCGGCAGCATCAGATCCAGAAGGATCAAATCCGGGTCGAACGAGCGGAAGGCGGGCACCGCCTCGGCACCGTCCGTCACGGAGCTGGTCTGGAACCCCTCGGCCTCCAGCACGATTGTCAGCATCTCGTTGATCGCCGGGTCGTCGTCCACCACGAGGATCTTCGGTGCCATGCGTCCTCCTCTATCCTTTTCGCGCTGAGCTGGCCTTACTGCGCCAGCTCGCCCACTACCTGCATGATAACCGCCGGTTCCGACGTGCGAAGCCACCGGCTCGCCCAGTTGCGCTCCGCGAGCTCGGCGTACGCCTGAAACGTCGCCACCTGCAGCGCCACGTCGCGCTCGTAGCGGTCCCGGGTGCGCGTCGCGTCCTGTTCCTCGCGCGCCTCCGCGCGCTCGCGCGCAACGTCCGGGGTGGTGTCCACCAGCACCTGCAAGTCGGGCTTGGGCAGCCCCAATTTTCCAAACTCCAGGTCGTGGACCCACTTCACGGCGGCCGGGTCGCCCGTGCGCGCGCTCGTGTACGCCGCGTTGGAGGCGACATAACGATCCAGGACGATGACGCTGTGCGGGTCGCCAGCGAAGCCGTCGAGAAGCTGCTTCGCCCCATGCCTGTCCAGGGCGAACAGGGTGGCCATACCGAACGCCGAATCCGTCAGGTCGCCCATGCGCCCATGCAAGGCGTCGTGCGCCAGCTGCGCATGCACGGACGTTTCATAGCGCGGAAACGCTAGCGTCTCAGCGCCGAAGCGCTCCTTCACCGCAGTGACTAGCGTGTTCTTGCCCGCGCCGTCGATGCCTTCAACTGCAACAATCATTCAGCTACGCCAGCGCCTCGAGGAACTGCTCCAAGTCCTCCTCGGTGTCCGCCTCCTCGAGCACGGAAGCGGCAGACTCCACCAACTGCTCGTCCATCTCGTCTGGGCGCAGGCGGATAAACGGGTACGTCTCCGCAATCTCGCCGGCGGAAAACGGCGCGCCCGCCCAGATCGCCGCGATGGTGGCTGCGGCCTGGCCGTTGAGCAGCTCTTCCTCAGAGGGATCCTGCTTCGCGGCGAGGAGCACCGCGTCACGGACCGCCTCAAAAACATCCTCGAAATCAAGATCGACTAGCTCGTCCAGGAAGTCCGTGTTGGCATCGACCGTGAAAATCTGCTCGTCCCAAGTACTCACTGCGGCGCTCCTTCCGTAGATGGTGCGCGAGCGGGCGCCCGCACAACGTGTCGCACCCATTTGTATACGGCAAAACGACGCTCCGGGGCACACAAACGCAAAACAACTCGCCGCGCAGGGGTTCCCCATTTCACGATGACGTGCTATAAACAGTGCTACGAAGCCAAACGTTACCAAGTTGTAACCAATGCGCGGGCCGGAAACGCCCGCGGGAGGAGTCACCGTGGAAGGGACAGCACGCCGGGTAGCCGTGTTCATCGGCGCAGGTGCACTGCTTGCTGCCGTCGTCGGTTTCACGGTGTGGGCGACCTCCGCACCCGGCCAGAACAACCGCGCCGGGTTTACCGCGGAAGCCGCGGGCACCACTGGCAACAGCGCCGCTTCCACCACCTCGAGCCCGACAACGGAGACGGTGACGGAGAACCTCACGCACACCCGCACTGTGCGCAGCTCCACCAACTCCCCCGACAACGGCCCCGCCGCGCACCACGGCGCGGATGCGGGCGCGGCGGGAGCGGCAGGCTCCGGCGCTGGGCGCGCAGGCGCTTCCATGCCCACCGGCTACAACGCGGCGCACGACCCCTACCTGCCGCCGCACGCGGTAGTCGCTCCGGCGCAGGAGTCCACGCAGCCGTCGCGCGTGTACCGCCCGTCCAACATCGTGCCGTCTCCGGCCCGGCCCATGGCCGCCCCTCAGGGTGCCAACCCGGCGGCGGAGCCCACTCCGGCCTCCGCGGACAACCGCACCACCTCCCAGCAGACGCCGGGCAGCACCCCGCCGCGCGAGCCGGGCGACGGCGGCGCCGCGCAGACGAGCACCGCCGCCACCCCGGCACCGGGTGGATCCGAGGTGCAGCCGTCGAAGCGTCCGGATCAGCCGCAGACCACGCAGCAGCCGGAGCAGTCTGAGCCAACCGCGCAGCCGGGCCACGGCTCTGGTCCGTCGCACGTGCCGGACGGAATCCAAGAGGGCACCCCGTCCGAGCCTGGATCCCCCGCCGCGCAGGAAGACCAGCGCCCGGAGATGCGGATGCAGGGCGCAGGAGCCGCAGCGCAATCGGTTCCCGGCGCCGAAAGCGCGGCAGCCGCCGCACCGCAGGGCAGCGCTCAGCCGAGCGAGGCGCCGCAGACCCCGGATGCCGCCACGGGAGGCAATAAGGCGCCGGCACCCGTCGCGGGCAAGGAAGACGTCGCAGGCTACCCGCGCGAGAAAGAAGGCGTGACGGCCCGCGACGTGATTGACAAGATCACCGGCCGCTAGACCGTCGCCACAAACACCTGGGATTTGCCGGCTGCGGTGATTTCCGTCGCCGCCTCGCTCGCCGGGACCCAGGCGCCGTTGCCCTGCGTTAAGACGAACCCGTCGGCGCCGCGCACCTCGCCGGCGGTGCACAGCACGATCGCGGGGCCGTCTTCGTCGACGGCCAACGTGTCGCCGTCGTCAAGCGCATGCATGCGCACCGCGAAACTGTCCACAGGAAGCTGGAACTCCACACCGCCGTGCGACGGGGCCGCCTCCGCCCGCGGGTTTTCCAGGGTGCTGAAGTCCAGCACCTTCACCAGCTCCGGCACATCCACGTGCTTGGTGGTCAACCCGCCGCGCAGCACGTTGTCGGAGTTGGCCATGACCTCCACGCCCAGACCGGACAGGTAGGCGTGGAGCTGGCCGGCGCGCAGAAACGCCGCCTCGCCCGGCGCAAGCGTGAGCACGTTGAGCAGCAGCGCCGCCAGCACGCCCACATCGCCCGGGTAGGTCTGGTTGAGCTCGAGGTAAACCTCGGCGGCCTCCACCATCCACGCAGGGGCTGTGCGCTTATCGACGAGCTCCGCTGCAGCACGCTTCACCGATTCAATCAGCTCCACGCGCGGCTGGTGCGGCAGCGAAATCAACGTGGTGAACAACGCCCGCAGATCCCCTTCGCCGTCCGTGGGCAGCAAGGTGGCGTAGCGGTCCAGCTCCGGGCTGCCCAGCTCGGCGAAAAACGCCGCGGTGTCCGGCACCGGGCGGAACCCGGCGAGCGCGCGGAACTCGGTCAGCGCGACGATGAGCTCCGGTTTGTGGTTCGGGTCCTTGTAGTTGCGGCTCGGGCTGTTCAGCTCGATGCCCTCGGCGTTTTCCCGCTCGAAGCCTTCCTTGGCCTGCTCCAGCGAGGGGTGGGCCTGGATGCTCAAGGGCGCGGCCGCGGCGAGCAGCTTGACCAGAAACGGCAGCTGGTCGCCGTGCGCGTCCTGCACGCGCTTGCCCAACGCGGCGGCCGGGTCGGCGGCGATGGCGTCGTCCAGGCCTTGCCCGTTCACCGTCGCCGGGGCGGCCGGGTGGGCGCCGAACCAGAGTTCCGCCTGGGGCTGCGGGCTCGGCGAAGGCTCGCCGCGCAGCTGGGCGATCAACGTGTGGGAGCCCCAGGGGTAGGGGCGCAGAGCTCCTTCGAGGTGCTCCATGGTTCTCCTTCTACTCCTCCGAGGCGGCGTCGGCGACGTCGGCTGCAAGCGCCGTCGCCGCGTAAGCCCTGGCAACCAGGCGCGCCGCACCGGCCGCCGGATCATCCACGTCCGTCTCCACGGACTCGACCCGGCTGCCCGCCGGGGCCACCGGGCTGGCGGTCCCGCACGACCAAACAACGGTTGTTAAACCTACCAGCTTCGCGGGACCGTCGATGTAGGGGTCGTGGAACAAATCGTCCGCGCCAGCCGTCGAATTGCCCTCCTGAGCACGCTCGACGGCGAAGGGAAGTTCCTCCGCGCCCACGGCGGAAGCAGGGATGCCGTGCGTGGACCACAGCGCGGCCACCAGCTGCGCCACCGCGCTTCCTGCCCGCCCGACGCCGGTGTGCAGCACACGGGCACCCTCGGCCTGCGCGCGCAGCTTTCGCGCGGCGTTGACCGCCACGTCGCGCCTTGGGGAGACAGACTCCAGCTCAGCGTCCACCTCCGAGGCCAAGAGCTCGAAGCGCTCCGCCACCACCTCGGCCGGCTGGCGCAGCGCGAGCAGCACCGCGCCGACCACGGCGCAGGTGCGAAGCGGGGAGGCACTAGCGGTGTCGGGCAAGGCGGGGATGACGGCGGCGGCCTGTGGTGCGTCGTCAAGCAATGGCCCCTGCTTCGGGCCCGCGAGGATGGTCTCGGCGCCGCGGTCGGCCGCAGTGGTCAGACCGCGCAGGTCCTCTTCGCGGCCGGCGTTGTCGCCCACAACCACCACGACATCGAGCGCGCCGACGTACGCCGGCAGCACGTCCGTGACCACAACTGGCACCTCGAGCGGGGCTGCAAACGCTGCCACCGCACGCGCCGCGGCCGCCGCGACTTGGTCGGTGGCCAGCACGACCACGCTGCGGGGTGCAAGCCCGCGCAGCCCCGCAAGCAGGTACGCCGCCTGGCCCACGGCGCGGAGCTGGGCGCCCTCGTGGGCGATGTCGAAAAACAGGGCGTCTTCCCTGGAAAATCCGCTCATACCCCGCGAGCGTACGCGGGGAAGCTTATGCGCGGATGATGCCGAGGATTTCCTCGGTCAGCGCGTCCACTTCCTCGCGCGTCGGCGCCTCGGCGTTGAGCCGCAGCAGCGGCTCGGTGTTGGAGGCGCGCACGTTGAACCACGCCTTGGAGTCCTTCAACTGCACCGTCACGCCGTCGAGGGTGTCCACGGATTCCGCGCGTTCCGCAAACGCGTCCACCACACGCTGCGTGGCGGCTGCCTGGTCGGCGACCTCGGAGTTGATCTCGCCGGAGGCGGTGTAGCGCTCGTAGGCGCCCATCAGCTCGCTCAGCGGCGCGTCCTGCTCCGCCAGCGCGGCCAGCACGTGCAGCGCGGCCACCAGGCCGGAGTCGGCGTTGAAGAATTCCGAGAAGTAGTAGTGCGCGGAGTGCTCGCCGCCGAACAGCGCGGAATGCTCCGCCATCTGCGCCTTGATGTAGGAGTGGCCCACGCGGGTGCGCACCGCCTTGCCGCCGTACTCTTCGATCAGCTCCGGCACCGCGCGGGAGGTGATCAGGTTGTGGATGATCGTCGCGCCCGGGTGCTGCTCGAGCGTGCGGGTGGCAATCAGCGCGGTGATCGCGGACGGCGAGACGGCCTCACCCCGCTCGTCAACCACGAAGCAGCGGTCCGCGTCGCCGTCGAAGGCCAGGCCGATGTCCGCGCCCTGTTCCACGGTGAACTTCTGCAGGTCCACAAGGTTCTTCGGGTCCAGCGGGTTCGCCTCGTGGTTGGGGAACGTGCCGTCGAGCTCGAAGTACAGCGGGCGGATGTCCATATCGCCCAGCACCGCCGGCACCGTCATGCCGGCCATGCCGTTGGCCGCGTCCACCGCGACCACAAGCTTGCGGCGCGCGGGCACCGGCACGAGCTCGCGCAGGTAGGAGGCGTACTCCTCCAGGGCGTCATGCTTATCGACGACTCCCGCTTCCCCCTCGTACCCCGGCACGCCCTCGAGGATCATGCGGCCAATCTCGCCCAGGCCAGTGTCCGTGGACACCGGGGTCGCACCCGCGCGGCAGAGCTTGATGCCGTTGTACTGCGCCGGGTTGTGCGAGGCTGTGAACATCGCGCCGGCGCAGCGCTGGGTGCCGGCGACGAAGTAGAGCTCGTCGGTGGACGTCAGGCCCAGCAGGGTCACGTTGATCCCCTGGCTGGCAGCGCCCTCGGCGAAGGCGTCTGCAAGCGCCGGCGAGGACGGACGCATGTCGTGGCCGACAGCGATGCGGGTCTCCCCTTCCCCGCGCAGGATGTGCGCGAACGCCGCGCCTGCGGTGCGGACGAAGTCCTCGTCGATGGTCTCGCCGACGACGCCGCGGACGTCGTACGCCTTGATAACGCTTTTCAGCGTTGCTTCTGTGTGCTCAATAGCCATGCGCGGTATCTTATCGCGCGCCCCCGACACGGGCCTGCGCAGACCGCTGTTGCTACTGCTCTACCTCCGGGTCCGGCACGATGCGCAAGTGCGAGCGACGCGCCGCCTTGGCAGCCGCGATCTGCTCCTCCACCCGCTTCGTGCGGTGCACCGGGTGGTTGGAGGTGTCCGGGTTGTTGAAGTCTTTCTCCGCCGAGTACTCGATCGGGTCCTGGCCGGTTTCCACCAGCCCGGTGGTCACCCTTCCTGCTTCGCGCACCGCCTCCGCGAGCGCGGTGATGTCGGTGTTCTCGTCGTCCAACTCGTCGTCGTCGAGCTCGACGTGCTCGACGCGGACCAGCTCCCACCCCACCGGGGCAGTGATGTGCGCGGAATGACGCTCGCACAAATCCCAGGCGTGCGGGTCCGGGGCGGGCGCGAGCGGTCCGATAACTGCCGTCGAATCCGCGTACGCGTAGATCAGCGTGGCCACGGCGGGCCGGCCGCACCCGGGGCGGCAACAACGGCGGTAGATATTCACGGCGCCAAGTCTAAACCCCACATTGAGATTTCGATAGTGCAACGCGGCGCGCCCGCGACACCTGCGCCCCGCGGCGCAATAGCATTGCCAGCTATGAGCTCCACCGGCCCCTCCCACGTGCAACCGGCCCGCAACCGCCACGGCCACGGCGTGCGCGGGCCCATCCTGCCTATCGGCGTGCCGCGCTACCGCACCCGCGCAGACAGCTTCGACCAGCTGGTCATCGACGCCTACGCACCGCTGCACAACCAGTACTTCAACGAGCTGGCCGGCGTGGACCTTGCCGTGGACACTATTCCCCGGATGCGTCTCAGCCCCGACATGACGGTGTTTCCGGACGAGATCATCGCCGACGGCCCGGTGCCGCTCGGGCGCGTGCTGCAGGCCGGGGTGGACAAGCAGGGCAACCCCACCCGCGCACGCTTCGTGGTGTTCCGCATGCCCATCGAGCACCGGGCAGCGCAAACACAAGAGCGGTCAGAACTCATCACCTGGGTTCTGACCGCTCTTGTGGCCAATTACCTCAACTTGGATCCGAGGACTATCTCCCCAGACTTCCCCTGGTAGGGCTTAGCCGATCTGCTTTTTCAGGCGGCGGCGCTCACGGTCGGAGAGCCCGCCCCAAATGCCAAAACGCTCGTCGTGCTCGAGCGCGTATTCCAAGCACTCGTCGCGCACTGCGCACGCTTTGCAGATCCGCTTCGCCTCGCGGGTGGAGCCGCCCTTCTCCGGGAAAAACGCCTCCGGGTCGGTCTGGGCGCACAGCGCCTGATCCTGCCACTCCTGCTCGACGGCGCCGAACAACTCGTCGAGGGTCATCCCTCCTGCGGCCGCGCCGCGGAGGGTGGCGTCTGCCTGGTTTTCCACGCCATTACCTTCCTTAGTTGCTTGTCGGTCGTATAAGAGTGGTGACCGCAGTTCCCGGCTGGCGGGCACTGCGGATAACACTGCTGTGATTACACACCGGGACACTAAATAGCCGCAACCAGAATTCTGCAGTTTCGGTCCCCCGCCCCCCATTTCCCACGTCGCTCGTCACACGAGTCACATTAGTCACACGCGCCAGGAGATGGGGGTGCGCATCGGGGGTACTACATATGGTAGCGGCGCCGATTTGAGCAACTATTTTTCAGTTTTGGCGTGTCGCTTACGCGTCCGGAGAGAAACGCACTCCCGAATCCGGGATTTCCACGCCCGGCCACACGCGCATGCCCGCCTGCAGCTCGCAACGCGCGCCAATCGTTGCCCCTTCGCCGATCACGCAGTCCGTGATCCGCGCGTTCGCGCCGATCCGCGCACCAGCGGCGATAATCGAGTTGCGCACCATCGCGCCAGGCTCGATGGTCACGCCGTCGAAAATCACCGAGTCGTCCACACGCGAGCCGGCCCCGATCTCGCAGCCGCGGCCCACAGCCGTGCCGCCCATCAAGATGACGCCGTGCGCGACGCCAGCGGAGTCGTCCACAAGCGACTCGCCCGTACGCCCCTCGAGCAACGGCGAGTACGCGATGCCGCGCACCACATCGGAAGACCCCTGGACGAAATCGTCCGGGCGGCCCATGTCGCGCCAGTAGGACGAATCCACGTGGCCGACCACCTTCGCGCCCGCCTCCAGCAGACCCGGGAACGTGTCGCGCTCCACCGACACCACGCGCCCGGCCGGGATCTGCTCGATCACAGAACGCTTGAACACGTAGCAGCCAGCGTTGATCTGGTCGGTCGGCGGATCCTCCGTCTTCTCCAAAAACGCCAGCACGTTGCCGTCCTCGTCGGTGGGCACCGAGCCGAACGCGCGCGGATCCGGCACGCGCACCAGGTGCAGCGTCACGTCGGCGTCCTTGTCCACGTGGGTGGTGGCGATGGCGGACAGGTCCGCGCCGGAGAGCACGTCGCCGTTGAACACCATGGCGTTGTCGTAGCGCAGCTTGTCGTACACGTTGCGGATGCCGCCGCCGGTGCCGAGGGCCTCTTCCTCCACCACGTACTCGATTTCCAAGCCGAACTCGGAACCGTCGCCGAAGTACTCCTCGAACACCTCAGCCTTGTACGACGTGCCCAGCACCACATGGTTCATGCCTGCCGCCTTAATGCGGGCGAGCAGGTGCGCCAAAAACGGGTAGCCCGCGGTGGGCAGCATCGGCTTCGGGGTGGACACCGTCAGCGGGCGCAGACGCGTGCCGCGCCCACCCACCAGGATCACCGCGTCCATCTCTGCCACTGCCCCGCCGGTCGCCTGTGCGGCGCCGGTGTGCTCCGAAGTTGCCATTGCTCGTCCTTTTCTTCCTGCTGTTTGTGTTTCTCGCTAAGTATCGGTGCGCCGCCGCGGTTTACGCAGCCCGAGCTGGAACGCCCCGCGGACTTTCAGCCCGAGCCACAACGCCCACCGCAGCGGCGCCTGCCACGGGTGCGGGTGCCTGTCGCGCTGGAAGCGGTAGGCCGAACCGTGGTGCGCAGGCACCGTGACCTTGCGGAACTTGCCAGCCACATGGCCCTGGTCGTGCAAAATCACCGACGACGGGCAGTACAGGTTCTCCCACCCGGCGCGAGAAAGCCGGTCGCCGAAGTCGATGTCTTCGAGGTACATGAAGTAGCGCTCGTCGAAGCCGCCGATGGCGTCGAACGCGTCCCACCGCACCAGCAGGCACGCGCCCGAGAGCCACCCTGCGGTGCGCTGGACGTGCATGTTCGCGTCCGCCTTGTAGGCGCGGGAAAACGGGTTGCGTGGCCAGACGTCGTAAAGCAATGCATGCCCGATGCCTGTGGCAAGCCCGGGCACCTCGCGGGCGCTCGGGTACGCGGAGCCGTCCGCTTCCTCGATGCGCGGGCCCGCCGCCCCCGCCTTTGGAGCGGCGTCGATGCAGCGGATCAGCTCGTCGATACTGCCCGGGCCAAACTCGACGTCGGGGTTGACGATGAGGAAGTAGTCGTTTCGGATCGCATTCGCTTCTCGGCGCTCCGCAAGTGCCGCGGCTGCGACATTAATCGCCGCCCCGTAGCCGATGTTTCCGCCGGTGGGGAGGAATTCCACGTGCTCGTGCTGAGCGGCGGCGCGCTGGGGCGCGCCGTCTGTAGAGCCGTTGTCCGCGCAGACCAAATGCACCTCGCCGCGCGTCGCCGCGTCGAGCGACGCAATCAGGTGCGACAAATGCTCGCCCGGCGAGTAGGTCACCGTGATCACCGCGAGCGGTGCGTCAGTCGGATGGAGAGAGTCAGCGTTCACAATGGCTGGAATCATACCCACCAGTGGGGCCGGAATTGGTGTACGGCACAGGCACAGCCGAGGGTATTCGGGAGGGAATGTCGTATACTTCCCCGCGTGACTGACCCCAATCGGCGTGCCCGCGACATTCAGGCGGCACCATCGCGAACGCGAGACGTGTCCCAGTCCGGCCACCCTGTGGTCAAAGGAGTGCTGGCTGTAGTCTCCGCCCTGGCGATCACCCTGTCCGGCGTCGGCTACTTCGCCGTCGGCCGTTTGGGCGGGCAGCTGTCCGCCTCGGAGCTGGACGTGAGCTCCCAGAGCAAATCCAAGGGCAAGGGCAACAAGGACGACGCGGTGCTCGACGGCGCGGTGGATATCCTGCTCGTCGGCTCCGACTCGCGCACGGACGCGCAGGGCAACCCCTTAAGCGAGGACGAGCTCGCCCGCCTCAACGCCGGTGTGGCCGATGGCGAGATCAACACCGACACCATCATGGTTGTCCGCATCCCGGAGGATGGCTCGAAGGCGACGGCCGTTTCCATCCCGCGCGACACCTACGTCCACGACTCCACCTACGGCAACCTCAAGATCAACGGCGTTTACGGCGCCTACGCTGCCGACAAGCGCGAAGAGCTGGTTGAGGAAGAGGGCATGTCCGAAGGCCCCGAGCTGGAGCAGCGGGTCGCGCGCGCGGGCCAAGAGGGGCTGATCGACGCGGTGGCCGACCTCACCGGCGTGGAGGTGGACCACTTCGCGCAGGTGGGCCTGCTCGGCTTCGTCTTGCTCACCGACGCCGTGGGCGGCGTGACCGTGTGCCTGAACAACGCGGTGGACGAGCCGCTGTCCGGCGCCCACTTCCCCGCCGGCGTGCAGACGCTCAACGGCACGCAGGCGTTGTCGTTCGTGCGCCAGCGCCACGACCTGCCGCGCGGCGACCTCGACCGCATTGTCCGCCAGCAGACGTTCATGGCGTCGCTGGTGCGCACCATGCTCTCCGCCGGCACCCTGACCAATCCGGCGCGCCTGCGCGAACTGGCCAACGCCGCCGAACGCTCCGTCACGCTGGACAAGGGCTGGGACGTGGTCCGCTTCGCCCAGCAACTTTCCGGCCTGGCCGGCGACAACGTCACGTTCACCACCATTCCGGTGACCTCCGTCAACGGTGTGGGCGACTACGGCGAATCTATCGTCACCGTCGACGTGGCCCAGGTGCACCGGTTCATGGAAGACGCGGTGGAGCCCGATCAGGAAGAGGACACCACCGAGACCTCCGACTCCGCAGACTCTTCCGACTCCGCGGCGTCGTCGACGCTTAGTTCCCAGGACGTCATCGTGCTCAATGCCGGGGCTGTGCCGGGCCAGGCGGGCCGCGTCGGCGAGGAGCTGGGCAAGCAAGGTGTCCAGGTCTCCGAGGTGGCCAACGCAATGGACGGCCTGTACTACCAGAGCCAGGTTGTGGCGCCGGACGCGGACGACCCGGCAGCCCAGGCGCTCGCCCGGATCCTCGGCGGTGTGCCGGTGGTGGCCAACGCCACGCTCGAGCCGGGCACGATGGTGGCGGTCGTGGCCGACGATTACGCAGGCCCGGGTCTCATGACCGAGGAGGAAGCGCAGCAGGAGGCGCCGGTGGGCACGCCGGGCGAGGATTTCGGCGCCACCGAGATCGGCCCCGAGATCACCGCCGACGGCGACAGCCCGCGCTGCGTGAATTAGCCCCGCCCCCTTGTCCCACATTTCGGGAATGTAATTCCAGAATTTTCCCGAAACCGGAGAAAACCCTGCGCGCACTTTGGTAAAACCAGAATGCATGACTCGCACATCACGGCCCGAGCCATCGCCAGAGACCACAACAACCACCGGAACGAGTAGCGCGCCCGAAAAGCAGGGCGCGACAGACCGTGTCCTCAACACCATCGAGAAGGTGGGCAACAAGCTCCCCGAGCCGTTCACCCTCTTTTTGCTTTTGTTCCTCATCACCGCCGTCATCTCCACGGTGATGGCTTGGTCCGGGGCCCAGGTCCAGGTCCCCGGCTCAGACGAGGTCCGCCCCATCCACGGGTTCTTCACCAAGGAAGGCCTGGCCTGGTTCACCGTGAACCTGGGCGAAAACTACGTCGGGTTCCCGCCACTTGTCTACGTGATGCCCATCATCCTGGCCGTGGGCATCGCGGAGCGCTCCGGCATGCTCTCGGCGCTGATCCGCCGCCTGTTCGGCTCCGCCAACAAGACCGTCCTGCCCTACGCGGTGGGCCTGATCGGCGTGTCCGCCTCCCTGATCGCGGACCCGGCCTTCATTGTCATCCCGCCGCTGGCCGCCATGGTGTTCAAGGCCGCCGGCCGCCACCCCGTCGCCGGCCTGCTGGGCGGCTTCGCCTCCGTCGGCGCCGGCTACGCCACCTCGATCCTGCCCGGCTCCCTTGACGCGCTGTTCGCCGGCATCACCAACTCCGTCATGGAGGCGCTGCCCAGCCTGGAGGCAAACGAGGTCACGGTGATGTCCAACTACTGGTTCAACATCGCCTCCGCGTCCATCCTGGGTTTCATCGCTGGCCTGATCATCGACAAGGTGCTGGAGCCTCGCCTGAACAAGATGGGCGTGCCCACCGAGGTCGCCGAAGGCGAGGCCGCCCCGGACCTGGACCCCGACGGCAAGGAGATCACCGCCGAGCTCACCGTAGAGGAGAAGCGCGGCCTGACCGCCACGCTGTGGGTCACGCTGCTGCTTACCGTCGCGGGCACCGTCGCCGTGCTCGTGCCGGGCTCGCCGTGGCGCAATGAGGAAGGCACATTCCTGCCGGATTCGCCGCTGATGGAATCCTCCGTGTTCATCGTGGTGCTCTACTTCGTGGTCATGGGCTTGGTGTACGGCAAGGCCGCAGGCACAGTGAAAAGCGTCACCGACGTCACCGACATGATGGGCTCGTCCATCAAAGAAATGACCGGCTTCTTGGTGCTGGCGTTCATCCTCGGCCAGTTCATCGCGCTGTTCAACTGGTCCGGCATCGGCACCTGGACCGCCGTGAAGGGCGCGGAAGCCCTCGAGTCCGCGGGCATCGGCGGCTTCGGCGCGATCATCGCGTTTGTCATCCTCGCGTCCTGCCTGAACCTGCTCATCATCTCCGGCTCCGCCCTGTGGACGCTCATGGCCGCGGTGTTCGTGCCCATGTTCGCGCTGCTCGGCTTCGACCCGGCGTTCATCCAGGCCGCCTACCGCGTCGGCGATTCCGCGACGCAGATCATCACCCCGCTCAACCCGTACATCATCGTCATCCTCACCCAGCTGCGCCGCTACGAGCCGAAGGCCGGCATCGGCACCCTTATGTCGCGTCTGATTGTGTTCACGGTGGTGTTCTGGATGTTCTGGCTGGTGCTGCTGTTCATCTGGTACCAGTTCGATCTTCCGTTGGGGCCGGGTGCGTCGATCATGTTGGCGTCGTAAAGCAATTGCCCCTTACGATGGGCGGGCATGAGCATGCTCGCACCGCTAATGCAGACCGACCCGTCGACGCCGCGCCTGACTGTTTACGACGACTCGCGCGGTGTGCGCATGGATTTTTCGGCGCAGACGCTGGACAACTGGGCCAGCAAGGTCGCCAACATGCTCGACGAGGAATTCGACGCCGGCGACAACGTCGCCATCGACCTGCCGGTGTCGTGGCAAGCGGCGGTCATCGCCATCGGCGCGTACAGCTCCTCGCGCACCCCGCTTATCGACGCCTCCGGTGCCCCCGCCCCCGACCTCATCTTCACCACCCTGGACGGCGCCGCGCGGTGGAGCGAAGTGCCCGATTGCGTGGTGGTCTCCGATGACCCTTTCGGCCGCGGCGTGGTGGAAGCCGGCGGTGAACTGCCCGTGGGCACCGTGGACTTCGGGCCCACCGTGCGCTTCTACGGCGACGACTACTTCGGCCAATCCCCCTCGCTGAGCTCGTTCGCCGTGCCCGGCATCGAGGCGGAGCGCTACCTGGTGCAGGACTGGCACACCACCGACGAGTTCGCCGCGAACGTGCTCGGCCCCATCGCCGCCGGCGGTTCCGTCGTGGTGGTCACCGGGCTGGTCTCCGCGGAGCGGCTGCAGGAGATCGCCGAGGCGGAGAAGGTCACCCGCTTCATCGACGGGCAGTAACGCGGCGGGGCTGTGGCTGGTTGCCCTGGCCCGGTCGGTTATTCTGTGGCGGATACACCCGTGCTCACGCCCATGAAGGGACCGCCCATGCTCACCAGCTCCATCTCCCGCCGCGCCATCGCCCCCGCGCTCGCCGTCGCCCTCGTCGCCGGCGCCGCCCCGGTGGCCACCGCCGCCCCGGCAACCGACACTGCCGCAGCCACCGACCAGACCTCTGACCAGGCCGACCAGGGCAAGCAGTCCAGCGGCCCGGGCAGCTCCGAGTACACCCAGGACGAAATCGACAACGCCAAGCGTTTCGCCGGCCTGCTCGCCGGCATCATCGCCATTGTGGCCACCATCGGCGCCGCTGGCCTCTACTTCGCCGGCCCGCACCTGGGTCTGAACCTGCCGGGCCTGCAGAAGTAGCGCTTCCGGGCGCGCGGCCCCCCGTCTCGGCGCGACCCCCATTCCACAAACCCCGAGTAAGGGATCCAGAGTATGGCCCAAAATCGGCCTTACTCTGGATCACTTACTCGGGGTTTAGCTCTGTAGGTCTGCCCCAGTCCACTGCCGGATAGCCTCACGGATCGCATCCGACCGGGTGGTCAGACCCTCCGCTTCGGCGCGGGACATGAGGGCGGCGATCGTTTCGTCGTCGAGACGCACCGGTACGACCGTACCTGCACCTCTACCTACTGGTGGACGACCTCGGCGGGGAGCCGGCAGCTTCGAAAGGTCGTACCCCGCTTCAGCCTCATCAGCCCACTGCTGAATTTGCTCTTCGGTGATGGATTTGCCGTGGATCTTTTCCATGCGAATATCGTATACGAAAATCCGCCCCTACCGCCCGAGCACCCGGCGCACGAAACGGCGCCACACCACCCGCGCCACGGAGTGCGGCAGCGCCACCACTTCCCGCGCGTAGTTTTTCACCCGCGACGTCTTTGGGGTCGGCGCCGCTACTAACTGCACCGGAATGCCCAGGTGCCAGGCCCACACGCGGGTGCGCAAGACGTGGAACCCGCTGGTCACCACGGTCAGGCACGCGGCATCCGGGAACAGCGCCCGGGAGCGCTCCAGGTTTTCGTTGGTGGAGCGTGCCTGAGGCTCCAGCACGATCGACGACTCGGGCACCCCGCGGACCAGCAACCAGTCGGCCATCACCTCCGCCTCCCCAAAACCGGAGACGACCAGCGGCGCGGGGGCCGCACGCCACACTTCAATCGCCCGCCGCAGGCGGAACTCGAGCATGCGCGAAGGGCGCCCGTCCACGATGCGGGCGCCCAGCACGACGATTGGGTTATTCACCCATCAGGCGCTGGCGCAGCGCCTCGTCCTTGCGCTCGACCTCGGCCGCCATGCGCGCCTGGTAATCCACCATCTTGCGCTGCACGGCCGGGTCGGCGGCACCCAGGATGCGCGCGGCCAGAAGACCTGCGTTTTTCGCCCCGCCAATGGAGACGGTGGCCACCGGCACCCCGCCCGGCATCTGCACGATGGACAGCAGCGAGTCCAGTCCGTCCAGCGTGTCCAGGGCGCGCGGGATGCCGATGACCGGCAGCGGCGTCGCAGCGGCGACCATGCCCGGTAGGTGCGCCGCACCGCCGGCGCAGGCGATGATCACCTGCAGGTCGCGCGTGTGCGCTTCCTTGGCGTAGGCCAGCATTTTCTCTGGCGTGCGGTGCGCGGAGACCACGCCGACTTCAAACGGGATGCCGAATTCGGCGAGCACCTCGGCGGCCGGGGCGACGGTGTCCCAGTCCGAGTCGGAGCCCATGATGATGCCAACGGCTGGCTGTGCCATGTGTCTAGTCCTTCCAGGTTGCGTGGATGATGTAGTGCGCGGCGTCCTCGGCCACGGCGAGCGCTTCCTCTACGGTGTCGGCGCACACGTTGACGTGGCCCATCTTGCGCCCGGGGCGGTGGTCCTTGCCGTAGAGGTGCACCTTGGCCTGCGGGTACTTGCGCATCACCGCAATGACACGCTCGGCCATCGGCACGGAGGGGTCCTCGTCGCCACCGAGGGTGTTGACCATGACAGTCGCGGGCGAAAGCTTATCGACGGCACCTAACGGCCAATCCAGCACAGCCCGCACATGCTGCTCGAACTGGGAGGTCACGCACCCGTCCTGGGTCCAGTGGCCGGTGTTGTGCGGGCGCATGGCCAGCTCGTTGACCGACACTTCCGGGCCGTTGTCGCCCTCGTACTCGAACAGCTCCACGGCCAACACGCCGGTCACGCCCAAGCCTTCGGCAACCTGCACGGCGAGCTCCTCGCAGCGCTTGGCCAGCTCCGCGGACATGCCCGGCGCGGGCGCGATGGCCACGCGGCAGATGCCGCCGTCCTGGCGCGACTCCACCACCGGCCAGGCGCGCACGTCACCGGAGCGGTTGCGCGCCACCATCGCGGACAGTTCGCGGGTGAATGCGACCTTCTTCTCCGCCATCAGCGGCAGGTCGCGGCCCAGCAGGTCCTCGACCAGCTCGGCGCACTCTTCGCGCGACGACGGGAACCACACCCCGTGGCCGTCGTAGCCACCGCGGGTGGCCTTCAGGCACACCTGGCCGCCAGTCTCATCCCAGAACGCCTCGGCGTCCGCCGCCGACTCAATCGCCGTAAACGCCGGCACCGGCAGGCCGGCCTCGGACAGGCGCTTTCGCTGCTCGAGTTTGTCCTGCGCGTAGATCAAAGCATCGGGGCGGGGTTCTACGGCCACGCCATCGTCGATAAGCAATTGCGCGTACTCGTTGGGCACATGCTCATGGTCGAAGGTGACCGCATCCGCGCCACCCACGACCGCGCGCAGATCCTCGAGCTTGGTGTAATCGCCGAGGCGCACATCGCCGAACACCTGCGCCGCCGAGGCATCCTTACTCGCGGCGAGCACGCGGGTCTCCACGCCGAGTTCGATCGCTTCCGTCTGCATCATCCGTGCCAACTGGCCGTCGCCGATGACGGCGACGACGGGCATCCCATAGGCGTTACTCACTCTGCACACTGTAGTCGCCCCTCCGACTAGCATCGCAGCCATGTCTGAAACGATCGCCCGCCACACCATCTTCCAAAACTCGCTGATGACCGCGCTTCTCGACGGCATCTACGACGGCGAGCTGACCATCAGCGACATGCTGAGCAAAGGCAACTTCGGCCTGGGCACCTTCGACGCCCTCGACGGCGAAATGCTCATCCTGGACGGGGTGTGCCACCAGCTCACATCCGACGGCAAGGCGCGCGTGGCAGATCTGGACCAGCGCACCCCGTTTACCGTGGTGACCAACTTCGTGCCGCGGATGCGCTTCGACGCGCCCGCCGGCATGGTCCGCTCCGAGCTGGCCAAGTTCATCGACGACGCCGAGCCCAGCCACAACTTCTTCACCGCCGTGAAAATCACCGGCCGGTTCAAGGAAGTGGTGGTGCGCACGGTGACCAAGCAGGAAAAGCCCTACCCGCCGATGTCCGAGGCCGTCTCCGACGACGCGGAGCACGTCTTCACCGACGTCGAAGGCGTCATCGGCGGTTTCCGCACCCCCATGTACGCCAAGGGCATCGGCGTGCCGGGCTGCCACGTGCACTTCATCGATAACGAGCATTCGCGCGGCGGCCACGTGCTGGACTACACCGTGGACGAGGCCGTGATCGAGCTGTGCCCCGGCACCGACATGGAGCTGCACCTGCCGGTCACCGCCGAGTTCTTGGGCGGCAAGCTCTCCCCCGAGGACCTGGACGAGCAGCTGCACACCACCGAGATCAAGGGTGACAAGTAGGGCCTTGGCTTCAGCGCGCTGGCTTTAGCGCGTGGCGCCGAGCGCGCGCTGCAGCACCTTCTCCACCGAGCGCGTCTTGCCCACTCGCTCGAACACGATCGGCTGGGCGTAGCCGTACACCGCCACGTTGATCCCGCCGCGCTCGCGGCGCACGGAGTGGATCTGGCGCAGCGGAATGGAATCCACCGCGCCGCGCCGGCCGCGGGCCAGGATGCGCTTGTCGGTGACGATGAAGCGCCGGCGCCTGGACGCTACCAGCGGGACGATGAACCGCCACAGCACGAGCAGCGCCCAGATAAGCACCACAATGTTGCGCAGGCCCGGGTCCACGTGCGGGGTCACGTCCATCCAGCCGACGGCCATCCACGCTACGCCGGTCACGGCCACCAGCTCGAGCAGCGGGATGGTCAGCGAGGAAAGCGGCGCGCACACGTCGGCGAGGACAACTTCGTCCCCGCCGACGCGAAACGGTGCTTTGCCAGCCATAAACAGGCAGGGTACTGCACGCCTAGGACGTCGGCCGCAGATGGTGGACGTCGCCGACGGAGAAAGCGGAGCCGTCGATAAGCACTTCGCCCTCGTCGTTGACCCCGGTGACGGTGCCGGTGACGGTCTCCTCGCCCTCGCGCATCTCCAGGCGCACGTGCTGGCCGATGGTCGAGCACACGGCGCGGTAGTTTTCGAGCAGCTGCGGGTCGCCCTCGCGCCACTGGTTTAGGCGCTTGCCCATGGCGAGCAGGATGTCGGCGGTGAGATCGTCGAAATCCACATCCAGGCCCTCGAGGTTGAGCGCGGTGGCGGTCTCCACCGGCAGGTCCTCTTCGCGCATGGCCACGTTGATGCCGATGCCCACAATCACCCGCGGCATGTCCAGCGCGGAGAGGATGCCGGCGATTTTCTTGCCGCCGATCTGCACGTCGTTGGGCCATTTCAGCCGCGCCTGCGGCACCACATCCGTCACGGCAACACCCGGCGCGATGGACAGCAGGCCGAACGGCGGCACCTTCTCGGGCACCTCCACCACCATGCTCATGGCCAGCTGCGAGCCTTTCGGCGAGACCCAATGGCGCCCCAGCCGCCCTTTGCCGTCGGTCTGCTCGTCGGCGATGAGCACCGTGCCGGGCTCGCCTTCTTTGAACAGGTCAGCGTTGGTGGAGCCGGTGGTTTCCACCCACCGCACGTTCGGCCAGTACTCCGCCACCGCGTCCTGGATGGCCTGAATGTCGCGCACAGTCATAGCTAAAGAGCATATTGCTTATCGACGTCCACCTCGCCCCGTGCCAGTTTTGGCCGCACGTCCAAACGATCATTCGAGGACGGGCCTACCCTCGGTTCCACCCTCAGCGCCTTGAAGATGGCCCCGAGGATCCCCCAACACGAAAAGGTTGTGACACGTGACCGACAAGAAGCAGAACCCGCCCCAGGACGCCCCGGAGCAGCAGGCCCCAGCGGCTGTCTCCCCCACCGGCTGCCCGTTCCACTTCGGAGCCGACAACTCCGGCGGCACCGACCCGCGCGCCCAGCAGGGCGAGTACCTCACCACCGCGCAAGGCGCACGCCTGTCGGAGACGTCGAAGTCGCTGCGCGCCGGCGAGCGCGGTCCGCTGTTGATGCAGGACCACCACTTCCGCGAGAAGATCACCCACTTCGACCACGAGCGCATCCCGGAGCGCGCCGTCCACGCCCGAGGTGTGGGTGCGCACGGCGTGTTCGTCGCCAATGGCAATGCCTCGAAGATTTCCAAGGCCAAGGTGTTCAAGAAGGACGCTGAGACCCCGGTCTTCGTCCGCTTCTCCACCGTGCTGGGCTCGCGCGGCTCCGCGGATTCCGTGCGCGACACCCGCGGTTGGGCCACGAAGTTCTACACCGAGGAGGGCAACTGGGACCTGGTGGGCAACAACATCCCGGTGTTCTTCATCCAAGACGCGATCAAATTCCCGGATGTGATTCACGCCGGCAAGCCGCACCCGGACCGCGAGATCCCGCAGGCGCAGTCCGCGCACGACACCTTCTGGGACTTCGTGGGCCAACACACCGAGGCCACCCACCACACGTTGTGGAACATGTCGGACCGCGGCATCCCGCGCTCGCTGCGCATGATGGAGGGCTTTGGCATCCACACCTTCCGCTTCATCAACGACGCCGGCGAGACCACCCTGGTGAAGTTCCACTGGAAGCCGAAGTTCGGCGTGCACTCGCAGGTGTGGGAGGAAGCCCAGATCACCGGCGGCATGGACCCGGACTTCCACCGCCGCGACCTGTACAACGCCATCGAGGCAGGCGCCTTCCCGCAGTGGGACTTGGGCGTGCAGGTGTTCCCGGACACCGAGGACCAGATGTTCGAGGGCATCGACCTGCTGGACCCGACGAAGCTGGTGCCGGAGGAGCTCGCGCCGGTGGAGATCATTGGCACGATGACGCTGAACAAGAACCCGCGCAACTACTTCGAAGAGGTTGAACAGGTGGCGTTCTGCCCGTCGCACCTGCCTCCGGGCATCGACGTCACCGCCGACCCGCTGCTGCAGGGCCGCCTGTTTTCCTACCTGGACACCCAGATTTCCCGTCTGGGCGGGCCGAACTTCTCGCAGTTGCCGATCAACCGCCCGCAGACGCCGGTCAACGACAACCTTCGCGACGGCATGCACCAGGTGGCCTCCCACACCGGCGTCGCGCCGTACAAGCCGAACACGCTCGACGGCGGCGCACCCACCGAGGCCACTGTGGACGAGGGCGCATTTATCGACGTGCCGGTCGCCGTGAACGGCGAGATCACCCGCGAGCACCCTGCATCCTTCGACGACCACTTCTCCCAGGCCCGACTGTTCTACCTCTCCCTCACCGACGTGGAGCAGGAGCACCTCACCCAGGCGCTGTCGTTCGAGCTGGGCAAGTGCTACGAGGAGTCGGTGAAGACGCGCTACCTCGAGGTGCTGGCGCACGTGGACCAGGACCTCGCGGAGACTGTCGCCGACAACTTGGGCCTGCCGCACCCGGAGAAGCAGGACGTTGCGGACGTGGAGCCCTCGAAGGCGCTGTCCCAGATGGGCGGCACCTGGCCTATCGACGGCCGCCAGGTCGGCGTGCTGATCTCCACCGACATTTCCGGAGATACAGCCGCAGCCGTGGGCAAACTCGTCGATGAGCTTTCCGCCGCCGGCACCACTCCGCTCGTGGTGGCGGAAAAGGGCGGCACGGTGAAGCTGGGCGACAAGGACACTCCGATCTCGCGCACCTGCCTCACCGCCAGCTCCATCGAGTTCGACGCGGTTGTGGTGGTTAACCCGCCGGCGAAGACGGACGTGGACACCATCCTCGGCGAGTGCGAGCGCCACAAGAAGGCGATCGTCGCCGTGGGCGAGGCCGGCAAGCAGGCGCTGGAGGCCGCGCGCGTCCCGGCGGACCAGCCGGGCATCGTCGCGGTCGACACCGCCGACGCTGCCGCTGCGCCGGTGCAGGAGCTGCTGGCTTCCCACCGTGTTTGGGAGCGGTAGTTCTGTAGTAGCTCACCACCCCTAACCCCCGCTTGTGCCCCGCGCCGCTTACCCGGCACGGGGCCTCTTTTCTGAAAATCAGGTAGTAGGAGTCCTGAAAATCGGGTAGTAGAGCTTCTGAAAATTGGGTAGTAGGAGTCCTGAAAATACGGTAGTAGGGCACTTTCGTGCAGTACAATGCCCAATATGGCCTACCTCCGACGCACCCTCGACGACGAGCTCGACCTTCTCATGCCCCATCTGTCCGCAATCGCCATTGACGGGCCGAAAGGTGTCGGGAAAACCGACACGGCCAAACGCCGCGCCAACACCACTTGGTTCCTTGATGATCCGGATATGCGCAGCATTGCGGAGGCCGATTTTTCGCTCTCCTCAGCGCCGGACGGCACGTTGCTCATCGACGAGTGGCAGCATCTCCCCCAGGTTTGGGATGCAGTTCGCCGCCAAGTGGACCTAGGAACTGCCCCCGGGCGTTTTCTGCTCACCGGCTCGGCCACTCCCGTCGACGCGAAGGGTTCCCATTCGGGCGCCGGGCGGATCTACTCGTTAAGAATGCGCCCGATGGCCGTCCATGAACGCGGCGTTTCCGACCCCACGTGCAGCTTCGCCAGGATCTTGGGCGGAGACAACGATGTGTCGGGACACTCGGATTTCGAGGTCGGCGATTACGCCAAGCTCATCACCGGCAGTGGTTTTCCCGCTATCGCCGCGGCTGATCCCACGGTCCAAACGCTGATGCTCGACTCGTACATCGAGCGCATCATCGACCGCGACATCCCCGATGCAGGCTACGAAGTACGCCGGCCCGAAAGCCTCCGGAGCTGGCTGCGCGCCTATGCCGCGGCCACTTCCACGACCACCGCCTACTCGAGGCTGCTCGACGCCACAACGGGCGGCCAGGTGGAGCAGCCGAATCAGAAAACTACGCTCGCATACCGCGAGCACCTAGCGAAGAATTGGCTGCTCGATCCAGTCCCTGGGTGGGTTCCGGAGCATAACGAGTTCAAGCGGCTGCAGCAGGGCCCCAAACACCACCTCGCCGACCCCGCTCTCGCGGCACGACTGCTCGGCATCGGCCCATCCAGCCTCCTCAGCAACCGCGCGGCCCACATGTTTGGGCCACTCTTCGAATCCCTGACTGCGCTCACACTCCGTGTGCTGGCCCAAGCAGCCAGAGCGCGGGTGTACCACCTCCGATCAAACGCCGGAGAACGGGAAGTCGACTTCATCATCGAAGGACCGGAACGAGAAGTCGTCGGTGTTGAGGTCAAACTCAAGCCGCGGGTTGAGGACGCCGATGTCCGGCACCTTCTGTGGCTGCGCGAGCGCATCCCGGACCGGGTAACCAACCTGATGGTGGTAACCACAGGTAAACAGGCATACGTCCGACCCGACGGAATCATCGTCATGCCGCTCGCCCTCCTCGGCGCGTAGGCGCCGCTCTACTGCCCGTCGGTGGAGGGTGAAACGCGGGCGGCGGAGCCGTCGATAAGCATGGCGGCACATAAGGAATCTAGACTGAGGCGTTATGAGTTCATCCAAACCCGACATGACCACCACCGCGGGCCGCATCGAGGATCTGCGCAACCGCCTGGATGAGGCGCAGGCCCCGGTCGGTCAGGACGCGATCGACGCAGTGCACGCAGCCGGAGCCGCGACCGCCCGCGAGCGCGTGCTGAAGCTTGTGGACGAGGGCACGTTCGTGGAAACCGACGCGCTGGCGAAGCACCGCGTCGAGGCGTACAAGATGGACAAGTCCAAGCCCTCCACCGACGGCGTGGTCACAGGCTACGGGCTTATCGACGGCCGAAGGGTATGCCTGTTCTCCCAAGACCCCACCGTCTTCGACGGGCAGATCGGCGAGGTCTACGCCGAGAAGATGCTGAAGATCTACCACCTGGCCACCAAGACAGGCGTGCCGCTGATCGGCATCTACGACTCCACCGGCCCGCGCTGGAAGGAAGGCATCGTCACTGCGCACATGCAGGCGCAGATCCTGCGCGCCGCCACCCGCGCGTCCGGGCTGATCCCGCAGATCGCGGTCGTGGCCGGCGACGCGGCGGCGTTGACCGCGGCGAGCGTGCCGCTGGCAGACATCACCATCATGGCCGAGGGCGCGGCGATGCACGTGACCACCGCCGACATCGTGAGCAAGGTGACCGAGACCGAAACCACCAGCGACCAGCTCGGCGGCAGCGCCGTCCACGCCGCGGGGACCGGCCTGGCGCAGCTGACCGCCGCCACCGATGTGGAGGCCGTGGAGCTGGCGCGCGCGGTGGTGGGCTACCTGCCGCTGAACAACAAGGCCGCCTCCCCGCTGGGCGCTGAGGCTGCCGGTTCCGGTGCTGGCCTGGACACCTTCATCCCTGATGACGACAACCAGCCCTACGACGTCGCCGACGTGATCAACGCCGTCACCGACGGGGACTTCTTCGAGCTTTCCGCAGGCTACGCGGGCTCTGTGGTCACCGGGTTTGCGCATGTTGGCGGGCGTGCCGTTGGTGTCGTCGCCACGCAGCCGAGCGTGTTGGCCGGCTGCCTGACCCGCGACGCCGCCCGCAAGGCCGCGCGCTTCATCCGCACCTGCGACGCGTTCAACCTGCCGATCGTGCAGTTCGTGGACTCGCCGGGCTTCCTGCCGGCCGTCGAGGAGGAGCGCGCAGGCTCCTCTGCCGCCGCGGCTGCTCTCGCCTACGCGTTCGCCGAGGCCCAGGTGGGCACGATCACCGTGGTCACCCGCAAGGCGTTCGGCCCCTCCTATGCACTGCTGGGCTCCAAGGGTTTGGGCGCGGACCTAGTGTTCGCGTGGCCGACCGCCCAGATCGCGCTTGCAGACGCCCCCACCGCCGCCGAAGCCATCGGCACCGACGCCGAGCAGTACGCCGAGGAGAACCTCAACCCGTACGTGGCCACCGAGCGCGGCCTAGTCGACGCGGTGATCGAGCCGTCCGCCACCCGCGCCCGCGTGCTGGAGGGCCTGCGCCTGCTGGAGCGCAAGGTGGCCTACCCGGCGCAGAAGAAGCACGGCAACATCCCGCTCTAACCACGAAAAGGAGGCTGACGTGGACATTCAGGTACTCAAGGGCAACCCCACCGAGGCAGAGCTCGCCGCGCTGTCGCAGGTGCTTGAGCAGCTGCAGCGCGAGCGCAAGCTGGCCGGGGTGCAGCCGGACGCGAACGGCTGGGGCGCATCGCACCCCGCCGCCGCGTTCAACCCGCACGCCTTCGCCTCTGCGGCGTACTTCTAATGCGGCTGGTGTTGGCGTCGCAGTCGCCGTCGCGGCGCATGCTGCTCGAGCAAGGCGGGGTTACCCCGGTGCTGCGTCCGGCGCACATCGACGAGGACGCAGTGATCGCATCGCTTCACGGCGTCGATGCGGCCACCACCGTTTCCACGCTCGCCCGCGCCAAAGCTGAGACGGCAATCGCCGAATTCCCCGACGACGTGGTGGTCGGCTGCGACTCCATGCTGCTGCTCGACGGCGAGCTTCTGGGCAAACCCCACACCGTTGAAGCGACCATCGAGCGCTGGAAGGCGCAGCGCGGCAAAGAAGCACAGCTGCTCACCGGGCACGCCGTGTGGTTCGGTGGCGAGTGGGTGGTGGACACCGTCGCCACCACCATTCGCTTCGGCGACGTCTCCGACGCCGACATCGAGGCCTACGCCCGCTCCGGCCAACCGTTGGAGTGCGCGGGCGCGTTCACGCTGGAGGCGCTGGGCAGCTGGTTCATCGACGCCATCGAAGGCGACCCCACCAGCGTCATCGGCCTATCCATGCCACTGCTGCGCCGCTGCCTCTACCGCTTCGGGCTGGACGCCTCCGACTTCTGGGAGTGAGGGGCTGGCCGAGATCCGGGCGGTTTTGTACGAATCGACATTTTTTCGGAATCTGCCCTGCAAAACCCCAGGTCAGATTTTAGCGTTGTTGATTCGTACAAATTTGCGACGAACTCCCCGCACGCGCCCCTAGAATCCGCGGGCTGTGAGGAACTCGTCGAGGACCTTGAGCCCCTCCGGCTGGTGGTCCACGCACATGCGCAGCCACTCGCCGATCTTGTTCTTAGGGTTGCGGACATTCGACGGCTCGTCCAAGTCCACATCCTTGCCGAACAGCGCTTCATAGATTGGGCGGCGCTGCTCGTCGCTCTCCGCTCCGATCTTTACCGCGAGCTTGATCGGTGTGTCTCCGTGGCTTTCGCGGTAGTTCACATCGGCGCCGGCGGCGACGAGCCGCTGCACGAGAGCCGCGTCGCCGCTGCCGAGATCGTCATGGCTGAGCAGCAGCGTCAGCGTGTTCTGCCCGTAATCCACCACCGTCGCATCGGCGCCGCAGTCCAGCATGTCGTTGCTGATCTTTTCGCGAGCCTCCGGGTCGCGGTTGATCAGTCCGGCGCACAGCATCTCTGTGGCGTCGTTCGCTTCCGGGTCGTAGACCTCCAGAAACTCCTCGTAGGTACCGTTTTGGGCGACATACAGCGGGCTTGCCATGGTTTTCTCTCCCTCGCTAATGACCTTTTGCTTTCAAGAACTCGTCGAGGACATAGAGCTTTTCCGGACGGTCGTCGGCGTTCATGCGCAGCCACTCACCGATGCTCATGACTGGCTCGTGTGCGTTGGACGGAAGATCCAGATCCAGCTCTTCTGCTCCAAACAGGGCCTGATAGAGCGGTCGACGCTGCTCGTCGTCGTCCACACGGATCTCGATCGCCAGCTGCAGGACCAAGGATCCCCGGCGTTCGCGGTAGTTCACGTCGGCGCCGCCGTCGACAAGCCTCTGCGCAAGCGCTGCATCACCGGACCCCAGATGACGGTGCCTGCCCAGCAGGACAGTCAGTGCGTTCTGCCCGTATTCGACTCGCGACGCATCCGCGCCCCGGTCCAACATGTCGTTGCAGATCGCGGCGCGGGTTTCCGGATCCTTGTTGGTAAGGCCGTTAAGCAACATGTCCGTCGGGTCGTTCACCTCTGGGTCGAACACCTCGAGAAACTCCTCGTAGGTGCCCTTCTTCGCCGTGTACGTCGGGCTTGCCACAATCGCCTCCTAATAGCCTCTGGCCTTGAGAAACTCGTCCAGGACATCGAGTTTGCCGGGGCGCCCGTCCACGTTCATGCGCAGCCACTTCCCGATCGAGTTCTTTCGGGTGCGCAGGTTCGTCGGCTCGTTCAAATCCACGTCCGCGGCGAACAGTGCCTCGCACAGGGGGCGGCGCTGTTCGTCGTCGTCAACGCGGATTCGAATAGCAAGCATCATGGGTACGTCGCCACCGCTTTCGCGATAGTCCACGTCGGCGCCGCCGTCGATAAGCCGCTGCGCCAGTGCAGGGTCGCCGTTAGCGAGCCGGTCGTGGCTCAGCAGCAGCGTCAGCGTGTTCTGCCCGTAATCCACCACCGTGGCATCCGCGCCGCGGTCCAGCATGTCGTTGCTGATCTTTTCGCGAGCCTCCGGGTCGCGGTTGATCAGTCCGGCGCACAGCATCTCCGTGGCATCGTGCGCTTCCGGGTCGTAGACCTCCAGAAACTCCTCGTAGGTTCCGTTTTGGGCGACATACAGCGGGCTAGCCATTGGTGCTCCTCGGTGTGGGACGCAGGTCACATCGGGTTACGCGCCCCACAATATGCGCGAATGCCTGGCCCGTCACGGTCTCCCAGGAAACTAGTAGCCTGGCGGCCATGGAAATCAACGACATGCTCGCCCCGAAGCCCATCGAGCTGCCCGCCGACCCAGCCGCGGGCAAGGATTTGCTTGCAGACGACACCGCGCTCGCCCACCCCGACTCCCCCGCCGTCTGGGCCGCCCGCGCGGAACGCGAACTGAGTGACGGCGACAAGCTCATCGCCTACGCGTACGCCCGCACCGGCTACCACCGTTCCCTGGACCGCCTGCGCGCCAACGGTTGGAAGGGCTGGGGCCCGGTCCCCGCCTCCCACGAGCCGAACCAGGGCGTGTTGAAGGCCATTGCGATGTTGGCAGTAACCTCACAGGCTATCGGTGACCAGGCAGAATACGACCGTTGCCACCAGATGCTTTCCGACGCCGACCCGCAAAGCGTCGAAAAGCTTTTACCCTAACGAGGTATGACGCAAATCAACCAAGCGACCAAGCTACTCATTGCAGTTCCGACGGCGCTCGCGATTGCGTCGTGCAGCGCCACGGAGGACACAACAGCTGACACAGCTGCGGGAACCGGCGGGAAGGCGCCCACTGTCACCGCGTCCATCGGCGGTGCCGGGGCGGACACGGCCGCTCAAGGTGCAGACCTCCCCGAAACGGTGACTCAAGAAAAGACCGTCACCGAAGCGGCCGCGCAGCCACCGGCCGGCGAGGCCGCTGCCCCGCCAGCCCCCGCCCCCGCCCCGGAGGGCGACAACTGTGCCAGCCTGCCCACCGATCCGCGCCAGCAGTACGCCACCGGCACAGCCCCGGGCCGCATGCCGGCGGCTGACAGCCAGTCGGACATGAACTACTGGATCGAGAACATCGAGAACCACTACGATCCGTGCGCGCCGATCAGCTGGATCACGTTCCGCGGCTCACTCGGCGACGGGGATCGCCCGGCAGGCACCGGCGCCTCCATCAGCGACGGCCTCGCGCTCTACATCAACGGCCAGCCCGCAGGCGACATGCGGCTATTCACAGAGGTTGAGAGCATCGAATTGCTTAACGACGGCCAGCTCCGCCTCTCCTGGGGTGAACGCGGAGAAGCCACCGCGGCAGGTATTACCGACCACTACACCGTGGACCTCACGGCACAAGGCGACGCTGTGCAGCCCGTCGCTGGCGACGTCGAGCAGTTCAACCGGTTCTGGAACCAGTCCGGTTACTTGCTCAACTAATCGCCGGATCGTCTAGCACCGCAGCGAATGTTGCTAGACGATCCCGCACCCGACAATCTATTTCCCCAGCTGATGTTGGAGATGGGTGCCAATAAGAAACGGATCGTCTAGCAGGCCATTGTGTCTGCTAGACGATCCGTTGCGAACGGGCGGAGTGCTCGTCGAGAAGCGAAACGCTCTTAGGCGTGCTTCTCCTCGACGCGCTTGATGGCCTCCTCGGCCACCTTCTCCTGGATGCCCATGTCCAGCTCGGAGGTGAAGCCGACGCAGGAGCAGTTGATCTCGCCGAGGACGTAGGTGTCCTCGCCGGTCTCGTCGTCGTCGGCGAGCATGAAGTCCGCGGTCCAGATCAGCGGGATGTTGTCGCCGCCGAGGTTCTCAGCGATGACCGGGCGGGCCTCGGCGAACATGTCGACGAGCTCCTGCCACTCCTCCGGCTTCTGGTAGGTGTACTTCGCGCCGGAGAACAGGGTTGCGGAGAACGCGTCGCCGCCCTCGGCCGGCTTCTTGTGCACGACGAAGACCGGGTGCGGGCCGACGAGCAGGATGCGGATTTCGCCCTCGACGATGCGCGGCATGAAGCGCATGTCCACGAGCATGCCGTTGTCGCCGACGATGTACTGGTCGCAGAAGTCCATGAACTCGCCCAGCTCGCGGTCTTCGGTGTGGTTGTCCACGGCCTCGGTGCACTTGAGCTTGGTGTCCAGCGGCAGGGCGGTGCCTGGCTCGACGGACTCGGCCAGGGACTCGTCGGCAAGGCGCACGCGCCAGATGCCGGAGCCGGTGGAGCCGCGGTTCTGCTTGAGCACGCGCTCGCCGTAGGACAGGGACGTCGGGAAGGTGTTGTGGAACTCCTCCACGTCGTAGTACGCGGCGGTGTCCTCCGGCACGAGGTCGGTCTTGTTCAGCTTGACCAGGGCGTCCTTGGCACCGTAGGAGATCATTTCCTGCGGGGTGGACATGCCCACCAGGCCGGCCTCGGACAGGCGGGTGAGCAGGTCGAAGTAGCCCTTCTCGCCGCCCGGGATGTTGCCCGGGTTCACGCGGGAGATGTAGGCGTCGAAGTTTTCGGAGACGTAGGTGAACAGGTCGTCCGCCCACTCCGGGCGGAAGTAGACGACCTCGGAGTGCCAGCCCTTTTCCTTGATGGCGTTCACGATGGGCATGGTGTCCTTGCGGTGGCCGTCGAAGGACTTGTCGGAGCCGCCTTCGACCTCGAAGACAACAATCGCCTTGTGCACGGTTGGTCCCTTTCATGGTTCATGCCCCGCTTCACGCTCACGCAGGAGCCGTCGGGGCAGGTCAGATTGCTAGAACAAACTGGCCGCGACCTGTATGTTCCTGACTTGACTTTAACCCGCGGCAGTGAGTTCCACCGGGCGAGCGATTTGATAGTGTGCAAGTTCACACCACCGTGTTTTCTGGCCGAACGCGTCAAGCGCGCTGCATTCGTTTCTGTATCGTTGACGGTGGTTTTGCACACTGGTGTTGCACACCGCACACGAGCGAGAAGAAAGGTTGCCGCCATGGGCATCGAGCTCGACGACACCCCGCAGTTCCAGCAGTACGCGCACCCGGAGAAGTTCGTTTCCGCGGCGTGGCTGTCCGCCCGCCTGGGCGTGCCGGGTTTGAAGGTCGTGGAAAGCGATGAGGACGCGTTCCTCTACGACATCGGCCACATCCCCGGTGCGGTGCGCATTGACTGGAAGCGGGATTTGAACGACCCGCTGGTGCGCGACTTCATCGACGGCGAGGCGTTTGCGGAGCTGATGCGCTCGCGCGGCATCAACCGCGACGACACTGTGGTGGTCTACGGCGACTCGTCCAACTGGTGGGCGGCCTACACCGCGTGGGTGTTCGAGCTGTTCGGCCACCCGGACGTGCGGCTTCTCGACGGCGGCCGCGACGCGTGGATGGGCGAAGAGCGCGACACTTCCTTTGTGGTGCCGGACTACCCGCGATCGGACTACCCGGTGGTTCAGCGCCAGGATGCGCCCTTCCGCGCGTTTGCTTCGGAGTTGCTGGAGCGCACGCCCGCGCAGCTTATCGACGCCCGGCCGGCCCCGTTCTACCTGGGCGAAGACCCGAATCCGGGGCCTTCCTCCGCGCCGTCGCTGCGCCAGGGCCACATCCCCGGCGCGGTGAATGTGCCGTGGGGCCGCTCGGTGTTCCCCAACGCGCGCTTCCGCTCGTTGGAGGACATTCAGGCGATCTACGCCGACTTCGACAAGGACGCCGAGACGGTGGTGTACTGCCAGCTCGGCGAGAGCTCCTCGCACACGTGGTACGTGCTCAAGCACATCTTGGGCTTTACCAACGTCGCTCTCTACGACGGCTCCTGGGCCGAGTGGGGCAACATGGTGCGCATGCCTGTGGCCAAGGGCGACGCGCCCGAAAACGAAGCAGATTAAGCACGCCGGCGCGGTGGCGCTGTAACATGGTTCGACGTTTGTCCGACGTTTCTAACGGTGTGTTTTTCCGATTGTTAAGGACGGGATTGCTTCGTGCCTACCACTGCAGCGACTACTGACCTGCCGAACAGCGTGACCAAGGTGCTGGTGGCCAACCGCGGCGAGATCGCCGTGCGCGTCATCCGCGCGTGTGTGGACGAGGGCATCGCGTCTGTCGCCGTGTACGCCGAGCCGGACGCGGACGCGCCGTTCGTCCAACTCGCCGACGAGGCCTTCGCCCTCGGCGGGGAGACCGCGGCCGAGAGCTACCTGGACATGGACAAGGTCATCGCCGCGGCGGAGAAGTCCGGCGCGGACGCGATCCACCCGGGCTACGGCTTCCTGTCGGAGAACGCGGAGTTCGCGCAGAAGGTCATCGACGCAGGCCTGACCTGGATCGGCCCCTCCCCCGAGGCCATTGCCGCGCTTGGCGACAAGGTCACCGCCCGCCACATCGCCGAGGCCGCGCAGGCCCCGATGGCGCCGGGCACGAAGAACCCGGTTGCCGGCGCCGACGAGGTAGTCGCCTTCGCTGAAGAACACGGCCTGCCCGTGGCAATCAAGGCGGCGTTCGGCGGCGGCGGCCGCGGCATGAAGGTGGCCTACACGCTCGAGGAGGTCCCGGAGCTGTACGAGTCCGCCACCCGCGAGGCCACTGCCGCGTTCGGTCGCGGCGAGTGCTTCGTGGAGCGCTACCTGGATAAGGCCCGCCACGTGGAAGCGCAGGTGCTGGCGGACCAGCACGGCAACGTGGTGGTCGTCGGCACGCGCGACTGCTCCCTGCAGCGCCGTTTTCAAAAGCTTGTGGAGGAGGCCCCGGCGCCGTTCCTCACCGACGAGCAGCGCGAACGCATCCACGCCTCCGCTAAAGCCATCTGCCGCGAGGCCGGCTACTTCGGCACGGGCACCGTGGAGTACCTCGTGGGCTCCGACGGCCTGATCTCCTTCCTGGAGGTCAACACCCGCCTGCAGGTGGAGCACCCCGTCACCGAGGCCACCACCGGCATCGACCTGGTGCGCGAGCAGTTCCGCATCGCCCGCGGGGAGCAGTTGCTTTTCGACGCCGACCCGGTCCCCCACGGCCACGCCATCGAGTTCCGCATCAACGGCGAGGACGCGTCGGCGAACTTCATGCCAGCACCGGGCACCATCACCGCCTACGCCGAGCCGGCCGGCCCGGGCGTGCGCGTGGATTCCGGCGTGCGCGCAGGATCCGTGGTGGGCGGCCAGTTCGACTCGATGCTGGCCAAGCTGATCGTCACCGGTGCCACCCGCCAGGAGGCGATCGAGCGCGCCCGTCGCGCCCTCGGCGAGTACGTCGTGGCCGGCTTCCCCACCGTGATCCCGTTCCACCAGGCCATCCTGGACAACCCAGCGTTTGTCGGCGACGAGGACGGCTTCGGCGTCTACACCCGCTGGATCGAGGAGGAGTGGGACGGCGAGCTTCCCACCACCCCGGCAACCGACGAGGACGCGGATACCGAGGCGCCTTCTCGCCGCACCTTCGCGGTGGAGATCGACGGCCGCCGCATCGAGGTCGCCCTGCCCGAGGAACTCGTCGCGGCAGGCCCCGCCAAGCGCAAGCCGAAGAAGCGCCGGGCGGGCAAGGCAGCCGTCTCCGGCGACGCCGTCGCCTCCCCCATGCAGGCCAGCGTGATCAAGGTCAACGTGGAGGAAGGCGAGGAGGTCGCCGAGGGCGACGTGCTGGTCGTGCTGGAAGCGATGAAGATGGAAAACCCGGTCAAGGCCCACAAGGCGGGCGCCGTGACCGGCCTGGCCGTCGAGGTTGGCGGCCAGGTGAACAAGGGCGCCGTATTAATGGAGCTGAAGTAGCCCTTCCGCTAGGAACCCCAACCCTGCATGATCCGCAGCGCGGGCTCGCGGTACTGCGGTGGCAGCGCACCGACGATTTGCGGCAGCGCGAACAGCACCCCGGCGAGGGCGACTAGCACGATCGCGGTGATCCCCACCGCGCTCATATCCGAGCTGCCGCCGTTACTGACCCGCTCCGGCTTGCCGCCCGGCACCGCGGTTTCGTGCACCACCGGCGTTGAGATGCGCTTCGCCTGCGCCAGCAGCTCCAGTTCTTCTTCTGGGCTAACCTGCGGGCCGTTGTCCGGCACGGAGCTGCGGTTGAGCCGGCCTTCCTCCCCCTTGCTGCCCACCGCCAGGCTCACGCCGGTGTAGACGGACAAAAAGCCCTTGCCCTCCACCCACACCGGGCCTCCGGAATCGCCGGGTTTGCCGGACGGGCCGTCCCAGTAGAGGTTGTTGCCGATGGCGCCTGCGAAGCTGCCGCACGTCGTCTTCTTGCTGGTGCCGCCGTACACGCACACCGGGTCGCCAGAGCGCATCAGCGACGGCGCCACCACCGCGTCCCCGGATATGGCGTTCTTGCCCAGCTTCACGCCGTCTGCCCAGCGGATCACACCCCAGTCGTTGGCGGTGCCCTCGTCCGCGTTCATCGCCGACGACGGGTGGAACGTGCCGGAGGCGCGGAACCCCTCCCCCATTACCAGGGCGCGGTCGCCCTCTTCGCCGCAGTGCCCGGCGGTGTAGCTGACGTTTTGGCCTCGGTCGTTAAACGCGATGGTGCAGCGCCCTTTGCCCACCACGTCCACCAAATCGCCCTGGTTGACCACGGGGGTGGCGGCGGGTGGAGCGTCGTTCACCACGGGCGCTGCCACGGCGAATCCGGGGGTTGCGGCGAGGGCCAGGGCGGTGGACGTCGATAGGCAAATGCGTCGAAGCATGGGGAAAGATTAACGTGGAGCGCATGGATTACACACCTGAGTTCCAACTGCGCGAGGCCACCGAGTCCGACCGCACCTACCTGCGGCGGCTGAATTACCTCGCCGACGTCTTCGGCAACGAGGCCGGCGATGTCGGCCACAGCGAGCGCGAAGGCGCCGAAACTTATGTGGGCCAGTGGGACCCGGAGCGCGAAAGCGGCATCGTCGCATTCGATCAATTCCACGTACCTGCAGGTGGCGTGTGGTTGCGGTACTGGCAGTCGCCTGACGACGGGCACGCGAACCTCGCCCCCGACATCCCCGAAATCGCCATCGCGGTAGAAAACCGCTACGCAGGCAACCGTCTCGCGGTGAGGCTGCTGCAGGCGGCGGTAGAGCTGGCGAAGCGCCAGGGCGCGCCGAAGGTGGCGCTGTGGGTGGACCCGGACAACGACCGGGCGCGCCACCGCTACGAGAAGTTCGGGTTCAAGAATGTCGAGGGCGAGGACAACGTCATGGTCGTGGACGTGGAGGATTTCACCGCGTAGGCCCGTGTCGCCGGTGCTCGAGCGCGCCTCGGCACAACAAAGCAAACACCGCGCGGCCGTTCAACGGTCCGCGCGGTGCTTACTGCTGCCCCGTTAGGCGATGACCACCACGAGGTCGCCGCCTTCCACCTTGGTCGGCTGGGTGAACGCGACGCGCTCGATCTTGCCGTCCTTGGTGGCGGAGATCGCGGCCTCCATCTTCATGGCCTCGATGGTTGCCACCGGGTCGCCGGCCTTGACCTCGTCGCCCTCCTTGACGGTGACGGTCACGGCACCGGCGAACGGCGCTGCCACATGCCCCGGGTTGGATGAGTCGGCCTTCTCCACCTCGGCGACGGAGGACTCGGCGGACTCATCGCGCACCGTGATCGGTCGGACCTGGCCGTTGACGGTGAGGATGACCTGGCGCATACCCTTCTCATCCGGCTCGCCCACGGCCTCGAGGCTGACCACCAGCGGCGGGCGGTTCTCGTCGATCTCGCCGTACCAGATCATGGTCTCCTCGCCCTCTTCAAGGCCGTAGAAGAACGCCTTGTCGCCGAGCTGGTCGGTGATGCCGTAGGTGCGCAAGTGCTCCTGGTACTCGGCGTACTGCTTCGGGAAGAGCAACTTGTCCAGGGCGGCGCGGCGGGTGTCGTGGTCCTCCGACTGGAGGTCGGCGGCGAGCTCCTCCGGCACCTTCACGGTGTGGTCGACCTCGCTGCGGTTTTCCAGCGCCTTGTCGCGCAGCAGCGGCCAGCCGCCCGGAGGCGTGCCCAGCTCACCCTGCAGGAAGCCGATGACGGATTCCGGGATGTCGTACTTGCGCGGGTTTTCGGCGAACTCCTGCGGGCTGACACCCTGGCCCACCAGCTGCAGCGCTAGGTCGCCGACGACCTTGGAGGACGGGGTGACCTTGGTCGGGCGGCCGAGGATTTCGTTCACGCCGGCGTAGTAGTCCTCGATGAGCTCGAAGCGGTCCTCCAGACCCAGCGCCTTGGCCTGCGTGCGCAGGTTGGACAGCTGGCCGCCCGGGATCTCGTGCTTGTACACGCGGCCGGTCGGGCCCGGGATGCCGGACTCGAACGGGGCGTAGACCTGGCGCACGGCCTCCCAGTAGGGCTCCATGTCGAAGACGGCCTGCAGGTCGATGCCAGTGTCGCGCTCCGTCTCCGCAAAGGCGGCGACGAGGGCGGACATGGACGGCTGCGAGGTGGTGCCCGCCAGCGGCGCGGACGCCACGTCGACCACGTCGGCGCCGGCGTTGGCGGCCGCCAGGTAGGTGGCCAGCTGGCCGCCCGCGGTGTCGTGGGTGTGCACGTGCACCGGCAGGTCAAAGCGCTCGCGCAGCGCGGTGACCAGCTTGGCGGCGGCTGCCGGGCGCATCAGGCCCGCCATGTCCTTGATGGCCAGGACGTGGGCGCCGGCGTCGACGATCTCCTCGGCCAGCTTGAGGTAGTAGTCCAGCGTGTACAGGTCTTCCGCCGGGTCCATCAGGTTGCCGGAGTAGGCCATGGCCACTTCGGCGACGGTGGTGTTGGTCTCCAGCACCGCGTCGATGGCCGGGCGCATCTGCGAGACGTCGTTGAGCGCGTCGAAGATGCGGAAGATGTCGATGCCGGAGGTGGCGGCCTCGCGCACGAACGCCTTGGTCACGGAGTCCGGGTACGGGGTGTAGCCCACGGTGTTGCGGCCGCGCAGCAGCATCTGGATGTTCACGTTCGGCATCGCCTCGCGCAGCTCGTCCAGGCGCATCCAGGGCGACTCGTGGAGGAAGCGCATGCCCACGTCGTAGGTCGCGCCACCCCAGGCCTCCACGGAGGTCAGCTCCGGGGTGAGGTGGCCGACGTGCTTCGCCGCCGCGACCAGGGTGTTGGTGCGGATGCGGGTGGCCAAAAGCGACTGGTGCGCGTCGCGGAAGGTGGTCTCAGTGACGCCCAGCGCGGTCTGGTTGCGCAGCTTCTCCGCCCACTTTGCCGGGCCGAGCTCGAGCAGCTCGTCGCGGGAGCCGCGCGGCAGGTCGCCGTAGTTGGCCTCCGGCAGCTTCTTGGACGGGCGGATGTTGGTCGGGCGCGGACCGTTCGGCTGGTTCACCGTCACGGACGCGAGGTAGTTGAGGATCTTGCCGGCGTCGTCGGCAGCTGCCGGCGCTTCCAGCAGGTTCGGGTGGTCCGCGATGAAACCGGTGTTGATGCGCTCGTGGCGGAACTCCGGCTCGCTCAACAGGGCGCGCAGGAAGCCGATGTTGGTGGACAGGCCGTTGATGGTGAACTCGTTCAAGGCGCGCAGCGCGCGGTCCACGGCGACCTGGAAGTTGCGGCCGCGGCAGGTCATCTTCACCAGCAGCGAGTCGAAGTTCGGGGTGATGGTGGTGCCGACGGCCACGTTGCCGTCGAGACGCACGCCCGCGCCGCCCGGCGACTGGTAGCCGGTGACCACGCCGGAGTCCGGCCTAAAGCCGTTGGCGGGGTCCTCGGTGGTGATGCGGCACTGCAGGGCGGCGCCGTTGACCTCGATGAGGTCCTGGGTGAGGTGGAGCTGCTCCAGTTTCGCGCCGGCGGCGATGTACATCTGGTTTTTCACGATGTCGATGCCGGTGACTTCCTCGGTCACGGTGTGCTCGACCTGCACGCGCGGGTTCATCTCGATGAACACATGGTTGCCGGACTCGTCCACGAGGAACTCGACGGTGCCGGCGCCCTCGTAGTTGATCTCCTTACAGAAGTTCACCGCGTCCTGGCAGATGCGCTGGCGCTGCTCCTCGGTGATGTGCTGCGCCGGAGCAATCTCCACGACCTTCTGGTGGCGGCGCTGCACGGAGCAGTCGCGCTCAAACAGGTGCACGACGTTGCCGTGGGAGTCCGCCATGATCTGCACCTCGATGTGCTGCGGGCGGATCACGGCGCGCTCGAGGTAGACGTTCGGGTCGCCGAACGCGGCCTCCGCTTCGCGGGAGGCTTCAGCAGCAAGCTTCTCGACGTCCTCCGGTCGCTCAATAAAGCGCATACCGCGACCGCCGCCGCCTGCGACTGCCTTGACGAAGACGGGGAACTCGAAGTCCTTGGCGTACTCCGCCAGCTGCTTCGGGTCGTCGGACGGCTCAGAGTCCTTCAGCACCGGCAGGCCGGCGCGCTCCGCAGCCTGGACGGCGGCGGACTTGTCGCCCGTCAGATCCAGCGTTTCCGGGGAGGGACCGATGAACTTAATGCCGTTGTCGCGGCAGGCGCGCGCCAGGTCGGCGCGCTCGGAGAGGAACCCGTAGCCTGGGTAAATCGCGTCCGCGCCGGTTTCCTTCGCGGCGCGGATGATCTCGTCGATGTCCAGGTAGGACTTCACCGGCTGGCCCGGCTCGCCAATCTGGACGGCCTCGTCCGCGAACGGGCGGTGGAAAGAGTTGCGGTCCTCGCGGGGGTACACGGCGACGGTCTTCGCGCCGGTCTCGAATGCTGCACGGAAGGCACGCACGGCGATTTCGCCGCGGTTGGCCACCAGGATCTTGCTAAAGCTGGGTAGGTCGTGCAGAGGAAGATTGTCCGGGTTCATCGGGCTCCTTTCGCAAAGGGGTTTGCGGTCATAAGGTTACGGGCAGTTTAATACAGATCACATCTTTTCCGGGCCGCTTCGGGGGAAAGCGCGGGGGTACACAACGCGGGCCACCGTTCACGGTGGCGCGCGTTTTGGGGGATTAAAGTGCGCTCTAGCGCTCGATCCAAGTCCCCGCCGAAGTACTGACGCTTTAACTTTTCTTTCCATGCGGCACGGCAATGTATTCCGTGATCAAATCCGCCTTCTCAGCAGTACGAAACTTCAACATGATTGTGAACTCCTTGACTCAGATGACTCACAACCAGGTTGGCAAATAGCGTTCGGTGGACTCTTGCCCTTTTGTTTTTGCACTGGGGGACGCGGGGCTGCGGGCCGCCGATTTCGCTCCTCATACGCCAGCTCCCACGACTAATGTAAGCGTCTCACACCACCTACAGAGAGCTTAGAGTAGAAGGGCAGAGAACTTGAACGAAGATTTAAGTTACGCGACCGCAAATTGCCCCTTCTTAACAGCGATGGTCGACACTAATTCAGGTGGCTACAAACCTTTGAACGCTGGTCTCACCCGTAAAAGTTCATACTCGGCCCGATTCTGGCATCTGAGGCAACAAATCAAGCGCATTGGATCCTCCACGGGCAGATGAAGAAGGGGCTGAGATCACCGACTGATTTATTTTTGGCCTGAGCACTATGACTGATTCTGTCAATTTGCGGCGGCTCCCGCGGAGCCCGAGCGTATTCGACCCCCCGAGAGTGCTGTGTACCGAATCCAGATACTGAACCTCTACAAACCAGGCATCGCTTGCCATTTTCGCGATCTCAGTGCCACTCAAACCGTTGCTTGCCTCTGCTTCTGGGAAAGTGATAATGACGTCGCATCCACGATCCCTGAGGTTCTTCAACAAGTCACTCATCGCAGAGCGTGCTTTGGATCTCATGCTGAATTCAGACGCTGGGCGCTCCTTAAGCGACGGTGCACGACCCTTTCCCTCTATTTTCGGCCATCCTCCACGGGCGATGCCCTCCAGGACGTGATAGAAACGGCTATACTGCACAGCTGAGTAGGGAGGATCTATAAATACGAGATCGGAATCGTTTAGCGTTGTAGCGAGCGACTCAGCGCTTCTGACAACTGATTGGCCTCTCTGTTTCGCATAAACCGGAGATATCCTGGAAATCGCTGAATATACAGTTGTTGCAATGTCTTTACTCCATGAGCTTTTGATGTGCCGTAGCAGACTGGACGTCGGCTGAAAGGGTTGAGCAGTGTGCCCCGGCGCTGCGGCACAGGCGCTAGCAGCATCTAAGAGGGCAGCCATGGCAACAGTGCGTTCTGGTTCTTCAGCTGGAAGCGAATCATGTAGCCGGTCTAGTGTTCGCGCCTGGGATAGCGAATAGTAGTGTCCGCCATAATCGCGACAAATAAACCCATTTCCCTCCGACGCCGCGTCCTGGCGCATCTGCCATACAGCGTCGGGGGTTAGGTTCGAAACTTGTGACAACCTCTCCTTTTCCAGCTCAGGCAGTATCCATTCGTGAAGAATTGCATTACCCACGAGGGAGGCTGTTCTTTCGATAACGGACGCAGAGAAAACTCGAGCATACTCTTGGAGGTCGGCACTCAGGACGGGTATATCTGCATTCTCCGCTACAAAGTTTCCAACTGCTCCCGAACCAGAAAAAAGATCAACAAACCGCCCCGCCTTTGCAACGTTGGCAAGAGTTATTGAACCAAGTTCACCCTCGAGAAGGGAAGCCTTGCTGCCCATGTATTTCACGAATAACTCCAAGTCACAATGCGTTCTGTCTGCCCTAACGCTCCAATGTAAATCTCGAGGTCCGTGTACAACCGTTTTAAGTTCGCCGCCTGGGATTCTTCCAGAGAATCCAGGGCATCCCCTATATCTTCATAAAGATCGACGGATCTTTCGGGCAACGGTTTGCGTTCGATCAGCCCGCGCGCCAAAGCGAAATCGTCTAACCACGATCGGAGGACACTGGAGGAAAGCCCCGCGTCAAATAAGATTTCTCGACCGAGGCCGGTGGCAAATCGCGCAAGAATTGTAGCCCGAGACATCATGGGGCGAATAAATTGGCTTGGATTAATTTCTCCGCGGGTGTCATTGAAAGCTACCCCCACTAATTCTTTGAACTCATCGCTGCTGGGGCCTCCGAGTAGAGCCCGTTGCAAGGCCGTACCTTCCTTCCCTGCTGGAGTAAGGGAGAGAATCCAATTCTTCCAGTCTTCGCCCTCGTTAGCGTTCACCTGAGTCGTTTGCCCCACCTCGCTCGGCTCGAAACCTTCTTCCGAGGTTGCTCGGTACTGTCGTTTGAGCACGGTCGCTAGGATCGCTTGATCCAAACGAGAAAAGTTGCCACTCGCGATCGGTTCGACCTGCTCCCATAGATCGGCGACGATTTGTTTGATCAAATCAGGATCCAAAGACGTATGCAAGAGTGAAGATGGCTCATAGCTGGCCACATTTCGCCGCCCTTTATCGAGTTTGAAAGAATCGAAATCCAACGCAACGTCTCTGAGCATCTCGCCTACGGCCACAGATTTCCCGGCAGGAATCCTCTCTAGCCACACGTAGAGCGGACTGCTATCTGGCAGCACCATTTCAGAAACTTTGTCGACAGCCCTCTGCCCTTCAAACCATGCGTCCAAAATTTTCCATGCCGCGACATGGGTGGAATTATTGCTAACCTCAAGGAAGCCATCGTCTTTAGTGCAAATATAGCTCCGTCCTCTGCCAATAAATATGCCCTCCGATGCAAGGATGCTCTTCGCAGCTCTCAGTTCGGAGTAGTAAGTCAGATGTACCGCTGCATTCGCATCCCCTTTTAACAGGGAATCAACCGCGCGCCCGAGGTAGCTCCACGCGTCGAACGAGTGCACGAAAATCGAAGACGCAATAAATTCTTTCGCCTCATCAACGGCCGTATTCCCGTTGAGAAGGTCTGTATCCAGACTGTCCGCGCCTTGGGGAAAATACCTGTTGTCTTCGGCGCACCAAGCTGTAGTCTCATCGAATTCCTTCTCCCGCATAATCCTTACAAGCTCGTCATGCGCCTCTCGCAGCTGATCTTGGTTGACGTTCGCGACTGTGTTACTCACGGGCGCCTGTTTCCCTTGATTTTGCAGGCAGCCGACGAAACCATACCGCCCGCGGTTTCAGCAAGATGATCCACGAGCTGATCGCGCAACTCCTTATACCCACCGCTCCCTCGAAACGCTGCTTTTTGGCGACGCAGGTCTGGGTCCAGATTTGGAAACTTACTCGTGCGCCAATCAAAAGAGGACAAACTCGTCGCGATTTCAGCCAGGAGCTTATGGATGGTCTCGGGAATTTCGATTGCGGAATCTGCCAGATTTTCTGGCGTAATGTCCGGCAAATTGCCCCTGCCCCTCCAGTCGGCGAGTCTGAGCTCGTCAGCGCAGACATAACAAACATCATTAACTACGTGTTGAAAACCGCGCACCCCCTGGTCGGTCGAAAGGAGAAGTAGCTCATTTTCGAAAAGAGGAACGTCATTTACCAATTCCAAGCTCTCATCCCGCGAGCCCGACATAACGAGCGGCTCAGCACGTTCGCTAAGTAGCGCGGGATCCCCCAGCTGCCTTGTCTCCTCGGCCCACGTTGATTTTGAGGTGTTCACAGCTTTTGCGAGAAGCTTCCATGCGGTGATCAAAAATGCTGCCTGTTGGAGCCTCGACCATTCCAAACCGTCATTCCGATTAGGTGTCCCACCGAAGATGCCACCGATGCTTTGGTTTCCTTTCGGTTCCCAAGGTTTCACCATACTAGCTGTCAGGCTCCGAATGAATGAAGCCTGGGTCACGGGGCCGTGTTCTTTCCGCCGGCCGCCGAGCATATTGATCCGCCGAAACCAGGGGCTTTCGGGAGTCGACCACAGGGCTTCAGTCAGTTCTTGCGCTCTTGTCTCCCTGTAAACCACGAGACGGTCGCCTCGCTCAAGCCACTCCTGCTCTCTAAGCAGAGGGTATAGGTCGAAGGCGAGGGACGGGTTTATCTTTTTGGGCTTGATATTAATCGTCCAGAACAAGTACGCCTGCCAAGATACGTCCAGTCCATGGAACGCGACAACCGGCAGTTCAAAGCCAGAGTCTTCCAAACTCTCGTCGAACGCAAATAGACGATGCTGGCCGTCGATCACTTCGATGGGCGGAATCTCGAAGTCAATATCGTTCGGCAAGACCAACTTCGCAAACCCTGTTTGAGCGTCCGACTGAACTTCGATCGCTTTCGAACCGTCCAGTAACTTGGAATTTCTCTGATCCCCTGGCTTTAAGATATTTACGACAATCGCTGTAGGTAGCCACCCGGGTTTTTGCAAATTCTCATCTGCGTTCTGGTTGCGTTGGGCAGCTGTGAGCGTCGATGCCGGAAAACCCTCACGAATATATCGCCTAATTTCCTCGCTTCGGGTTGGCTCATGCCGGCGCTGAATTCCTAAATCATCTTTTCTGGCTTCTCCCGTGCTAGTGTCACGCCGATAAATAGCTGAAAGTTTCCTAAGGTCTTTAGCCGCGATCGAGAAGAGGTAGAAATGTTCCTCTGGTCGGGACTGGCCTTCTCGCGGGTCGAAATTAACTTTGCCCCAATCATCTAGCCACTGTTTCACTCGCAATGCCGGAATCGTAGACTTACTAAATTTCATAATCACATCGATCTCCATTAAATTGGCTAACCAGTAAAAGATATTGGTGAGCAGCTATGGTCGCGCCCCTCAAACTCATCAAACCTTACACGTCATCAGTTGCCCATCTCAGCGAAAAGTTCGTGGTTTGGTGGCCTGGGAAACTTAAAAGCTTTCGCCGAGTCATCCAATCACTCCGACGCACAGCCCTCACCCCCAACATCAACGGGCTTCATTTGACCGACCACCGGGTCGTAGACGTACCCCACGATCTCCCCGGACATGATGAGCTCGATGGCGCGGTCGATAACCGGCAGCGGTACGACGAACCATTCGGTCGCGGCCACAGATCCGCCTACGGCATCGACTATCGACGCATCCAAGCGCACCGAAGCGAACACCCTGTGCAGCAGGTGCTCGAGCGCGGACGGGCGCAGGTTGTAGGCGCGGTAGCTGGCCACGACCTCGACGGGAGCCATGAGGTAGGTGGGGCTCTTCTCAGCGCCGGCGATACGCTTTTCCACGGGGCCGCGGGAGAAACCGATCTTGTAGAGGTCCTTCAGCGAGCGCACATCGGGGTGATCGCTGAGTGAGCGCAGGACGTAAAGGTAGCCGGTTTCCTCATCGGCATCGCCGATCTCGTCCGCGGTCATGGTCGCCCGTGTAAGTGCCTGGCCACCGGTTTCGTAGAGCCGGTTGGCTAGGGACTCGCGGTACATGGAGGATTCGGTGCCGTTTTCGAAGATTACTCGCAGGCGCGGCTTGGTCTCCCCGCGCTCGACGTTGGGCTCGTGAACCTCGGCCACGAAGCACAGCAGGCCACTGACCAGGAAGAATCTCCCCTCACGGATGCTGCTTTCGCCGGCGAAGGGGGTAAGCTTCCACGTCTCTTCGGCAAGCTCCTGGTGCTTGGCCTTGAAGTGTCCTTCGAACACGGCGAAGTCCGCGGCTTTCACGCGGGTCGCGCGCTCGCCGTCCTCGGCGGGGCTCTTGCGAGCGGGCAGGGTGGACACGTCGAAGATGTCGGGGACCGCGCCCAGGAGGTCGGAGTCACCAGCAAGGAGGTCGTCGAGCGAGGCGGGCGCGGGAGTTGCGGCCAGGAGGCCGTGCTCGTCGTGCTTGGTGAGGTCAGCGATCTTATCCGCGCTGCTGCGGATCCCCACCAGCCGCGCGCCGAGTTTGCGCTCGGCGATGTCGAGAGTGTCGGGGCTGGGTTCACGGCCGTGCTCGGAGACAAAGTCGTTGATCTCTTTGAAGGCGCGCACGAGTCGGTCGACTTCGGTGACGGGCCGGGGCTTTTCCGGCATGTCCAGTAGCCCGTCGCCGTCGGACGCTATGAGGGCGTCGAGCTGGTCAAGCAGGGGGTCGTTGCTCACTGGTGCGCTCCTTCGGGGGACTGCTGGGCTGCCTGGACGGCGGCCAGCTCAGCTCGGCGATCGGCAGCGGCTTTGCGGGCGACGAGGAGGGCGTCGGCAAGCTGGCGCTCTTCGGCGTTGTCGCTGCGACGGTCGGGCTCGCGCCCGTTGACCGCCACCCAGGACTTGACCCGTGGGTAGAGCGCGAGTGCTTCTTCCAGCGACATGTCGATTCGGGTGGCGTAGATGGTGTCGGAGATGAGCTGGAGCACCGAGGGGGTGACGGACTTGGAGAGGATCTCGAAGGCGCGCTGGAAGGGGTTGATCTTGTCGATAAGATTGATGTTGAGGTCGTCGATGTTGACAAACTGGTGCGCCATCTCGATGAATCGCTTGTCACCCACCTCGCGCACCTCGCCCGACTTGACCACCGAGTCCACCACCACGCGCTGGCGAACCTCCTCCACCTCCGCTTCGGTGAGGTCCGGGTACTGCTCGCGGATGATTTTAGGGATGAGCACCTTGTTGGTCGTCTCCGCGTCGACGCTGCCGACGGCCGCGCGGGCGAAGGTGTCGTCCTGCAGGATCTTGGCCTTGAGGTCGTTGAGGTCCGTCTCCACGATCTGCTTGACCCGGTCGGTGGAGGGCTCCTTGAGCCCAGCGATCTTGAGCACGCCGGGCTCGTTGGTGTCGTCGCCGCTCTTTTTGGCCTTGAAGTTGAAGTTCTGCGCGAGCACCTGCTCCATGAGCAGCGAGGCGGTGATCGCCTTGAGCATGTTGTTCACGGACACGGTGACCTCGCTTTGGGCAGCGTCGGGCTCGGCAAGCAGGTTGGTGAACTGCGCGTGGGTCTTGCCCTCGACGTCGCGGGTGACGCGCCCGATGATCTGGATGATCTCGGTCAGCGACGCCCTGTACCCCACCGTCAGGGCGTGCTCGGCGAAAGGCCAGTCGAAGCCCTCCTTCGCCATGCCGAGCGCGATGATGATGTCCACCGCGTCCGGATCTTTCGAGGCGACGTCGACGAGGTAGGCCAGGGTGCGGGCGCGCGCCTTCTGGTCGGTGTCGTCGACGAGGTCAGCCACGCGCAGGATCTCACCGTTGTCGCGCCGGCGCACGAGGATGATCCCGGTGTCTTCCTCCTCCCCCACGCTCTCGCCGATGGTGTCCAGGATCAGCCCGACTTCCTCGATCTTGTCCTTGGTGGATTCGCCGGAGTTGACGTTGGGGATGTGCAGGATGGTCTTCTTGTCCAAGTCCAGCACCTCACCGATGGTGTCGGTGTAGCGGCCCTGGTAGAAGTGGTGCCCGATGCCGAGGGACTTCAGGTACTCGTAGCCGTTGAGCTGGTCGTAGTAGTTGAAGGTGACGGGGGTGAACTTGGCCTCGTCACCCGGCATGAGCACGGGGATGGCGTCGCCGCGGAAGTAGGAGCCGGTCATGGCGATGATGTGGGCGTCGGAGCCGCTCATGATGTCTCGAAGCAGTGCCCCGAGGCGGCTGTTGTCCAGGTCCGCGGAGACGTGGTGGAACTCGTCGATGGCGAGCACGGTGCCGTTGAAGTCTGCCGGAGTGAGCTTTTCAAAGGCGAAGCGCAGCGTCGCGTGGGTGCACACGAGGATGGTATCGGTGCTGTTCATGAACCGGATGAACTGCTCAACCTTGCTGGCGGAGCTGCCGGGGGTGCACAGGTTGTTGCGCGGCTCGACCTCCCAGTCCGCGAAGAAGCCATGTGTGACCAGATCGGTGTTGGCAAAGGAGCCGCCGATGGAGCGCTCCGGCACCGCCACGATGACCTTGGTGCGGCCCTGGTTGTAGAGCTTGTCCAGCCCCACGAACATCAGCGCGCGCGACTTACCCGAGGCCGGCGGAGCCTTGATCAGGAGGTATTCGGCGTTGCGCTGCTCGTAGACGCGCCGCTGCATTTCGCGCATGCCGAGCTCGTTCGTGCTGACAGACGTACCCGCCTGCGCGTACTGCACCGTGACGAGATTCTCTCGCGAGTGTTTGCCCATGTTAAGCCTTCTTCCGTGACCGCTTTGCCGGTTTCGCCGCTTCCTCCGCGGCGATCATCTCCTCATACTTAGCAAAGAGGTCCGACAAGCGGTCCTCATCCGTTTCGTACGGACGTTTGGAATACAGCCCGTCCACGAAGCGGTCGATGTCCTCGTGCGCCTCCCGCAGGTTCGCGGGCATCAGGTCGGGATCGTAGAGCTGCGCCAGCGTCTTCTCGCAGTGGTACTCACGCACGTCCAAAACCCGCAGGGCTTTCTCCGTGAGCTTTTGCTTTTCGACGTCCGACAGTGCCCGAACCGGGAAGTTGTTGTAGACGATGGTGTTGGAGTAGCGGTAATCCGTCTTCATCTTGCCGCCCACAGCCCGCGCCCACACCATGTGCATACGCGAGGTGAGGAGGCCGAACAGCCACGGCTCAGCGTCGTAGACGGCGAAGGCGGCATCTGAAATTACCGTTTCAGGTCCGAGATAACCCATCGGGATGTAGTCACGGCGCTCGGAAGAGACCCTGGGGACGATGATGGAGTCGGTGGGTTTGTAGGCAGGTTGCTTAAAGCGGAGTGGCCAGTTTGCGCATTCTCGAGTCGCCTTGTCATTGCGGCTTTTTCGGAACCGTCGGATGTTCTCAATGCGGGTAGCGAGACTTGGGAATGACTCAACGGTGCCCGTGTCTGTGAGCTCCACCCAGAGGCAATACCTTTCCTTGTCGTTTATGAATTCCGAAGCCCCCATATAGCGCCGAAAATATGGTGCAGCGGCCTTTTCGAGTGCTTCTGTTTGAACCTTCTCGTCGCGAGTGAAGATGAGGTTCCCACCATCGGAGGGCTGCGACCCCCTGACCATCGAAGGAAGTTTGCTCAGATTCTGGCTCCTTCTTGAGAAATAAATGTTGGGCCCGTCGACAAGATACCCATTGATGCTTTTAGCTGGGAGCCGCAGATCGCCGTTGTAGATCCATTTCGGCTCGGACGATGTATTCCGTAGCCCAATCACCGCAACCGTCACCCCAGCATTGTGCTTCGCGTTATTTTCCCATTTAAAAGACGTGTAAGCGTATCCGATCTCTACCCCGCCCGTTAGAACCGTGGGAAACATCAGGCCGACGTGGTCTCCTTGCGCAACAGAGTTCGTCGTAACAAAAGCGAGCTGTGAGCGAGTTCCTCGTACGTAGTCTGCGCCCTTTACAAACCAGAGCGAAATGTAGTCAAGATTTCTGGAGAATTTCCGATTGCCAAAAACGAACCCGAAATCATCCTTTTGTTCTTCCGTCTGCATGCTCGAGCCCACGTACGGCGGGTTCCCGATCAGGTAAATCTCATCAGTTCCGTTGTTCGGGCACACCTCGTTCCAGTCGATGCGCGCGGCGTTACGGGCTCCGATCTGGCCGGTCTCCTTCAGCGGGATCAGCGGGATAGCTACGTCGAACAGCTGCTGGAACTCGCGGTTCATCTGGTGCTTGGCAATCCACAGCGAGAGGATGGCCACCTCGACGGCGAAGCCGTCGATTTCGATGCCGTAGAAGTTTTCGATGTTGATGGCCGATTCGTTGAATAGGGCGTCGTTAGCCCCGAGCTCGGACTGGCGCTGCAGGATTGCGTGCTCCAGGCGGCGTAGCTCCTTGTAGGCGATAACCAGGAAGTTGCCCGACCCACACGCCGGGTCGAACACCTTGATGCGCGCGATGCGCTCCAGCAGCTGCTGCAGCTGCTTCGGTTTGTCAAAAGCCGCCTCGAACTCCTCCTTCAGCTCGTCGAGGAAGAGCGGCTCGATCGTCTTCAAGATGTTGGGCACCGAGGTGTAGTGCTGGCCCAAGTTGGAGCGCTTTCCCGGGGTGACAATGGCCTGGAACATCGAGCCGAAGATGTCCGGGTTGATGTCCAGCCAGATCTGGGTGCCCAGCTCAATGAGCATTTCGCGCGCCTTCGCGGAAAAGCGCGGGACCGTCAGGTGGGAGTCCGTGCGGAAGAGACGGCCGTTGACGTAGGGGAAGTCCGCCAGGTGCGCGGGCTTGTTCGCCGGGTCCGCCTCGTCGAGGGCCGCGAAGAGATCTCTGATGAAGTCGGCGGTGTCGGAGCCGTCGTCAAGCGTGTGCGAGCCCACCGCATTGGTGAACTGATTCTCGGCGAAGATGCCCGTGTCCTCCGCGAAGTAGCAGAACAGCAGGCGCGTGAAGAAGACGTTGAGGCCGTGGCGGTTAGACGGGTCGTCGAGGAGCCCGGGGTTGGCGGAGGCAAGCTCGTCGAAAAGCTTGCCCATCTTCTCCGCCGCCTTGACGTCGGCGTGCGACTCCGCGGTGTACTGGGCCTTCTCCATACCCGCCCAGGGGAGGAAGAAGGTAAAGTGCTGGTCGATCTCGCGCAGCGCGAAGGTGCGGTTCTCCGCCGTCTTCGAGTCGAAGGCGATGACGTTTTCGTAGTCCGTGACGATGACGAAGCGCGGGCTGAACTTCACCACCGTGGGCGAAACGCGCAGCTGCTCGAGCTCGTGCAACAGGTCGCCCTCGGCCTCGCGGAAGTAGACGACGTTCTTCTGCGCCACCTCGCGATGCGGGTCGTCGGCCACGTTCAGGGAACCGTTGCGCAGGCGAGTCACGTTGCCTTTCGACCGACCATAGGCGAGGAGGAGATCGAAGATGATCTCGCGGTCATAGTGCTCGCGCCCAGCGAGGGGCTTGATGCGTTCTTCAATCGCCTTGAGGTTCAGTCGTGCCACGTCAGGTTCCCTTTTTCTTGTCAGCGTCCTCGGGAGAGCTTAGTAAAGTTGGAGTGGTCGGGAGGGGTTAGTTCCAGGTTGCGCGGGAGGAGAGCTGGAGGCGTCCGGGCAGCCTCGGGAAGCCTGGTTCGGCGAATTTCACGTAACCACAGCGGCGCCCAATAGGTGAAAGGAGTGCCCACCGTGAACCAGACTGGACTGCACCGCGCTGCGCGGTCGCGCACCGGCGCTGAGGAATCTTCCTCCGCTTCCGCGAAGACAACGGCCCGGGAGGAGGCCACCCGGCTGCGTCACGAAATCGCGATTTTGGAGGCCGAGAAGCAAATCCTGGGGGCGTTCAACGCGTTAGGGGTATAGGTGGTCTGCTGGGTGGGTTTTAGGTGAAGAACGGAAAGGCAAGAGCACGCCGTCCCCGCAATTCCGTAGGCCGAGCGGCCGTTCACCGACAGCGGCTTGCGCAGCGTCCCGTGGTTCTCAATCTGAAACAGCGGGTTGACCGCGATCTGCCGCGTCCAGTCCGGGTTGGCATCGATCCAGCGCTTGTTCCAGAACAGCGTCACCGGCACCGCCAGCTCCTGGAGGGTGGCGAGGAGGGCCGTCGACACGCGAGCCTTGCGGCCCGCCGCAGGCGTCGAAGGTGAGGGCGATCGTCTTCGGGTTCGGATCAACCGTCCGCACGTTTCCCGGCAGGCCCAGCCCTCAGTCACGGGCCCCCCGCGTTGAAGTAACGCTTCACGACGTCCGCGGGCCGCAAACTCCAGCGCACTTGTCTCGGGCGTCGGACTGACGGGAGCGGATGTGGTCGGTTCCGCGTCGCCCCGGCTGACCGGCGCCGAACACGACGCCACGCTCCACGCTGCGCATATAAACGGCATCGCCGCCTCTGCACGAAGCAGGTCGCGGCGGCTCAGGGAGCGAGGCGTGCGGACGCCCTTGCCGTCCGCTCCATCGGCACCGTCTCGGCGAGGCGCAGAGGAAAAGCCCATGGCCGTTGATCTTGTGGGACGGGGCGACGGTGCGCTCGGCGAGGCATTGGTGCCTACTCTCGGGTCGATTTATCTGATAGGCCAGATTTCGTGACAGCGCTGAAGCATTTTCAGGGACGGCTACCGAGCAGTCTCTGACCCCCAAAGAAGGTTTGGTCGCCGTTCAGCCGTCGCGGCTAAGAAACCAAGCTGCGCGAGGTATTGAGGCTCATTCCAACACGCCCACCCGGCACGGGCGTCAAGGTACTATCCACTTCGTGCACGAGAACGGATCAAAGACGCTTTTCGCCAGTGGTCTCCACAACACCGATCGATTTATAAACCACGTGGAGGAAATCCAACGGCTACTAGCAGATCGGTACGGAATCAAATTCAGGAACTTCGGCGAGGCACTCAAGTACGCGGAAGAACAGCGGCATCCCGTTGTCTCCAAGCACAGCAGCGATTTTGATGTGCTGAGAGAAACGCGCAATATCATTCAGCACTCTCCACGCAATAGTGGCCAGGCTGTCGTCGTTCCGTCCGACTGGGTCCTGAACACAGCTCAGAAACTCCTTAACAAGATGGCTAATCCCGTCCGTGTGAAAGAAGTCATGGTCCAGCCCGAGCATTGCTTTACTAGCGACGAAATTCACCGGGTTCTCAAGACAATAGTGGAAAAAAACTATTCTCAGCTTCCTGTCTTCGAGAATGGCCGCTACATCTCACTCCTCACAACCAATGGGATCGCACGCTGGGTTGCAGACGCTGCGGATACTTCCGGGGACATTCTTCTCGGTGTAGCAGAAGTACAGGAGGTCCTGGGCTCAGTAGAGAGTGGCGAAAATCCGCGATTCGTGCGCCCCACCGACTCGATAGCGAGACTCTTGGAACTGTTCACCAGCCCTGAGTATCAAAGTGATTGCGTTTTGGTAAGCGACACAGGCCACCAGAGTGGCAATCTTCTCGGGTTGGTTACAAAGTTTGATCTTCCGCGAATTTACGCAATGCTGTAATCGGAGACGCTGCAGTTTTGGCGAAGCAATCCACGCTTCGTCGACTTTCCCACCAACTCTTCGCGTGTCAGCAACCAGTTTGGTCCGCGTAGCAACCGGCTAAAGGAGGGCCTAACGTAGGCAATTCCTTGCGCCGCCTCCGCCTCACCGCAGCCTCTGCCCCGGAGGCGTAGCTGGCGGTTTCCCCGAGCCGCCGCGCTACTTCGCCCCCAACACGGCCTGGCTGATCAGCATGTCGATGCGGCGCACGTCGAGGTCACGGCCGATTTTGATCTTGACCTTGCCGGCGCGGGTCCACAGCTCGATCTCCGCGTTGAAGTCGAGCGTGCCGGCGTTCTCGGTGGACCACATGTTGATGGCCGAGTACGGCAGCGAGTAGACCTCCACCTTCTTGCCGCGGATGCCCTGCGCGTCGCGGACGATGAGGCGGTGGGTGGTGAAGATGGCGCTGTCGCGGAAGGTCTTGAAGGCAGCGACGGCCTGCTCGCCGGGCACGAGCATGGTGGCGACGTCATCGGGGATGGGCGTCTCCGCGACGAAAGTCCACTCGGTGATGGCTGCGGTTTCCATGTGTTCTCCTCTTCAGACGGATACTCGAATTAGTCCTGTTCGCGGTAGGAGCGCTCCGCGCGCCTTTGGCGCTCGGCCGTCCAATCGTTGCCCGCGATCGCCGACATCATACGGCGATCGGAGGTGATGACGTCGTGAAGCTTGCGCGCGATGAGATAGACCGTACGGGCTCGATGTGGACCCGGCCTCGGCAATGCCGATCGGGCCGGGGTGCGCCGCCTGCCCGCGCACAAACTGCCCGCAACGGGCGTTTCCTGCCTGGTAGCGCCTAATCCAGATCGGTGTTGGTGACCAGGCGGCGCGCTGCCTCGGTGATGGAGCCGGACAGCGACGGGTAGACCGCCATGGAGCCGGCGAGCTGGCGCACGGTGAGGTTGTTGGCCACGGCGATGGTCAGCGACAGGATCAGCTCGGAGGCGGTCGGCGCGACGATCACGCCGCCGAGCACCTGGCCGGAGCCCTTGCGGGCGAAGATCTTGACAAAGCCGTACTGCAGCGAGCGCATCTTCGCACGCGGGTTGGTCGCCAGCGGCAGCTTGTAAATGTCCGCGTCGACCTCACCGTCGCGGATCTGCTGCTCCGTCACGCCGACTGCGGCGATCTCCGGGCGGGTAAACACGGCGTTGCCCACCGTCTTCAGGCGGATCGGGGTGACACCCTCGCCGAGCGCGTGGTCCACCGCGATGCGGCCCTGCTGCGCGGCCACGGACGCCAGCGGCATCAGGTCGGTGCAGTCGCCGGCGGCGTAGATGCCGGAAACGTTAGTGCGGGAGACGCGGTCGACGTGGATGTGACCGGACGGGGTGACCTCCACGCCCGCGGCCTCCAGATTGAGGTCGGCGGTGTTCGGGATGGAGCCGATGGACATCATCACGTGCGAGCCCTCGATGGCGCGGCCGTCGGTGGTGTGCACGACCACGCCGTCGCCGGTGTTTTCCACGCGCTCCACGCGGGCGTCCTTTTCCAGCTGCACGCCGCGGTCCGCCAGCACGTCCTCGAGCACATCGGCGGCGTCGGCGTCGTCGTGAGGCAGAATGCGGTCGCGCGAGGCCACCATGGTCACCTTCACGCCGAGCTCGGCGAACGCGGAGACGAACTCCGCGCCGGTGACACCGGAGCCAACCACGATCAGGTGGGTGGGCAGGTCCTTCAGGTCGTACATCTGGCGCCAGTTGAGGATGCGCTCGCCGTCCGGCTCCGCGCCCTTGAGCACGCGCGGGCTCGCGCCGACGCACACGAGCACCATGTTGCAGGTGATGGTCTCCGTCGACCCGTCCGCAGCCTCGACCTCGATGTTGTGGGTGGTGTGGCCCTTCTGCTCGTCCGCGAAGCGGGCGCGGCCCTCGATGAAGCGCACGCCGCCCTGCTCCAGCTGCGCGCGGATGTCGTCCGACTGCTTGCCGGCGAGCGACTTCACGCGCTCATTGAGCGCCAACAGCGACAGCTTCGAATCCCCGAGCGCGTGGCTCAGTCCCATGTCGTCCGCGCGGCGCAGGTCGTTTTTGATGTTCGCGCCCGCAATAAAGCTTTTCGACGGCACGACGTCCTTCCGGATCGCTGAGCCGCCCGCGCCGCTGTCCTCGACAATGGTGATGTCCGCACCGTACTTGGACGCCATCAGCGCAGCCTCGTAGCCGCCCGGGCCTCCACCGATGATGACGATCTTCTTGGACAAAACAGCACTCCTCATGGGTCGGGTGACAGGGAACCAAACTGGGAGACAGTCTACCCAGAGAACATCTATTCTTCGCCCGGGCGGAAGTACTCCTCCACGATGGAGCCGAACAGGCGAACGCCGGCGCCGAGCGCGCGCTCGTCCACGTTCAAATTGCCCTGGTGCAGATCCTGGTAATCGCCCTCCCCACTCCAGGCGCCGAGGCGCATCATCGCACCAGGCACGTGCTCAAGGTACCAGGAGAAGTCTTCCCCGCCGCTGGATTGCGGGGCGGACACCACCGACTGCGGGTCCACCGCGCGCGCTGCCTCGACGGCCAGCGCTGTCGCGGCATCGTCGTTAAGCACAGGCGGCACCCCACGGATGTAGTCCAGGTGGTAGGTGCAGCCCGTCGGCGCGACAACCAGGTCGATGAGGTCTGTGAGCAGGTCCTCGATCTCGCGCCAGGTGGTGATGTCTGCGGTGCGCAGCGTGCCCTCGATAAGGCCCCGCTTCGGAATCGCGTTGGCGGCGTCGCCCGCCTCCGCATGCCCGAACACCAACACCGTTCCCGTGCGCGGGTCCACCCGGCGTGACAACAGCCCCGGCAGCTGGGTGATAAGCGCGCCCATGGCGTAGACCACGTCCGCGGTCAGCTGCGGGCGGGAGGTGTGCCCGCCGGGGCCGTGGACCTCGATGCGGATGACGTCGGACGCCGAGGTGATCGCACCGGTGCGCACGCCGATCTCGCCGACCTTGATGTGCGGCTCAGCGTGCACAGCGTAAATCGCGGCAACACCCTCGAGCCCGCCCCACTTGATCACGTCCAGGGCGCCGCCGCCCATGACCTCCTCCGCGGGCTGGAAGATGATGCGCACCGGGTGCTCCAACTCCACCGTGGACAGCGCGCAGGCGAGCGCCAAGGCGACGCTGGTGTGGATATCGTGGCCGCAGGAGTGGGACACGCCCGGGTTGGCCGATGCGAAACTCAAGCCCGTCTGCTCCGGAACCCGCAGCGCGTCGATGTCCGCCCGGAACGCCAGGCGCTTGCCCTCTGCTGGACCGAGGTCCACGTACAGGCCGGTGCCCGGGAAACGCACCGGGTGCAAGCCGTAGCTCTCCAGCGTCTCCGCCAGAAAATCGGTGGTGGAGACCTCCTCGTTGGACAGCTCCGGGTGGGAGTGGATGTGGCGGCGCCAGCCGATCACGCGTTCCTGGTTTTCGCTGAACCAGCGATCCACCGCAGCGGCGATACCGGCGTTATCCACGTGCGCTCCCCTTTTTTTGTCATCTTCGGTTATCGGGTTTTGCTGACAAGAGTGTACGCGCACCTGCCGCAAAGTAGACAAAGCGGTGCGGAAGGTGTTGTTACGGTGGCTCACATGAGACCGACTACTCCCAGGAGACCCGCGCGGAGATGGCCGAAGAGGGCGTAAGCGAGGCGGACGTCGAAGCCGCACTCGCCGCCGCCCGCAACGGCGAGGCCGAGGTCGAGTGGGACAACGGCTACTGGGAAATTGAGTGGCGCGACATCAAGGTCGACATCAACGCCGACGGCCTGGTGCTCGACGCCGACCGCTAGACCACGGGCCGCTAGAACGCCGGCGTACCCTGCGGCGCGCCGCGGCGCAGGTACGTGTCGTGGAACCTGGCGGTGTCCTGCGCGCTGCGCGGCCACTGGAACCGGATCGGCGCCGGGGCATCCATCCCAGACGCCTCAGACATCAGGAAACAGCCCTCGACGTTTTCCGCCGCGCCGGGCAGCAGCGCCGCCGGCGGCACCTGCAGCGCGGAGGCGAGCCGGTAGCACGTGCTCAAGGTGGGGTCGGCCACCTTGGAGTTGTAGTCGTTGCGCTCCAGATTCGAGATCAGCGAGCGCGACACGCCCGCCAGCTCCGCCAGGCGTGTTTGGCTCAAGCCCCGCATGAGCCGGATGGCGCGCACGCGCTCCCCCAGCCCGAGTGCGTAGCTCGCCCAGTGCGATTGCGGCAGTACTTCCCCCATGGTCTTTCCCCCGTATTTGTCGGCGCTCCCCAAAGCGGTCAACCAGTTACGCCACGCAATGTAGCGCGGGATTGACGGCGGCGCTACCGGAGGAACGTCGACAAGCTTAAAGCTCGATGTTGCGCGGGCCGTAGAGACGATCGCCCGCGTCGCCCAGACCAGGGACGATGTAGGCGTCCTCGTTGAGCGACGGGTCGATGGTGGCGGTGACCAGGCGCACCGGTCCGCCGTGGGCCTCCAGCCTGTCTACGCCCGGCTGCGCAGAAACCATGCAGATGCACGTGATGTCGTCCGCGCCGCGCTCAACCAGCAGGTCGATGGCGTGCAGCAACGAGCCGCCGGTGGCCAGCATCGGGTCCACCAGGAACACGGGCTGGCCCGACAGGTCCTGCGGCAGGGCCTCCAGGTAGGGCACCGGCTCGTGGGTAGTTTCGTCGCGCGCAAGCCCGATGAAGCCCACCTGCGCGTCCGGGATCATCGACAGCGCCGGGTCGACCATGCCCAGGCCCGCGCGGATGATCGGCACGATGATCGGCGGGGTGGCAAGGCGCGCGCCGCGGGCGGTGGCGACGGGGGTTTCGGTGTCGAACTCCTCCACCTTGAGGCCGCGCGCCGCTTCGTAGATGAGCATCGCGCCCAGGTCCGCCAGCGCCGCACGGAACGCCGCGTTGTTGGAGCGCTTGTCGCGCATGATGGTCAGGCGGGATGCGGCAAGGGGGTGGTTGACAACCGTGATATCCATGCGGCTCATGCTAGTTCACTCCGCGGGGCGCGGAAATTTTTTGCGCCCCGAGGGAACCGGGACGGTGGTTTCAGCGTCCAATGGCCATGACTGTTTTTCACATTGATTCCGCCGCCGTATCCGCCATGACCGATTCGCTGCGCGACGACGCAGCACGTTTGCAATTGCTTAACGACGTCTCCGTGCCCCGCACCTGGCCCCTCGGCGAATTCAGCGCCGCGGTGACCGAGTCCATCGCCAAAGCGAACACGGACGCTGAGGCGCTGCGCGCCGAGGCCCACCGCATCGCAGAGGCGATGGACCTGGCGGTCGACGCCGCCGCGGCCGTTGACGCCTGCACCTGCCAGAAACTGGGGGCGACGCTATGAGCCCCCTGAAGACCGACGTTGGTAGCGCAATCGACCTGTTGCACCGTTTCGCCGGCCCGGGCGGCGCCAGCCTGGACGTCCACGGCACAGCCAGCATGCTGGCAAGACTTTTGCCCTTTGATCTGCCCACCCTGCCGGGCTTCAGCATGCCGGACTTCAAGGATTTCGACCCGCTGGCCGCCGTGGCCAACACGTCCGGGGCATCGCGCGTCGGCGCCGCGGCAGACCTGGCGGACTACCGCGCAACGATCAGCGACGGGGTGCTGCGCGGCGGTGTGCTGATTGGCAGCGCCGCCTTTGATCTGGCCACCATTGCCGGAGGGCTCGTCAACAAGGCGGTGGCGGCGCCCGCGATCGCCGCCTCGCCAGCGGGCCTCATCGGCGCCGCCGCCTACGTGGCCGGAATCATCGCCGACGCCATCGCTGACGCCATGAAAGTGCTTGATGCACTGGAAAAAGAACTTCGCCAAATCGCGGACACGCTCACCTCCGCCACTTCCGCAGCGTCAGACCGCGTCATGCCCGGCGCCGGCCCGGCGACCGAGAAAGCCCACGGGGAGTTGCAGCGCCTCGCCTCCCTGGTCGCGCCTGCTGCCGAAGCGGCGCCTGCACCCGCGCCGCCGGCGGTGAAACCGGCCTCCGCCGTCGCCCCGCCACCACCGCCGGAACCTGCTGCAGCGGCTGCCCCACCGCCGGTACCTGCTCCGGCGCAAGAGTCGGGATCCGCTGTCGGCGCAGCCGCCGTCGAAGCCGCGAAAAGCCAGATCGGAACCCCGTACGTGTGGGGCGGGGCCGCACCCGGCGGCTTCGACTGCTCCGGGTTGACCTCCTGGGCGTACCAGCAGGCGGGTCTGGAAATCCCGCGCGTCGCCGCGGACCAGGCCGTAGGCAGGCAGGTGTCGTATCAAGAGTTGCAGCCGGGGGATCTGGTGCTGTGGTCCGGGCACGCCGCCATGTACGCGGGTGACGGGATGATGATCGAGGCGGGCAGCCCCGTGCAGATGAACCCGGTGCGCACAGAGAATCTGGGCATGACCTTCCGCGGATTCTGGAGGCCGACCGGCTAAAGTTTCCCGCATGACTACGCGCGCGATTCTCCCCGTCAAGATCTCCCTGACCGAGGGCGACTTCTACACCCTGTGGGCACCCACCTGGAAAGAAAAGGGCAGCGAGTGGCAGGCCTTCCTCGGCGACGACCAAGCCGTGCTGGCCTTCCACTCCCCCGAGGAGCTCCTGGCCTACCTGGAAACGACCAACGCCCACGACCTGGCGGACCACCCAAAGTGGCAGGAGTTCCAGGCCCAGGGCGACGACCGCGTGGTGCCCAACGACAAGCAGTACTTCGACATCATCGGCGCACCCGAGTTCCTGGCCGGCCGCCCGAGCCACGAAAACGTCTCGCGCCTGTCGCGCGTGTTCCAGATCTCCCGCTCCCTGGCGGACGTCGCCTCCGCGGAGCAGGCGCAGATTTTCTTCGCCTCCCACTCCATCCTGGGCAACGTCAGCCGCGGCTCTGACCACTACGCGGGCGAAAACGGCCTGTCCGAGTGGTCCGGTGTCGGCCGTGTGGTGCTGGCGAACTGGGAGAATGTGGTCAAGTCGTTGGACGAGTCTGTCCGTGTCGTCGATACGCAAGAGCTCGATGCCGAGCGCGTCGCAGCCGCAGGCACCGCCATCGCCGCCGCCACCGAAGCCCGCGCCGCTGCCGCCGAGCAGGCGCGCGCGGACGAGGAGGCCCGCGCTGCCGCGGAAGACCCGTACGACTCCTCCGCGTGGGGCCGCGCCGGCATCGACCCGGTGAAGGTCTCCATCCAGGGCCAGAGCGTGTACACGCTGCGCACCTACCTGCGCGGCGCCCCGGTGTTCTTGGGCAAGTACGGCGAGATCATCACCTTCCCGTCCACCAAGCACCTGGGCCGCTGGATCCTGGAAAACGACGACCACGACCTGGCTGGCGTGTCCACCTGGCAGGACCTCATCGACACCGCCAACGCCGGCGAGCTGAAGGTGGAGGTCCACCCGGACAACTCCTACTCCTTCAACGGCATCGCAGCCGACATCAACAAGGGCACCGACGCGGTGGACACCGCACAGATGTCCAAGGCTTACGAGCTGCTCGCGGACGCCGCGGACTGGGCGAACGATGATTCGCTGAACTCCCTGCTTCTGGCCAACCCACGCATGCAGGACTACCTGGCGTACATGCTGGGCTCCACCCGCGCCGCAGGCTACGTGCCGTCCGCGCCGTTCACCGATAAAGCGGAGGCGTGGACCGAGATGGAAAACCAGCTGATCAAGCGTTTCTCCAAGTTCTAAACCGCTTCGCCGTTGCCCCTGGGCATCCCAACATGCCCGACAAACGTGCCACCTTTACAATTTCCAGCTATGGCAGTGGACCAGGTCGACCCCCTCATCAGCTCCATCTATCACTGGATGGACGTCTCCGGCGTGCTACTGATGGGCATCATCGGCGGCACCCTGGCACGCCAGCTCGGCTACGACATCGTGGGCTTCTTCTTCATCGCGATGCTCTCCGCCCTCGGCGGCGGCATGTTGCGCGACGTGCTGATCAACGAGGGCACCGTCGCCGCGATGAGCCAGCCGGAGTACCTGATCCTGGCGTTTACCGGCGCGCTGATCGCCCGGTTCACCTACTTCAAGGGCAAAGCGTGGGAACTATTGCAGTCCCACGGCGACGCGCTGGTGTCCTCCCTGTGGGCGGCCACCGGCGCCTCCAAGGCCATCCAGTACGGCCTGCCGGTTTTGCCCACGATCATGATGGGCGTGTTCACCGCCACCGGCGGCGGCATGATCCGCGACGTGGTCACGGGCCGCGAACCCAGCGTGTTCGGCGGCAACCAGCCCACCGTCATCCCTGCGGTAGCGTGCGCGGTGATCATGCTGGTGGGCAACGCCACCGGCTACCCGGCGCTCGGAATGGTCATCGGCCCCGTGGTCAGCTTCGCGTTGTTCCTCGCCGGCTACTGGGGCAACTGGCGCATCTCCACGGACTCCGAGTTCGCGCCGGTGAACACCACCGTGAACATGACGGCCACCCAGGTGGCGCACCTGGCCAAGAAGGCGGAGAACAAGTCCCGCGCCGTGGCCCGCGGGCTGGAGCCGACGCGGGTGCGTTCCTGGCGCCACCGGCAGATGGAAAAGGCGCTGCAGCGGCGCATCGAGGCGGAGATCCGCAAGGGCAAGCGCCCGGCGGAGGCGGTCAGCGACGCGGACGATTTCCTCACCGAGTTCACTACCCAGTTCCCCGCCATCGACGCTGAGGTGCTGGCGGAGGCCGTGGGCACCACGCCGCAGGAAGCTGCGGAAGACGAGAGCCTCTTCGACAGCATCGGCGTGGATTTGGCCGGCGATTCCTACGAGGACGAGGCCGCGGAGGAGCCGGACCCGGCCGAGACGGAGGCGATGCACGCCGACATGCTGGATATCATTCTCTCCGACGAGGTCCTCACCGACGAGCTCATCGAGCGGCTCGCGGCCCGCTACGACCAGAAGGATTCCTAGATGAAGCGTGCGCTCGCAGCTGCCACAGCATTGAGCTTTTGCTTTGCGACGGCAGCTCACGCCCAAGACGCCGAAACCCCGACCGAAGCCACCTCCTCGGCCGGCCCGACCGTCGGCTACTACGACGAGGGCGGCAACTGGATCCCGCCCAGCCGCGGCCGCGCCCCCGACACCGACAACTGCCCGCAGGCCACGTGGCCGCCGGAGCCGGTGTCCACCTCCGAGCGCGCCGCGTCCTCCCCTTCCCCGCTGCCCGTGCTTTTCGACGGCCCCTGCGGCATCACCGCAGCCGACGGCTACCAGGTCCCCGACGGCGTGGTCGCCTCCTCCTGGCTGGTGGCCGACCTAGATTCCGGCGACGTGGTGGCGATGAAAGACCCGCACGGGCGCTACCGGCCCGCCTCCATCATCAAGGTGCTGCTCGCGCTGACCGTGATCGACGAGCTGCCGCTGGACCAGAAGGTCCCGGTCTCCGCGGAATCCGCCGGCCAGGAAGGCTCCGCCGCCGGCATCGGCGAGGGCGGCGACTACACCGTCGAAGACCTGCTCACCGGCCTGCTGCTGTCCTCGGGCAACGACTGCGCACACGCGCTCGCCCAGGCCCTCGGCGGCGACGAGCTGGCGCTGGGCAAGGTCAATGCGCTGGCCAAGAAGCTCGGCATGTCGGACACCCGCGCGACGTCGTATTCCGGCCTAGACGGCGCTGGCATGTCCACCTCCGCCTGGGACATGGGCCTGGCCTACACCGCGGCGTTTGCCGACCCCACCTTCACCCGCATCGTGGACACGGAGCACACCACCTTCCCCGGCTTCGACGACCTGCCGCCGTTCGAACTGTGGAACGACAACCAGCTCTACCTCAACGACCCGGACGGCATCGGTGGCAAGACCGGCTACACCGACGACGCGAACCACACGTTCGTCGGCGCCGTGAACCACGAGGGCCGCCGTCTCGTGGCGGTTGTGCTGGACACGTCGGCCTACGACCACCGCCCCTGGGAGCAGGCGCAGATGCTTCTGCACGAGGCGTATGGGGTGCGAAGCTCCGTCGCAAAGCTTGAGCCCCTGAGCGAAAAGACCCCCGAAACGACAATGGCCGCCCCCACCCCCGAAGCTGCGCCTGAGCAGGCTGGGGAGGAGACGACCTGGAACCGCTGGTGGTCCTACCTGATTGTGGTGGCCGTGCTCGCGCTTGCCGCGCTGGCCACCGCGTTTAGTCTCGGGACAGCAGAGAAACCACGCCGACGCCGATAGCGCCCAGCGCCGCGCCGACCCCCAGCGCCTTGCCGGAGGCGTTGGACTCGTCCCTGCCGCGAACCGCACCCGCGCGGACGTTGATCACGGCCGGCTCCGGCACCTCCGCCGGCGCCATCGCGAGCGACTCGTCGGTGGTGGCAGTCCACGCCGCGACGTAGAGCACCACGCGCCAAATCAGGTACAGCATGACCATCAGGGTGATGATCGGGCCGAAGATCGCACCCGCCGGGTTGCCGGTGGCCGAGGAAATGACCAGGCCGGCGAACTGCTGCAGGATGGCGAAGATGACCGCGCCGAGCAGCGCGCCCTTCAGACCGGACTTCGCCGGGACCTTCGTGCGCGGCATGTACATGTTCACCCACAGCATGACCAGGAAGCTGGCCAAGACGCTGACCAGGAAGCCGACAACCCACACCACCGCGCGGGAGCCCGGGAAATCGCCGATGCCCAGGCGGTCCATGGCGGTGCTGGTCCAGCTGGACAGGCCCACCGCGGTCACCGCCGCGGCGACCAGGAACAGCACGATCAGCACGATCAGGCCGACCAGGTCCGCGAGCTTCTTGGTCACGAAGTTGCCGCCCTCATTTGCGTCCACCTTCCACATCGCGGACACGCCGACGCGCAGGTTGTTCATCCACCCCAGGCCGGACCACAGGGTGGTGAGCAGGCCGATGCCGGCCACGGCGCCGCGCTGGTCGATGGCGGTCTCGACCAGCTCGTTGACCATGTCGCCCAGATCCCCGTCCAGGGAGTTGGCGATCTGGTTTTGGATGTCGTCCATCAGATCTGGGCGGGCGTTGAGGAAGAAGCCGAGTCCCGCGAAGACCAGCATCAGCAGCGGGAACAGCGCCAGCACCGAGAAGTAGGTGATGCCGGCGGCCATCTGGTTGCCGCCCTGCGCCCCGAAGCGGTCGTTCATGCGCAGCACGTGGCCGGCGGCGGGAGACTTCTTCTCCACCTTCGCCTCAAAGCCGCCCTTCTGCTGCTTCGAGGCACGCTCAATGCCGTGTTCGTCGGTGTACGCCTTGCGCGGCGCGGTCGAGGTAGCCATCGACGTCCCTTCAACTATGTGTCATTTACCAAACACATCGTAGAGGAGGCTGTGCGATGGCGGGGCGGCGCGGGGTCGGGGCGTCGGCAGGCCCTTCGCACCTTTCGTCAGTTCAGCACATGCTGTATAGTTCAGCTCATGCTGACTATTGCTTCGCGCCTCGACGTTATGAACCGGCTCGGCCGGGCCATGGCGGATCCGACGCGTTCCAGAATCCTGATGACACTACTCGATGGCCCGAGCTACCCGGCCGTACTCTCGCGCGACCTGGGCCTGACCCGCTCAAACGTCTCGAACCACCTGACCTGCCTGCGTGACTGCGGCATCGTCGTTGCCGAGCCGGAGGGCCGCAAGACACGCTACGAAATCGCCGATCCGCACCTCGCGGCAGCGCTCAACGCGCTGGTGAACGCGACGTTGGCTGTCGACGAAAACGCCCCGTGCATCGACCCTGAGTGCTCGGTGCCCGGCTGCGGCGAGAAGGGAGAGGACGCATGAGCTCGGCGTGTGGATGCGAACACGACCCCGCCACGGAGATCGAAGAGCTCGATCGGCCATGGTGGAAGGACCCCGAGTTGCTGCTGCCGATCTTCTCCGGCGTAGCCCTCTGCATAGGCCTGGCGCTGGGCTGGTCCGGGCTAGCGACACCCGCGACAGTACTGTTCTGGGTCGGCCTGCTGCTCGGGGCGTATACGTTCGCGCCCGGCGCGATCCGGAACCTTGTCACGAAGCGCAAGCTCGGCATTGGTTTGCTGATGACAATCAGCGCGGTCGGCGCGGTAATCCTCGGTTACGTCGGAGAGGCCGCGGCGCTAGCGTTCCTGTACTCGATCGCCGAGGCGCTGGAAGACAAGGCGATGGACCGGGCGCAGGGCGGGCTGCGGGCACTGTTGAAGTTGGTACCGCAGACCGCGACGGTGCTGCGCGACGGCACGTCGGTCGAGGTCGCAGCGAAGGACCTCGTGACTGGCGAGCTTATGCTCGTGCGCCCCGGAGAGCGGATCGCCACGGACGGCATCATTCGGTCTGGGCGCTCCAGCCTTGACACCTCAGCGATCACCGGAGAATCCATTCCGGAGGAGGTTGCGCCCGGCGACGAGGTGCCCGCGGGAGCGATCAACTCCGCCGGTGTGCTGGAAGTCCAGACGACCGCAGCTGGAACGGACAACTCGCTGACCACACTCGTGGACCTGGTCGAGCAGGCGCAGGCGGAAAAGGGCGACCGCGCCCGGATCGCCGACCGGATTGCCCAACCCCTAGTGCCCGGGGTGATGATCCTGGCGGTGCTAGTCGGCGTGATCGGCTCGCTGCTGGGCGACCCCGAGACGTGGATCACCCGTGCGTTGGTGGTTCTGGTCGCAGCGTCGCCGTGCGCGCTGGCAATCTCCGTGCCGCTGACGGTCGTGGCCGCGATCGGCGCGGCCAGCCAGTTCGGCGTGGTCATCAAGTCTGGCGCGGCGTTCGAGCGGCTCGGCGGCATCCGTCACCTGGCGGTGGACAAGACCGGAACCCTCACCCGCAACCAGCCCGAGGTTACCGGCGTGGTCCCGGCAGACGGGTTCGATCGGGCGCAGGTGCTTACTTTCGCGGCGGCAGTTGAGCAGCAATCGACGCACCCCCTCGCCGCGGCGATCGCGGCAGCGGGGCCCGAAGCGCCCGCCGCCCAGGACATCAGCGAGGAAACCGGGCACGGCATCAGCGGCACCGTCGAAGGCCGACGGGTGCTGGTCGGCAGCCCCCGGTGGATCGACGCCGGGCCACTGAAGGCAGACGTTGAGCGCATGGAGTCCGAAGGCCAGACCTGCGTCCTAGTCACCGTCGATGACGCTCTCGCCGGAGCGATCGGTGTCCGCGACGAGCTGCGTCCCGAGGTTCCCGAAGCCGTGCAGACCCTGCGCGCCAACGATGTGGAAGTGAGCATGCTCACCGGCGACAACACTCGCACCGCCCGGGCGCTGGCTGAAATCGCCGGAATCGACGACGTGCGCGCCGAGCTGCGCCCTGAGGACAAGGCAAGCATCGTCGCCGAATTTTCCTCCAAGACACCGACGGCGATGATCGGCGACGGCATCAACGACGCGCCGGCACTGGCGGGCGCGACGGTGGGCATAGCAATGGGAGCGACCGGCTCTGACGCCGCGATCGATTCCGCTGACGTCGCCTTCACCGGCCACGACCTCCGACTGATCCCGCAAGCGCTGCAGCACGCCCGCCGAGGCAGCAGGATCATCAACCAGAACATCGTGCTGTCTCTGGCCATCATCATCGTGTTGATGCCGCTTGCGATCAGCGGCGTGCTGGGCCTGGCTGCGGTCGTGTTGGTTCACGAGGTCGCTGAAGTCATCGTCATCTTGAACGGCCTGCGGGCCGCACGAGCGAAGCGCTGAGGCTACGCCGGAAGCGGACCCCGGCCCCGCCGCGAGCCCCTAGCGCTTCGGGGCGAGGAAGCCGACCTTCTCGTAAACATCCGCCAGCAGCGGGGCCGCAATCTCACGGGCGCGTTCGGCACCGCGGGCCAGGATGGCTTCGAGCTCGCCGCGGTCGGACATCAGCTCGTCGTAACGGGCGCGAAGCGGCGTGGTGAACGCTTCGAGTGCTTCTGCGGTGTCGACCTTGAGCGCGCCGTAGCCCTGTCCCTCGTAGCCGGCGACGATGTCGTCGATAGGCTTGCCCGTCAGCGCCGACTGGATGACCAGCAGGTTGGACACGCCGGGCTTGTTTTCCTTGTCGTAGGCGATCACGCCGTCGTTGTCGGTGACGGCGGAGCGGATGCGCTTTGCGGACGTCTTCGGCTCGTCGAGCAGGTTGACAATGCCCTTCGGGTTCGCACCCGACTTGGACATCTTCGAGGTGGGATCCTGCAGGTCGTAGATCTTCGCCGCACCCTCAACGATCATGCCCTCCGGCACGGTGAAGGTCTTGCCGTAGCGGGAGTTGAAGCGCTCCGCCAGGTTGCGGGTCAGCTCCAGGTGCTGGCGCTGGTCCTCGCCCACCGGCACAAGCTGCGGGGAGTACAGGAGGATATCCGCGGCCATAAGCACCGGGTAGGTGAACAGCCCCACGGAGGTGCGGTCCTGGCCCTGCTTGGCGGACTTGTCCTTGAACTGCGTCATACGGCTGGCCTCGCCGAAGCCGGTCAGGCACTGCAGCACCCAGGTCAGCTCGGCGTGCTCGGGCACGTGCGACTGCACGAACAAGGTGGAGCGCTCCGGGTCGATGCCGAGCGCGATCAGCTGGGCGCAGCCGGCGAGGGTGCGGTGGCGCAGCTCCTCGGGGTCCTGGTCCACGGTGATGGCGTGCAAGTCCGGGATGAAGTAGAAGGCGTCGTAGCCGTCCTGCAGGTCGATCCACTGCTTCAGGGCACCGAGGTAGTTACCCAGGTGGTAGGAGTCGGCGGTGGGCTGGATTCCGGAAAGCACACGTTGCATGGAGTTCATAGTAGTGGGCCGGTGCGGGGAGGGAACCGGGGGCGGTGCGGGCGCGTCTAACTCTTTAAAGCCGTCCACAGAAGGAGTACACGTTGGCTCTTACAAAATCAGACAGACCTTGGTTGCTTACAGCGCTCGCAGTTGCTGTTTCTCTCGGATTTGCTGTCAGTAATGCGACACGTTCGGCCGAAGAAGCCTGGATGGTGCTCGACTTCGCGTCTCGCATCATCGGGCCTCTTGGAGCTGCTTGCATTGCTTGGCTCGGGGTTTCGCAGACACTCGATAACTCGCAAAAGCTGGACCGCGTTAAGGAGTGGCACACGATGCTTCGCTGGGCGACTGACATGTGCAACGCCTCGAGCGAGCGTGAAGTTGAGGCGGGGATTGCTATTCTCGATTCCATCGACAGACAGTCGGAAATCCCTGCCGACCAGCACGAGGTAATCGACGCGATCTTGACCGCCGTGTTCCGAAATCCCAACACGCCTTTTGAGGAGCAGCGATGACAGCCCGATCCAAAGCTAGAGAAATTCAACCTCCGAAGCCGGAGTTTTCCCGGAGCCAGATCGCCGCGGCCAAGCTCATCGTGAAGCGCGATAAGGAAGGAAAAGGCAAGGTCCCCATTACGCCGGACATTCTCCGCGCAGCATCCTTCGACCTCTAGCCATGCGCATCACCGTCTTGCAGCCCGATTCCTTCGCGCCGCTGCAACGCCTCGGCCCGTGGCTCGAGCGCGCCGGCGCGACCCTGCGCACCGTCGATCTCAGGGAGCCATTGCCTATCGACGCCTCCGGTGACCCCCTCATCCTCCTCGGCGGACGCGCAGATGCGTTGGACACGCACGCCTCGCCCTGGCTGCCGGCAGTGCACGAGTTGCTCCGCAGCGCCTTCGAATCGGGCACGCCCGTCCTCGGGATTTGTTTGGGACACCAGATCATCGCCGACTGTTTCGGCGGCGAAGTTTCCGTCGGCCTAGCTACGCAAAACGAGGAAGGCGCCACCCCGGTGACGTTGACCGACGCCGGCGTGGACGATCCCCTGCTCGGCCCACTCGGTCCATCCCTGGTGGTCGAGCAATCCCACCACGACGCGGTAGTCACGCTCCCTCCCGGCGCGACGCTGCTGGCATCAAGCGAGCGCTGCCCGATTCAGGCCATGCGGCTGGGGTCGATCGTCTCAGTGCAGTTTCACCCGGAGTGCTCCCCGGAGGTGGCCGGCCAGTGGGCGACAAACGGCGGCCACGATGGTGCCACGGTCGAAGCGGAGCTGCTGCGCCACGACGACCATCTCACCCGCACCGGCGAAACGTTGGCCGAGGGCTTCGTCGTCGCGGCCCGCGGCTGGCGCTGACGGCAATGGTCGCTGCCGCTCTCCGGCCCGGCCCCATTCCGGCCCCACCATTCAGACGCCGCTCCCGGCCCCATTCCGGCCCTACCTCCGGCCCCCATTCCGAGGATGCTTACTCAAGGATGCTTACTTCTCGAGTGGCGCGCTCCACAACCGCCGACCACACTCGAGAAGTAAGCATCCTGGGGTAAGCATCTGGGCCCGGTAAGCATCCTGAAGTAAGCATCTAGGCCGCCACCGGGGCCCGAAACCGCCCCTTACCGCTCCACCCACTCGGAGCGCAGCAGCCCGTGGCGAGAGCAGGCCGCCTCCCACGCCATCGGCGAAATTTTCACCACCATGCGGCGTTGGCACAGCGGGCAGATGCGCGGGGCATCGTAGGGGCGGGCCGGGTCGAGCGGCCAGGCGATCTCGCCGGACAAAACGGCATCGGCGAGATCGGTGTTGTCGGGAATCTTCATGCGCGGAAAAACCTAGCGGAACCTGGCGAAAGATTACAGCGACTTGATGGTGTCGTAGAGAACGCCGTGGCCGGAGTTGACCTTCTCGCCCACTGGGGTGATGCCCAGGTTCACGCCCGGCGTCGCGCCTTCCATCACGCGGTCCACGGCGTCGCGGTCCTTCTCCATCGGGCGGCCGAAGGTGGTCAGGTAGTTGCCGCCGATGATCGCGTTGGCGCCGCCCATGAGGCCGGCTTCGGTGCCGTCGTCGCCAAGCGCGAGCTCGGTGCCGCCCGCGAAGCGCAACTGGGTGGACGGCATGGCCAGGCGGAACGCTGCGACGGCGCGCAGCGCCTCGCCCTGCGGGACCAGCGGTCGGTCGGCGAACGGGGTGCCCGGGCGCGGGTCGAGGAAGTTCATCGGCACCTCGTGCGGCTGGATCTCCGCGAGCTGCACTGCGAACTCGGCGCGCTGCTCGATGGTCTCGCCCAGGCCGATGATGCCGCCGCAGCAGGTCTCCATGCCCTCGGCCAGCACGTTTTCCAGGGTGTCCTTGCGCTCCTGCCATGTGTGGGTGGTCACCACGTTGGGGAAGAAGGACTCCGCGGTTTCGAAGTTGTGGTTGTAGCGGGACACGCCCATCTTGGCCAGCTGGCGGGCCTGGTCTCGGGTGAGGATGCCCAGAGAGGCGGAAATCGAGATGTCCACCTCGTCCTGGATGGCGGTAACGGCCTCGGCGACCTGGTCGAGCAGCTGCTGGGTCGGGCCCTTCACGGCGGCGACGATGCAGAACTCGGAAGCTCCCATCTTCTCGGACTGCTTGGCGGCCTCGACCAGCTCGTTGATGTCCAGGGTCACGGCGCGCACCGGGGATTCGAACAGGCCGGACTGGGAGCAGAAGTGGCAGTCCTCGGGGCAGCCGCCCGTCTTCAGGGAAATGATGCCCTCGAGCGAGACGTCCACGCCGCAGTGCTTGATGCGCACCTGGTGCGCCAGGTCGAGCAGCTCGGGCAGGCGCTCGTCCTCGATGTTGAGGATCTGGACGAGCTCCTCCTGGTTCAGGCCCTCGCCGTTTTCCAGGGCCTTTTCGCGTGCGATGTCAAGGATGTCAGTCATTACTGGACTCCGTTCTTGGTGGTTCACGTCACAAGTAGGTGCCAGTGTAGCCCGTTCTTGAACGGTGTTCAGCATTTAGCGGTAATCAACCAAAAGTGGCGAGTGGTCGGACCACCGCTGCTCCACCGTCGGCGCCTTGTCCACCCAGGTCCGCTCGGCACGCTCGAGCATGTTCGCGGTCGCGGCCTGCACGTCGATACGCCACCCCGCGTCGTTGTTGAAGGCTTGCCCGCGGAACGTCCACCAGGTGTACGGCGCGTCATCCGGGTGCAGCCTGCGCGCCACGTCGAACCACTTCGGGGAGCAATTTGCTTCTCGACGGCCCTCGGACACGTACTCCACAGCCCCCGCCCACGCAGCATCTGCCTTGACGTCTAAGTCCTGGGCCTCCTCGTCCGGGAAGCAGCCGAACACCGCGTCCATGAACGCGCGCTCGTGCGGCAGAAAGCCCGACTTCTTCCGGTTGGTCTTCCAATTCTTCAGGTCCTCGCGGCGGTGGCAGATGTTCCAATCGCCGCCGATGACCATGTCCGGATACTCGCCCGCCCACTGCTCCAGCAGCGGCTCGAACTCGTCGAGGAAGCGGTACTTCTCGTCCTGCTTCGGAGTGTCGGCAGAACCCGACGGCAGGTACAACGAGCCGACGCGGGTGCCGTCGGAAAGTGTGGCAGCGATAAAACGTCCCGCATCTTCGAAACTGGGGATGCCGAAGGTGACGTCGTTAAGCGGAGTGCGAGACAGGATGCCCACACCCGCGCGCCCCTTCGCACCGGGGGTCTCCGCGGGGGCGACGGCGAGGTGCCACCCGTCCTCGAGCGCGGGCGCCAACGCCGCGCGCGCCTGGTCGACGGTGGCGCGAACCTCCTGCATAAGCACCACATCCGCCGAGGTTTCGGTGAGCCAGGCCAGCATGCCCGGGTTGTCCTCGTTGCGGATTTTGGTGGCGGCGCGGATGCCGTTGACGTTGACCGACGCGATTGTGAGACTCATGTGTGATGACCCTAGTAGTCTGGTTGGCTGAAGTCAGACACGTTAAAACAAAGGAGCATTATGGCGAAGATCATTTGGACCCGCACCGACGAAGCGCCGCTGCTGGCGACGTACTCCCTCAAGCCGATCGTGGAGGCTTTCGCTTCCCGCGCCGGCATCGACGTGGACACCGCCGACATCTCGCTGGCCGGCCGCATCCTCGCGCAATTCCCGGACCGCCTCGGCGACAAGAAGGTCGACGACGCGCTGGCGCAGCTCGGTGAGCTGGCCAAGACGCCGGAAGCCAACATCATCAAGCTGCCGAACATCTCCGCTTCCCTGGTGCAGCTGAAGAAGGCCATCGCGGAGCTGCAGGCCGCAGGCTTTGACATCCCGGACTACGAGGACGCGCAGGACAAGTACGACGCAGTCAAGGGCTCCGCTGTGAACCCGGTGCTGCGCGAGGGCAACTCCGACCGCCGCGCCCCGGAGGCCGTGAAGAACTTCACCAAGAAGCACCCGCACTCCATGGGCGAGTGGTCCTCCGACTCGAAGACCAACGTCGCGACCATGGACGCCGGCGACTTCCGCCACAACGAGAAGTCCGTCATCATGCCGGACGCCGACACCCTGACCATCAAGCTGGTCAAGGCCGACGGCGGCGAAGAGGTTTTGAAGGACGGCCTCAAGGTTGAGAAGGGCGAGGTCATCGACGGCACTTACATGTCCGCTAAGGCTCTCGACGCCTTCCTGCTGGACGCCGTGAAGCGCGCCAAGGACGAGGGCGTACTCTTCTCCGCGCACCTGAAGGCCACCATGATGAAGGTCTCCGACCCGATCATCTTCGGCCACGTCGTGCGCGCCTTCTTCAAGGACGTCTACGACAAGTACGGCGAGCAGCTCCTCGCCGCGGGCCTGGACGGCGAGAACGGCCTTGGCGCTATCTACGAGGGCCTGTCCGAGCTGGAGAACGGCGAGGAGATCCGCGCCGCCTTCGACAAGGCCCTGCAGGACGGCCCGGCGCTGGCGCAGGTGAACTCCGCCAAGGGCATCACCAACCTCCACGTGCCGTCGGACGTGATCATCGACGCCTCCATGCCGGCGATGATCCGCACCTCCGGCCACATGTGGAACGCCGACGACCAGGAGCAGGACACCCTGGCCGTTATCCCGGACTCCTCCTACGCCGGTGTGTACCAGACGGTTATCGACGACTGCCGCGCAAACGGCGCCTACGACCCGACCACCATGGGCACCGTCCCGAACGTCGGCCTGATGGCCAAGAAGGCCGAGGAGTACGGCTCCCACGACAAGACTTTCAAGATCCCGGCCGACGGCAAGGTCCAGGTTGTCAACGCTGCCGGCGACGTGCTGATCGAGCACGACGTCGAGGCCGGCGACATCTGGCGCGCATGCCAGACCAAGGACGCCCCGATCCAGGACTGGGTCAAGCTGGCCGTCAACCGCGCACGCCTGTCCGGCATGAAGACCATCTTCTGGCTGGATGAGGAGCGCGCCCACGACCGCAACCTGATCGAGCTGGTTCAGAAGTACCTGAAGGATCACGACACCGAGGGCCTGGACATCTCCATCGCTTCCCCGGTCGAGGCCACCAAGACCTCCGTGGAGCGCATCCGCCGCGGCGAGGACACCATCTCCGTGACCGGCAACGTGCTGCGCGACTACAACACGGACCTGTTCCCGATCCTCGAGCTGGGCACCTCCGCGAAGATGCTCTCCGTGGTCCCGCTGATGGCTGGCGGCGGCCTGTTCGAGACCGGTGCCGGCGGCTCCGCCCCGAAGCACGTCCAGCAGGTTGAGGCGGAAAACCACCTGCGTTGGGACTCCCTCGGCGAGTACCTCGCGCTGGCCGAGTCCTTCCGCCACGAGAAGAACACGAACGGCAACGAGCGCGCCGGCGTCCTGGCCGCCGCGCTGGACAAGGCCACCGAGAAGCTTCTCGACGAAGGCAAGTCCCCGTCCCGCAAGGTGAACGAGATCGACGACCGCGGCTCCCACTTCTGGCTCTCCCTGTTCTGGGCAGAGGCACTGGCAGCCCAGTCCGACGACACCGAGCTGGCCGAGGTCTTCGGCCCGATCGCGAAGGACCTGCGCGACAACGCCGATACCATCGATCGCGAGCTTCTCGACGCCCAGGGCAACGCTGCCGACCTCGGCGGCTACTACTGGCCGGACGAGGAGAAGACCTCGGCGGTCATGCGCCCGTCCGCAACCTTCAACAAGATCATCGACGCACTGGAGAAGTAACTCGCTGATCTGAGATCGGCCGGTGTCGGGGTTTCGCGCCCCGCTCCGGCCGTTTTTGTTGCGCTGTAGTTCGCCCGCGCGGCTATCCCGCCCAGGATGCTTACCCGAGGATGCTCACCCCGGCTAGATGCTTACCCGAGGACGCTTACTTCTCGAGTAACGCGCAAGAATCTGCCGGAGGTTCGTCGAGAAGTAAGCGTTTGGGAGTAAGCATCTAGAAACCGGTAAGCATCCTGCAGTAAGCATCTAGCCCATCCGCGCCGCCAGCACCTCGGTGCCGGCCAGCGCAGCCCGAACTTCCGCGATGAACACGTGGGGTTGTTCCCGCAGGAGCTTGGAATCGAACCGCAGGATGACGTAGCCCTTGTTGCCGATCCGTTTCTGCCGGCTGAATTCTTTCTTCCACACCTCGCCGGCGTCGTCGCGCTCGTATTTGATTTCGCCGTCGATCTCGATGATCAGCCATCCCTGAACCAAAAGGTCGGCGAAGTAGCGCTCGATCTGGGCTTGGGCGACCACCGGCCCGATCCCGGCCTCGATCAACAAGCCCCTGGCCAGGGACTCGTACGCTGAATCGGAGTTCGGGATCGCGTGCTCCAAACACCTCCGGGCCACACCGATCCCCTTGGCCCGCCCCATCTTGCGGATCTCTTTTTCAATCGCGTCGCGTTCAATGCCGCGCCGCAGGAGGTAGTCGGCGGCGATGAGCCCTTCGATAAACCCGTGGTAGCGGGCGATGTCGATGAACGTGCGGATCGGCGTGGAAAGACAGTGCCCCTCGTAGACCACCTGCTCGTCGCGCCGAAGTTTGGAAAACCGGAACGCGTAGCGCCCGCTCTGGGCCCGGCTTTGCGACACGCTCCGCGACGGCAGCGCCACCTCCACCGGTTCCTCCCCGCGTGAAATCACCCACATCCCCAGCTTCCGCGCCGCTGAGCGCCCCACCAGCACGGCGGCGTTGCTCACCATCGCGGCGGCTTCCACGCGCAGCCACTGCCGTTCGTGGTACTTCAACTCGCCCCACGTCGCGGCCGGAAACCACACGGCCGGTTCCAGCTCCACAAACTCCCCATCCGGAAAGGTGCCGTGCGTAAGCTTTCGCGTATCGACGAGCTCCGCCCTCAACTGCCCTTTCCGTTCTTCCCAACGCCCCAGTTCATGTGTGTCTTCTCGGTCCATCCCCACGCCTCTTGGACGCACGAAAACCCGGCGCGGTTCCCTCACAGATTTATATTCAGACAAATGCACAGCCCACACCCCATATAGACCGCTTGGTACGCAATAGCAGACAAAGCGGACTACATTGCACCCCATGACGAACTCGAAGCAGAAGTACGACAATTCGAACGCCAGCGAATGGTCGTTCGGCACCCGCTCCATCCACGCCGGCCAGCAGGTGGACCAAGATTACGGCGCGCGCAACCAGCCGATCTACATGACCACCAGCTACGTCTTCGACGACGCCCAGCACGCTGAGAACCGCTTCAACCTCTCGGATGCGGGTCCGATTTACACCCGCCTGACCAACCCGACGCAGTCCGCGCTGGAGGACCGCCTCGCTTCCCTGGAGGGCGGCGTGGCAGCCACCGCGTTCGCGTCCGGCATGGCCGCGGAAACCGCCGCGATCCTCACCCTCGCCCAGGCCGGCGACCACGTGGTCACCTCCCCGCGCCTCTACGGCGGCACGGAGACGTTGTTCCAGCACACTCTGCCGAAGCTGGGCATCGACTTCACCTTCGTGGAAAACCCGGACGATCCGGCAAGCTGGCAGGCCGCCGTTCAGCCGAACACGAAGGCGTTCTACGGCGAAACCTTCGGCAACCCGATCGCGGACGTGCTGGACATCCCGGCCATTTCCGAGGTGGCCCACAACAACCAGGTCCCGCTGATTGTGGACAACACCATGGCCACCGCAGCCCTGGTCCGCCCGCTGGAGCTGGGCGCGGACATCGTGGTCCTTTCCACCACGAAGTTCTACACCGGCAACGGCGCGGCCATCGGCGGCGCGATTGTGGACGGCGGCTCGTTCGACTGGACCGTCGAGCGCGACGGCGAACCGGTCTTCCCGCTGTTTACCACCCCGGACCCGGCGTACCACGGTCTGAAGTACGCGGACCTGGGCGCCCCGGCGTTTGCGCTGCGCGCCCGCGCCGGCCTGCTGCGCGACACGGGTGCCGCCATTTCCCCGTTCAATGCCTGGGTGGCGCTGCAGGGTATCGATACGTTGGCGTTGCGCGTCGAAAAGCATAATGCGAACGCAAAGAAGGTCGCCGAGTTCCTCGCCGCCCACGACAAGGTAGCCAAGGTCAACTACGCGGGCCTGGAGGGCTCGCCGTACAAGGCCACGCAGGAGAAGCTGGGGCTGAAGTACACCGGTTCGGTGCTGTCCTTCGACATCGCGGGTGACCAGGACGACAAGACCGCGGCCTGGAAGTTCATCGACGCGCTGAAGCTGCACTCCAATCTGGCTAACATCGGCGACGTGCGCTCGCTTGTGGTTCACCCGGCGTCCACGACGCACTCGCAGTCCGACGCCGAGGGTCTCGCGCGCGCCGGCATCACCCAGGCCACGGTGCGCCTGTCCGTGGGCATCGAGGACGTCGAGGACATCATCGCGGACCTCGAGCGCGGCTTCGCGGCGGTGTAAATGCTGGCTGCGGAAGGCGAGCTGGGCACCGTCGCCATCGGCGACGTCCACACCGAGGCAGGAGCGGTGATCCAGGATGCGCACATTGCCTATCGACGGTGGGGCGTCCCCCGCGGCGACCTGGGCGGCAAAAACAACATCCTGCTGGTGGAGCATGCCTTAACCGGCGACACCGACGCCGCCGACTGGTGGTGCGAGGCCATCGGCCCCGGCAAGGCGCTGGACACCGACGCGTGGTGCGTGATCTGCACGAACGCGCTTGGGTCCTGCTACGGCTCCACCGGGCCGGCAAGCGAACACCCGGACGGCGGCGTGTGGGGCTCGCGCTTCCCGGCGATCAACATGCGAGACATGGTGCACGCCGAGCGCGCGTTCCTGGAGGCGCTGGGCATCGGCCGGGTCCACGCGATCATCGGCGGCTCTATGGGCGGCGCGCGCACCCTGGAGTGGACCCTGCTCTACCCCGAGGCCGTGGACTACGCGCTGGTGCTCGCGGTGTCCGCCCGGGCCAGCGCCTGGCAGATTGGCATCCAGTCCGCGCAGATCACCTCGATCACCCATGACCCGGATTGGCACGGCGGCGACTACCACGGCACCGGCTGCGCCCCAGACGCCGGCCTGGCCGCCGCGCGCCGCATCGCGCACCTGACCTACCGCGGCGAGCTGGAGATCGACGAGCGCTTCGGCACCTTCGCCCAACCCGACGAAAACCCGCTCGGGCCTTACCGCGCGGACGGCGAGCGCTTCGCCGTGCAGTCCTACTTGGAACACCAGGGCACGAAGCTCACCAAGCGTTTCGACGCCGCCAGTTACGTCACCCTCACCGAAGCCCTCAACCGCCACGACGTGGGACGCGACCGCGGCGGGCTGAACAAAGCGCTGGCCTCGTCGACCGTGCCGACCATGATCGTGGGCGTGGACACCGACATCTTGTACCCCTACCACCAGCAGGAACACCTCTCCCGCAACCTGGGCAACCTGCTCGCCATGGCGAAGCTGTCCTCGCCGGTCGGCCACGACGCCTTCCTTGTGGAGGCCCGCCAAATGGACCGGATCCTGCGCAACTTCATCTCGCTGACGCACGAAACGCCGTCCGCGCGCGAGGTCGCAGCGGAGCGCGGCGCCTACGACATCTAGAGGTCCGTGACCTGCACCTCGGTGCCGTCCGCGGTGGCGAGGTAGGCCCGGCCCATGCCGACCCAGCCGGCGAACGGGGCGTCGAAAAGCGTGATGCGCTGGTGCACATGCCCGAGCAGCCACGCGCCGTACCCCAACGCGGCGAGCTCGTCGCGGGTGCACGGCAGGCACGGGTTGTTGGAGAACTCGCCGGTCACCGAGGTGTGCAAAAGCCCCAGGTTCGGCGCCTCTTCAACCGGCGCCGGGAACTTTGCGACGAGCTCTCGCGGATCCCGGTCCACCTCCACCGCAGCGGTGTGCAGCGCCCACCCACCCGCCCGGATGGTCTGGGGCTCTTGCCTTGCGACGATCACGCCGTCCGGGATGGTTTCTGTGAGATCGTGGTGCACGTCGTGGTTGCCCGCGATGAACACGACGGTGTCGAACAGCTCGAGCCCGCGGGCGAAAAACCGGGTGACCTCGCCGTATGTCGCGTCCGCGAACCGCTTGCGGTCGATGACGTCGCCCAGCATGACCAGGTGCCGAGCGCCCGCCTCCGCGCCGCGTTGCAGGGTGCCCAGCGCCCAGTCGATGCCGGGGCCGGTCTTCTTGTCGCCGTGTTGCTTGCGGCCGAGGTGGATGTCGGCGACAACGAGGACGGGGTCGGCTGCGTGGTTAGGCATGGTGCCAGGATATCCGCGGGCTACACGTCGCCCAGGAAAATCTGGGCGTGACGCAGGTCGAAGATGTCCGCCTCCGCCACATGCCCGTACACAAACGGGTATAGCTGCTCCCGGTTCGGCAAGCACGTCTCCCCGTACTCTTCTGGCGACTGGTGGTCGAACACCGCCACGAATCGGCGGCCCGGGAGCAGGTTCAGCCCATCTTCAAGTGCAAGCGAGAATTCCTGGTTGCTGGCGTCGGTCCAGCCGCGCGGGATGAGCTCCGAGATGTCGCGTGGCAGCCAGTGCCCAATGGTGCGGGCCAGCTCGACTGCTGCGTCGACACGCATCTCCTCGTTGAGCTTCGCCGCGCTGCGGGCCAAGTCGCGGGGCACTTCATACACCTCGTCAAAGTTGCTCATCACCGACAACGAGTACGCGTACATGTCCAGCAGGTTGCGGCGGTACACCCCGTCCTCGTCGAAGCGCGGGGAATACACCAGGTTGTCCAGCTGCTTCGCGTAGGCGAGTTCGGTGTAGTACTCCACCGGTGTGTAACCGCAGGTGAGGCTACAGAATTCTTCAGCGGTCTCACCGAGCTCCTTCAGCAACGGAAACGCCTCATCTTCGGTGTGCACAAGGTAGGTGATGCGCATGTCGTCGACGTAGACCGAGGTAGCAAGCCGCGATATAACCGTCCCGTCCGGGAACATCGGCACCGGGTAAACGGTGCGGCCCACCGCGAAGTAGTCGTCCACCTCGTCCGCGTCCAGCATGTTCACGCTCACCGCCTCGTGGTCCGGGGTGAGCGTGGCGGCGAAGCTTTCCTGCGTCTGCAAATCGTCCACCACCACGACTCGCTCTGTGGGACTGTCGCCTCCCAGACGCGTTGGCATCCACGTCTCTAAGCAATCGTGGAACTCCTCGAGCTCACCCATGAGGAAGTTGCCGGCCGCCTGTTCGCACTTCCTGGCCTGGTAGTACGCGGTGGTGAAGCGTGGGTCCCATTCTTTGAGAATCTCTAGGTTGTCGGCGGCTTCCGCGAAGTAGCGGCGCGCCTGTGAAGGGGTGGTGTCAACGGAATCGCGCCCCAAATCCAGCAGTTGGTGGGTGTTGGCCAGCACGACGTAGGCATCCAAAGACTCGGTACGCCACGGCTGCACTGGCGTGTACTCGGACACAGCGGCCGACAGCTCGGCCGTCATCTTGCGGGCAAAATCAATTTGCTGGGGAGACGGTTCGTCCTCGTAAATCGACTTCACCGACACGGTGACCTCAACCTCGGTGCCGGGGATGTCGGTGGTGAACGAGAAAATACTCGGGTGGGAATCTGTCATGCGGGACCTCCTGGGGAAACGACAGCTTCAACCCTACGAATCCCGCCGACACGCAGCGCGGATTTACCGAACGTGTGCGCTACTTCTGCCCTGCCACCAGCGGATCAGCACGAGCACTGCGGTGGATGTGCCGACGCCGATCAGCGTCATCGCCATGGCTTCAGCGCGGTGGCCCTGCTCGAACTGGTTCATGATCCACGGCGCGAGCAGGTTGATGCGCGTCGGGCGGATCAGCGAGGACATGACCAGCTCGCGGATGCCCACGAAAAACGCGAGCAGCCAGCCGGCGAAAATGCCGGGCGCGAGCATCGGCAGCGTGACGCGGGTAAACGTCTGCCAGGACGTCGCGCCGGCGACGGCGGAGGCCTCCGACAGCGTCGGCGACATCGCGGCGGCGGACGTTTTGATGTTTTGCACCGCCATCGGCACAAACAGCACCGTAAACGCCATAACCAGGATCAACTGCGAACCGTACGGGGTAAACGGCAGCTTCGGCGAGTTCCACAGGAGGATGAAGCCGATCGCCAGCACAATGCCGGGCACGGTGTCCGGCGCCACGGCCAAAAAGTCGGAGACGCGCGCGGGCCAGCGGCGGCTGCGCATCGTGAACACCGTCACCGCCAGCGCCAGGATCACCGCGGTTGTCGCGCCGATGGCGCCGAGCACGATGGAGCGGGTCAGCGCCTCCTGCCCGGACGGCATGGTCAGCACGATGTGGAAGTAGTCGAACGTGAGGTTGTCCAGTGTCGGCGGCTTGGAGCGCAGGATAGTCATCGCCGCCAGGATGATGGAGATGTACGGGATGAACACGCTCAGCGTGAACACCACCGCGGTGTACAGCCAGGCAAGAGCCATCATGCTTCTCGACGGCCGAAGGTTGACCGCGCGAGACACCCTGCCGCCCGTGGCGAGCACTCCCCTGCCCGCCCACTGCTGGATGGCCCACGCCATCACACCGAGCGTGAACAGCACGCTGGAGGACGCCGCCGCCTTGGAGAAGTTCAGCGGGTCGATGGTCACGTCCTGGTAGATCGAGGAAACGAGCACCTCGTAGCCGATCGCGTTGCCGAGGGTGACCGGGGTGCCGAACTCGCCGGCGGCCTTGATGGAGACGATCAGCGCGCCGAGCGAGTACGGCCCGACCACCGCTGGCACGACCACGCGGCTGAACTGCTGCCACCGGTTCGCACCCGCCACCTGCGCCATCTCCAGCTGCGAGGCCGGGATCGACGCGAACGCGTTGCGCAGGATCAGGTAGAGGAACGGGAACAGCTCGGCGGCCATGATGAAGCCCATACCCCACACTGAGTTGATGGCGGACCGGACGGCGTCGCCAAGCGTGGGCCCCAACAGCATGTCCGCCACGCCGCGCAGGCGGGTGAAGTCCATCCACGCCATCGCCGCGGCGAACGGCGGGGTCATAAACGGCACCATGACCAGCACTTCCACCCACCCGGCGCGCCGCATGGGCGTCCAGGCGCGGAAGAAGGCCAGCGGTGCCGCGAACAGTGTTGCGAAGAAGACGACGAGGACGGAAAGCCAGACCGTGTTGCGGATCACCCGCAGCATTTCCGGGCGCAGCAGGCTCTGCAGGGCAGAGTCTTCGCCGCGGTAGCCGGTCACCGCTGTGACCAGGACGGACACCAGCGGTGCCGCGACCAGGACCAGGAGGATGATCAGGACCGGGTAGACCCCGGGGTTGGTTTTCGTCTTCGCCGTCATTGGTGCCTTTTACTTCAGGTAACGGTCAGCGAACTGCTCGCGGACGTTCTTGGAGTCCTTGGAGATGGCGGCCCAGTCGTCGGAGATCTGCTTGATGTCCGCCAGCTTCGGGCCGTTCTTCGGCTCCACGTTCTTGTTGGACGGGATCATGTTCTTCGACGCGGAGATCTGCTGCGCCTCCTCGGAGAACATGAAGTCCACGAAGGCCTTCGCGGCGTCCATGTTGTCGGAGGACTTCATGATCATCACTGGGCGCGGGGTGACGGTGGTGCCGGAGGACGGGATGACAACCTCGAGCGGCTCGCCCTTGCCCTTGGCGGAGTAAGCGGAGTAGTCCACACCGCCGAAGACGATGCCCTTGGAACCGGAGGTGACCTGGTCAAGCGCCGGGCCGTTGGCGCCCTGGACGATCATGCCGTTGTCGAAGAGCTTGTCGAACAGCTCCCAGGTCTTGTCCTCGCCCCACTCGGCGATCATGGCGGTGAGCAGGTCAGCGGCGGTGCCGGACTCACGCGGATCCGGCATGATCACCTGGTCGGCGTACTTCGGGTCTGCCAGGTCCTCCCAGTCGGTCGGGATGTCGGAGACCACGTCGGTGTTCGCCACCAGTGCGAGCGCGGAGCCGTCGCGGCCGTGGAAGGTGTCGTCGGCGGCGTTCCAATCGGCGTTGGCGGCATCGATGTTCTCCGGCTTGTAGGACTCCAGCGCACCGGTTTCTGCCTGCTTGTTCGCGGCGCTCCAGGACGCCAGGTAGACCACGTCGGCCTGCGGGTTGGCTTCCTCCGCCTTGATCTTGGCGGTGACCTCGCCGGTGGTGCCAGCGAACACGTTGACGGTCACGCCGGTCTTCTCCTGGAAGGCCTCGACCAGCGCGTCGGTCAGGCCCTGCGGGTTTGCGGAGTAGTAGTCGATGGAACCGGACAGGCCCTCCGGGGCCTTCCACTCGTCGGCGGTGACGGTCTCGTTGGCCTCGTTTGCGCCGGTGGACTCAGCGGTGTCGTTGGACTCGACGGAGCCGCAGGCAACCAGGCCGAACGCGGCGGATGCGCCCGCAAGCGCTGCGATGATCTTCTTCATGTTGGGAAATCTCCTGTAAAAGGGGAAACGGGATTAGGAACGCGGGGTGAGTGTGAGCAGTACTTCGTCGCCGCGGCCCAGGCGGTGCCTGGTGTAGGCCAGCCAAGGCTCCGGCGCACCCGGCACGACGCTGCGGATTTCGTAGCGTCCGCCGGTGTACTGGCTTTCCACCACCTCGCCGACGATGGAGTTCGCCGGAAGCACATCCGGTCGCTTTCCATGCAGCGGGGTGACCTCGAGGTCCTCCGGCCGGTTCGACGGCAGGGTCTCGTGGGTGTTGGTCACGCCGACGAAGCCGGCGACGAAGTCGTCCGCCGGGTGGTCGTACAACTCAACTGGGTCCGCGAACTGCGCGACGTTGCCGGCGTTCATCACCGCGACACGGTCGGACATGGCCAGCGCCTCCGACTGGTCGTGCGTGACGTAGATAACGGTGAGGTTCAGTTCGTAGGCCAGGCGGGTCAGCTCGGAACGGATCTGGGTGCGCAGGGCGGCGTCGAGGGCGGACAGGGGCTCGTCCATAAGCAAAAGCTCCGGGTCGGAGACGAGCGCACGCGCAATGGCGACGCGCTGCTGCTGCCCGCCGGAGAGCTCGTTCGGGCGCTGCTCGGCCTTCGCGCCGATGCCCACCATGTCCATCGCGCGTGCCACGCGCTTGTCGCGCTCCGCCTTGGACACTTTCTGCTTGCCGGTGGTCAGCGGGAACTCGACGTTTTTGGCCACGGTCATGTGCGGCCACAGCGCAAGGTCCTGGAACACCATGGACAGGTTGCGCTTGTTCACCGGCACGTTGGTGTTGGGGCCGAACACCTCGCGGCCGGCGAACTCGATCACGCCCGCGTCCGGCGTTTCCAGCCCGGCGATGCAGCGCAGCAGTGTGGACTTGCCGCAGCCGGAAGGACCAAGGATGGAGACAAACTCGCCCTTTGCGATGTCTAGGGACGTCTCGTGGAGCCCAGTGCCGTCCGCAAACTCCCGCCGGACTCCCTATAAGGAGACCTGGGCCGTATCGCTTGCAATGTTTTCAGCACCGTTACCAAAATTCACCCGTGGCACACTAGGGACGCAAGGTTGCCGCCTGCCGACGTCTAGCCGACGCGGAGGTGAACACCTGGTGAATGTTGAGTGGCGCTACGTCGGTGAGCTACGACCCCAGGGCGTCCACCGACCAGGACAGCCACAGCATGGCCGCGCCAAGGGCGGTGGTAAACAGCGCGTCGAAACGCTTCGAGCGCACCGCCACCAGGCCGATCACCCTGGAATCGCAGGTCAGACGCATCACGGTGAGCCACAGCATGGCCGCGCCCAGGGTGAACGTGGCGCGGCGCCAGTGCTCCGTGGCCGCGTAGATCCCCGAGAGCACGAAACCCACCACGAACAGCGCGGCCATCACCCGCTGCACCACAACGGGCAACGGCGAGGCCGCGGCGCCGCGGTCGTGGGGGTTGTCCAGCGTCAGCCCGTCCGGGAGCTCCGTGCTCAACCGGTCGCTCCCAGGCAGCTGGATCCTGCTACTTGCCAAACCGGCTCACGCCCTAGTTGGCGTCCTGGCCGATGCCGGCCTGGCGTTCGGCGTTTTCCACGATGTTGCGCACCAAGAACGTGCGCGTCATCGGGCCCACGCCGCCCGGGTTCGGGGAGACCCAGCCGGCCTTCTCCCACACATCCGGGTGCAGGTCGCCGACGGTTTTGCCGTCGACGCGGGAGACGCCGACGTCGAGAAGCGCGGCGCCTTCCTTAATCATGTCCGCGGTGATCATGTGCGGCTTTCCGGCGGCGGCGATGATCACGTCCGCGCGGCGGGTCTCCGTGGCCAGGTCCTTGGTGCCGGTGTGGCACAGCACGGTGGTGGCGTTGACGTCGCGGGCGGTGAGCATCAGCGAGATCGGGCGGCCCACCGTCACGCCGCGGCCGATCACGCACACGATCGCGCCGTTCAGATCCACGCCGAAGCGCTCCAGTAGCTTGATGGAGCCGTTCGGGGTGCACGGCAGCGGCGCGGGCTCGTTGAGCACGAGCTTGCCCAGGTTCACCGGGTGCAGCCCATCGGCGTCCTTGGACGGATCAATCAGCTCCAAAATGCGGTTTTCGTCCAGGTGCTTCGGCAGCGGCAGCTGGACGATGTAGCCGGTGACGGCCGGGTCGTGGTTCAGCTCGTCGATAAGCTTCTCAAGCTCCTCCTGAGTGCAGTCGCCCGGCAGCTCCTTCATGATGGACGCGATCCCCAGCTCCTCGCAGTCCTTGTGCTTCATGCGCACATAGTTCTGGCTCGCCGGGTCCTCCCCCACCAGCACCGTGGCCAGGCCCGGGGTGACGCCGTGCTCAGCTTTGAGACGAGCCACGCGCTCCTTCAAATCCGCGAAAATCTCCTCGCGGTAGAGTTTTCCGTCCAGTTTGATCGCAGTCACGGCCCCAATCCTAGACTGTCAAGCGTGCTCCACCTGATCTACGACAACCCAGCCATCGGCGGCAACGCCGGCGCCGCCATCCGCCTCGCCGCCAACACCGGGGCGCAGCTGCACTTCGTCGAGCCGCTCGGCTTCAACTTCGACGACAAGCACCTCAAACGCGCCGGCCTGGACTACCACGACCTGGCGGACGTGATCATCCACCAGGACATCGACGCCTGCTTCGATACCATCCCCGACTCGCGCATCTTCGCGTTCACCGCGCACACCGAGCACCACTACCACGAGGTGTCCTACCAGGACGGCGACGCGCTCATGTTCGGCAACGAAGCCAACGGCATCCCCGAAGCACACCTGGCCCACCCGCGGATCACGCGGGAAGTCCGCATCCCGATGCTGCCGGCGCGGCGCAGCATGAACCTGACCAACTCCGCGTCAGTCGCCGTCTACGAGGCGTGGCGCCAGCTCGGGTTCCTCGGCGGGGTCTAGATCCTCGAGTACCGATTCCAGACGATCCGCAACCAACAGCCGGACATCTTCGTCCGTGACCTCAGATGAGCCGACAGCGACCAAGAATCCCTCTTCGTTTCTCACGATTCTTGCGACCATGTGCCTAGTGTATGTTGATCGCTTCCGGCTGAACAGTAGTAAGCGAATGCTGCTTATCCCATCTACAAACGGGGGTAAAAGTGATCAGTTTTACCTAGCTACTTGGCTGTTGATATATATTCTGCATCAACGGTCCCCCTGCAAAGCCTCTCCACGATGCGCCACCAGGGGTCCTTTCTTATAAAGCGAGCGAGAATCTTGAGCATCAAGCCATATAGCCAAACATCGCACAAATAAATAGCGTAGAAACACCGTGACATCCTGAACTTGTCGTAAGCTCAGTCGCCGTCTACGAGGCGTGGCGCCAGCTCGGGTTCGTCGGCGGCATCTGACAAGGGGTCCGTGACCTGCATCGGCGGGAGCTTGCGGGCCCGCAGCTTATCGACGATTTCACGCGCCTGCGCCTCCCCCACATCGCGCAGGGAGACACTGAACGGGCCGGGCACCATGTCCAGGTCCACGTTGGCCAGGCCGAGGACGCGCTGCAGCGGGCCCTGCTCGAACGCCAGTTCCTGGATGTGGGGGGTTTCCACCATCTGGTACCAGCGTCCCAGCCGGCCGGCCGTCGCGGCGACTGCGCCGTCGCGGATGGTGACGGTCTGGCGCTTCCAATCGATCGGCGAGACCCACCGGGCGCTGCGCGGCGAGCGGTAGTCGGCGCCGGCGAGGTCCGTCAGGTCGCTGCCAGTCATCGGCCCGATGGCGTCCACCATCGCCTTTGCCTGCTCCCACGTGCCCACCGGCAGAAGCTTCGAGGTGCCGGTCTGCTTGTTGCGCTCCGAGCCGTAGCCCGCCACCACAACGGAGACGGTCCACCAGCCGAACAGCCGCCAGAACATCGGCTGGCGCAGCTGCACCGCGTGGATGCGCGAGCGTGGCACCGCTTGACGACGGCGGTTGGCCAACCCGTACGTGAGGTGGAACATCTCCCCCTCCTTGGTGCAGGTGAACCGCCAGGACTGGTCGATGGTGCGCCAGATCCGTGGCAGGAACCCCACCAGCACCGGGATGATCGCCGCGGCGGTCAGGTCCGTCCAGATCGGCACGAACGCCCACGCAATGGTGAACAGCGTGGACATCTGGAACGCGGTGCCGATAAGCGACCTGCGGATCGGGATTGGGGGGACGAGGTTCGGGCCGGAGGCGTCGATAGGCAATTGCTTCTGCGGTCCCCCGATGCGGCGCAGCAGTTGCGCGCGCACCTCCTCCGCTTCATCGCGCGGCAGGTAGGTGATGTCGATGGCGGATTGCGCGTTGCCGGCGGCCTCGATGCGCACCGACGCGAGGCCGAAGATGCGCGGCGCGAAGGATTCGATGACGTCGACGGCCTGAATGCGGTCGAAGCGCGCGGCGCGGACCTGGTTGGTCAGCACGCCGCGGCGCACCTCTACCTCCTCCTCGCCGATTTTGAAGCCGCTGCGGCGCCACCAGATTTGGGAGACCGCGAAAATCACCGCGAGTGCGGCGACGGCACCCGCCGCCGCCCACGCGATCTCGCGCGCGCCGACGTTTTCGCGCTGCGCCCAGTGATAGATAGGCATGGTGAAGTTGAACAGCGCGATCGTGGCCAGGGCCAGCACGAACGCCCACACGCGAAGCAGCGGGGTGAGGCGGTGGATGCGGCGGTAGCCCTCCATGCCGGGGGTGGTGTGCTCAGTGCTCACAGGCCGCTCATCCGCTCGCGGGCTTTGACGGCGAGACGGTCGCGCAGCGCGTCGGCGTCCTCCGCGAGCAAGCCCGGAAGATCCGAATCCGACGAGCTCGACGCCGTGTGCACCTTCAGCTCCTTCAGGCCGAGGGAGCGGGAAATCGGGCCGGACTCCACATCCACGAACTGGATTCGCCCGTACGGGATCACCGTGATGGTGTGGAACATCTTGCCCTTGCTCAACACCAGCTCATTGTCCGTTTCCAGCCAGCCCATGTTGCGCACCTGGAACGGGATGAGGAAGAACCGCCAGATGAAAAAGACACCGAACAAGCCCAGCGGGATGAGAAAACCCCAGCCCCACTCGCGGTAACAGAGGTAGAGCCCGCCGCAGACGAAGAACATCCAGATGGCGTTGCTGACCAGCTTCGGCCACATCAGCTTCGGGGAGACCTTGTGCATCGTCTCCACCGAGGTGGGCAAAGGCTGCAGCGGTGCGTCTGACATGGCGCTCACGCTACCAGCCCGGGATGGTTGGGCTGTTCCGGCGTAGATGCTTACCCCAGGATGCTTACTCGGCGTAGATGCTTACTCCAGGATGCTTACCCATCGAGTACGGCGGCTGGCATCGCCCTGGCTCTCTCGAGAAGTAAGCGTTTAGAAGTAAGCATCCTGGGGTAAGCATCCACAGCCAACACCCGGCACAGCCACCCGGTCACACACCCATCACCAGAAAACGCGCGACCCGTGTGGACTACGACAAGTTCTCCTGCTGCTTCGGTGCCGTCGACGCACTGTTCGGTATCCGCCCAGCGCAGTTTTACGGCAACGACGACACGCTAGAGCATCGGGCCGCCTCGCGTGCCAAACAGTTGCGACCTCCTGTTTCGCACTGTACGATTTCTTCCACGGAGCCGGGTTTTCCGGCGAATAGGCAACGGCCCCCACCTCAGTTGTGGGGGCTGTCCTCATTTCAGTGGTGACTGGTTGAGCGCTTCTAAAATCCAGCGTTCACGCCGAAGCCACTCACCAAGTTTCGGATTAATCATTTTGCAGAGTTCAACGCTGTCTTGGTGCGCCTGTCTCACTGCATTCTCCTCCGAAATAATCGGCCTGTGATGCGAAGCTCGGTTTCGGATGGTCCGCAAACTATTTGCTCGAGAAGAAAAGTTCGTCTCATCCGCGTGAGTTAACCGTGGGCGGATCGCTTCGACCCACAGCACGTGCCGAGGATTTCTGTCGTTTTGGTAATGGGACGTCGGCAACAGCTGGGTCCACGATCCAAAACTTAATCCAGCCACATAATCATTATGGGTAGGGTTCGGCCCAGCAGTTTTCAAATCGGCGAATGACCTCAGCGGCCTTTTCGGCTGTGCCACCACTGTCGCGAGCAAATCAACTGGGTCGGTAATCCACTCCCGAGTTCCGCCGTGTTGGATATTCCACTCCGCAAAACTTTCGTCGATGACTGTTCTCAGCTGCACCTCTGCAAACCCTGTGGTTCGGAGAATCGCTGCAGCAACATAGGAGTTCCAGAGATAAATCTGAGCAGCAACCAAAGGCCCTTTTTGCCCGGCGAGATCCATGTACCTTTGTCGTCTCGCTTCAGGTAGCGAGCCCAGAATGATCTCCGCCGAGGTTTTTGTCACCGGATTGGTCGAAATTTTCATTTTCCCCCCTCTGCTCCACTTGTACCCCATCACCGGAAATCCCGGGACCCGCGCGAGAGCAGCTCCCCCATCGCCAGCGGCTCGAGCCGGTCCGCCACCACGGACACCGCCCCGGAGGCGTTTTGCACGATCCCGCGCACGACCAGCGCCTTGGCGGTGCGCGCCAGCACCCGCTGCTTGTTCCACAGACCGACGGAGATGACCACGTTGATCAGCCCGGTCTCGTCCTCCATTCCCAAGAAGGTCACCCCGCCTGCGGTGGCTGGGTGCTGGCGGTGCGTGATCACGCCGGCCACGCGAACGCGGGTGCCGTCCTCCACGCCGTGCAGAAGCTCCGTCGCCGGCACCACGCCCTGCGCGGACAGCGCTGTGCGCACCATCTCCACCGGCATGACCCCCGGCGTGACACCGGTGGCCGCCACGTCGGCGGCCATCAGCTCAAACGGGTTCATGCCCGGCAGCGACGGCGCCACCACCGAGGACAACCCGGGCAGCATGCCCTCGCGCTCCGTGGCGGCCACGCCCGCCTGCCACAGCGCCTGCCTGCGCGTGCCCCCGAAGCAGTCCAGCGCCCCCGCCCGAGCCAGCGCCTCGACGTGCTCCACGGACAGGTCGGCCCGGCGCGCCAGGTCCGCGATCCCGTCGAAAGGCGCGGCCTGTTCAATCCGCAATGCCGCATCCGCACCCAGGCCCCGCACCAGGTTCAACCCCACCCGGATCGTCGAGGAGTCCACGCACAGCGCCTCGCGCCCCGAGTTGTTCACGCACACCGGCAGCACCTCCACCCCGTGGCGGCGCGCGTCCTGGATCAAAGACTGCGGGGAGTAGAACCCCATCGGCTGCGCGCGCAAAAGCCCCACGCAGAACTCCGCCGGGTAGTGCCGTTTGAACCAGGCGGAGAAGTACACCAGCGAGGCGAACGACTGCGAGTGCGACTCCGGGAACCCGTAGGCGGCGAAGGCCACGATCTTCTGCCACAGCCGCTCGGCGACCTCCGAGCCAATCTCGTTGGTGCGCCAGCACCCCTCGAAAAACCGCGACTTCAACGCCGCCATGCGAGCCGGTGAACGCTTCGACCCCATGGCCCGCCGCAGCGCATCGGCCTCGCGGCCGGAAAAGCCTGCCGCATCCACGCAGATCTGCATGAGCTGCTCCTGGAACAACGGGATGCCCAGCGTCTTGCCCAGGGCGCGCTCGAGCACCGGGTGGTCGTACTCCACCGGCTCCAACCCGTCGCGCCTTCTTAAATACGGGTGCACCGACCCGCCCTGGATCGGCCCCGGGCGGATCAGCGCCACCTCCACCACCAGGTCGAAAAACCGGCGTGGCTTCAACCGGGGCAGGGTGCCCATCTGCGCGCGCGATTCCACCTGGAACACGCCGACGGAATCGGCGCGGCAGAGCATGTCGTACACGGAGGCGTCGTCAAGCGGAAGCTCCCACAAGTGCACCGTGCGGCCCGTGGTTTCCTCCACCAGATCCACCATGTGGTGCAGCGCCTCCAGCATGCCCAGGCCGAGCAGGTCGAACTTGACCAGGCCGGCCGAGGCACAGTCGTCCTTGTCCCACTGCACCACCGAGCGGTTTTCCATCCGCGCCCACTCCACGGGCACCACGTCCGCAATCGGGCGGTCGCAAATCACCATACCGCCGGAGTGAATGCCCAGGTGGCGCGGCTGCCCTTTGAATTGCGCCGCAAGCTTCTCGACGCCCTCCGGCACCTCCGTCATCCCCTTCGCCCAACTATCAGCCGCACCCTGCGCGAACCCCAAAGCACGCGCGGCGTCGCGCACCGCGCCCTTAGTCCGGTATGTGATCACGTTGGCCACCTGCGCCGCGTTGTCGCGCCCGTAGGTGTCGTAGACGTACTGGATCACCTCCTCGCGCCGGCCCGACTCGATGTCCAAGTCGATGTCGGGCGGGCCGTCGCGGTCCGGGGAGAGGAACCGCTCGAACAGCAGCCCCGCCTCGATCGGCTCCACATTGGTGATGCCGAGCGCGAAGCACACCGCCGAGTTCGCCGCACTGCCGCGCCCCTGGCACATGATGTTCTGCTTCGCGCAGAAATCCACCAGGTTGTAGACGATGAGGAAGTAGCCGGGAAAATTCAGCTCCTCGATCACCTCCAGCTCGTAGCGGATTTGGGCCATTGCTTTTCGACGCACCTCCGGCCCCCGCGACGCATAGCGAAACTGCGCACTCGCCAGCGTGAGTCCCCGCAGATGCTCCATCTCGCTGCGGCCGTCCGGCGTGGGGTAGCGCGGCAGCTCCGGCGCGACCAGGTCGAGCGTGAACGCGCAGCGTTTGGCCAGCTCGACGCTGTAGGCAAGCTTGTCCTCGCACCCTGGGTACATGCGTTGGAGCTGGTCGCCGGAGCGCAGCCAGTTCGCCCCCATCGGGTGCAGGTCCCCGTGCGCCTGGGCGAGCGACTCGCGCCTGGCCAGCGCCCGCTTCGCCTGGGCCAGCCGGGCCTGGTCGCGCGTGGCCGCGGCCGGTGCCGCAGTGACGATGGCAGGGAGCTGCGCTGCGTGTTTTTCCGCGTGCGCGTTTCGCGCCCGGTCTAGTGCTGCGTGCCGGTCCGCGTCCTCGGGCGTCATGGACACCTCGTACTCCAGCACCACATTGTCCGCGCCGAAGACGTCGACCAGGTGGTCGATTTCCTCCGCCCACCGCCAGCCGGCAAGCACGACGCAGGTGCTGCCCAGCTGGTCGCCGATGAGCTCCAGCGGCGGGTAGGCCACCTTGTCTTTCTCGCGGGTGGCCATGTGCGCGTCCGCCATCAGGTGGGAGAGGCGCTTGTAGCCCTCCGGCCCGCGGGCGATCACGGGCAGGACGGTGCCGCCGAGCGTCAGCTCCGCCCCGAAGACGGTGTCCAGCCCGGCCGCGGCGGCCGCCTCCGCGAACTTCACCGCGCCGTAGAACCCGTCCCGGTCCAGCAGCCCCACCGCGCTCAGCCCCAGCTCAACGGCCCGGGCCACCAAGTCCTCCGGTTCGCTCGCCCCGCCGAGGAAGCTATACGAGCTGACGGTGTGCAGCTCGGCGAACGGTGTCGTCGATAGGCATCGCTCGCGCGATGGAGACGTCGACTCCGCCTTGCCGTACGCAGCGCCTGCGGGCGTGCCGGTGTGACCGACCGGCACCGGCTCCGGGCCGGGGCGGCCGGAGAGGATGCGTTCGAGCCGCGACCACGACAGCGGCGCTCCCCCGTTGAACCTCATGGAGGGGACGCTACCACTGTCCGAAACTGTGTGCTACTTTGCGCGGTGTAACGCCCCCGCGCCCGGCAGACAGCTCGGTAAGTAAACCCGTCCAGAAATAGACTAAGCGGTACATAGGGTGCTAGATTCTGACCCGTCATAGATTCCCTACCCAAGGAGACCCCAATGCGTATCACGCGCACCCTCGCAACCGTTGCCGCGGCTGCCCTCGCCACCACGGGCTTGGTCGCCTGCTCCAACGAGTCCGACGACACCGCTGACACCGCCGCCAAGGACGGCGACAACGTCACCGTCAAGATCGGCACCACCGAGGCTGACCAGGAAGCGTGGCGCGTGTTCAAGGACCTGGCCAAGGACAACGGCATCACCCTGGACATCGTCTCCTTCTCCGACTACTCCCCGGTCAACGAGGCGCTCGCGCAGGGCGAGCTGGACGTGAACAAGTTCCAGCACATCAAGTACCTCGCCGAGTACAACAAGGCCTCCAACAACGACCTGCGCGTCGTCGGCTCCACCGAGATCGTGCCGCTGGCGCTGTTCTGGAAGGACCACGACTCCATCGACGGCATCGAGGGCCAGTCCGTCGCCATCCCGAACGACCCGTCCAACCAGGGCCGCGCCATCAACGTGTTGGTCCAGGCCGGCCTGCTCACCCTGAGCGACAGCGTCGCAGACGAGCTCGCCCCGACCCCGGCCGACATCGACAAGGCCGCCTCCAAGGTCACCGTCACCCCGGTGGACGCGTCCCAGACCCCGTCCGCCTACAACGAGGGCAAGCCGGCCATCATCAACAACACCTGGCTGGACCGCGCCGGCATCGAGCCGGGCCTGGCCGTCTTCCAGGACGACCCGGAGTCCAAGGAGGCTGAGCCGTACATCAACGTCTTCGCCGCCCAGGCCGACAACATCGACGACGAGACCCTGAACAAGCTGGTCGAGCTGTGGCAGACCCCGGAGGTCGCCGAGGCTGCGGCGAAGGACTCCAAGGGCACCTCCGTGCCGGTCTACCGCGAGCAGGCTGAGCTCAACGAGATTCTGGACCGCCTCCAGAACAAGTAAGTCTCCACACACCCCCAACTAAGCAAAAGGAGCACGCTTCATGCGTACCAAGCGCGTTATCGCCGCTGCGGCGGCATCGCTCATCGCGGCCACCGGGCTGGTGGCCTGCTCGTCGGAGACGGAGTCGTCGACAAGCAATGGCGACGGCGACAAAGTCAGCGTCAAGATCGGCACCACCGACGCCGACCAGAAGGCCTGGAGTGTCTTCGCCGACGAGGCGCAGAAGGCCGGCATCGACCTGGACATCGTCCGGTTCACCGAGTACCCGCAGGTCAACCCGGCGCAGACCGAGGGCCAGATTGAGATCTCGAAGTTCCAGACCATCAACTACCAGGCCCAGTACAACGCCACCTCCGGCAAGGACCTGCGCATCATCGGCTCCGGCGAGATCAACGTCCTGGGCCTGTACTGGAAGGGCCACGACTCCCTCGACGGCATCGAGGACGCTGAGATCGCCATCCCGAACGACCCGTCCAACCAGGGCCGCGCGATCAACGTGCTGGTCCAGGCCGGCCTGGTCACCCTGCGCGACGGCGCGCCGAAGCTGACCCCGACCCCGGCCGACATCGACAAGGACGCCTCCAAGGTCAAGGTTGTCGCCGTGGACGCTTCCCAGACGCCGAACGCCTACAACGAGGGCCGCCCGGCGGTCATCAACAACAACTGGCTGCAGCGCGCCGGCATCGACCCGGCCTCCTCTGTGGCCGCGGACGACCCGAACTCGGAGCTGGCGGAGCCGTACATCAACGTCTTCACCGTCTCCGGCGACGACCTGGACAACGAGACCTACGAAAAGATCGTGGACGTCTGGCAGTCCGAAGAAGTCACCGCGGCGCTCAACGAGGACTCCAACGGCACCGCCGTGCAGGTCCAGCGCTCCAAGGAGGACCTCAACGAGATCCTCGACCGCCTTGTGGAGGAGTACAAGTAGATGGCAAAAACTGGCACCCGGATTGAGTTCCGGAACGTATCCAAGGTCTTCAAAACCAAAGACCGCGAGGTCAAAGCCGTCGACGACGTCACCCTGACCGTCGAGCCGGGCGAAATCCTCGGCGTGATCGGCTATTCGGGTGCCGGCAAGTCCACGCTTGTCCGCCTCATCAACGGCCTGGACATGCCCACCTCGGGGCAATTGCTTCTCGACGGCACCGACGTCGTCGGCATGTCCGAACGCAAACTGCGCGAGATCCGCCGCAACGTCGGCATGATCTTCCAGCAGTTCAACCTCTTTTCCTCCCGCACCGCCGCCGGCAACATCGAGTACCCGCTGAAGCTGGCCGGTGTGGACAAAAAGGAGCGCAAGCGCCGCGTCGCCGAGCTACTCGACTTCGTCGGCCTGTCCGAGCGCGGCGAGAACTACCCGGAGCAGCTCTCCGGCGGCCAGAAGCAGCGCGTCGGCATCGCCCGAGCGCTGGCGACCAACCCGTCGCTTTTGCTTGCCGACGAAGCCACGTCCGCCCTCGACCCCGAAACCACCCACGAGGTGCTCGGCGTGCTGCGCCGCGTCAACGAGGAACTCGGCATCACCATCGTGGTGATCACCCACGAGATGGACGTCATCCGCGCCATCGCCGACAAGGTCGCCGTCATGGAGGACGGCCAGGTGGTGGAGTACGGCAGCGTCTACGACGTGTTCGCCAACCCGCAGACATCTGTGGCGCAGCGTTTCGCCGCCACCAGCCTGCGCAACCGCCCCGACGAGGTGGAGGCGCGCGAGCTTCTGGCCAAGCCGGGCCGCCTGTTCACCGTGGACCTGACGGAGGATTCCGGGTTCTTCGGCGCGGCGGAAGCCGCCCGCGAGCGCGGCGTGTCGGTGGAGCCGGTGCACGCCGGCATCACCACCTTGCAGGAACGTTCCTTCGGCAAGATGACCGTGCGCCTCAACGGCGACGATGCCGCCATCAACGAATTCTTGGCCACCCTGCAGCAAAGCACCGAGATTGAGGAGATCACCCGATGAACCCGTTGAGCACTGGCGTAACCGAGTACATCCTCGCCGAGCCGAACTGGGACACCCTCGGCCCCACCTTCGTCGAAGCCATCGGCGACACCCTGTGGATGGTGGCCATCACCATGGTTGTCGGCGGTTTCTTCGGCCTGCTTCTGGGCCTGTTTTTGTACACCACCCGCCCGGGCGGCATCCTACAGAACAAGGTGGTCTACACCATCATCAACGTGGCGGTGAACTTTTTCCGCCCCATCCCGTTCATCATCATGATCGCGATGCTCTACCCGCTGACCCTACAGGTGGTGGGCACCACCATCGGCCGCGCCGCGGCGACGTTCGTGATGTGTTTTTCCGCCACGTTCACCGTCGCCCGCATTGTGGAGCAGAACCTGGTGGCCATTGACCCCGGCGTGATCGAGGCCGCCCGGTCCATGGGTGCGAGCCCGTGGAAGATCATCACATCGGTGATCCTGCCGGAGGCGCTCGGCCCGCTGATTTTGGGCTACACGTTCATTTTCATCGCGGTGATCGACATGTCCGCCATGGCCGGCTACATCGGCGGCGGCGGCGTGGGCGACTTCGCCATCGTGTACGGCTACCGCGCGTTCGAGCCTCAGGTCACCTGGGCTGCGGTGCTGGTCATCGTGGTCATCGTGCAGCTGGCGCAGTTCATGGGCAACTGGCTGTCCAAGAAGGTCATGCGCCGGTAAGTTTGGGTGCCATGAAGGTTGCGGCGTTCGACTTCGATGGCACTCTCCACCACCCTCCCCACGGGTTCCGCGAGGAGGACATCGCCGCGATAGATGCCTGGCGTAAAGCCGGGCATCTTGCCATTTCTGCCACCGGCCGCTCCCGCACTGCGCTGGCGTACGGGATGCGCGGCAGCGGGCTCGGGTTCGACTACCAGGTGCTGTCCAATGGCGGTTCCGCCACGGACGGGGCGAACCGCCAGCTCATCTTCGGCCACGAGGTCGCAGGCTCCGTGTTGCAGGCGACTCTGGACGCCTTCGGTTCCCGCGACGGCCTGGCCATTTTCGGCACCACCCTGGGCAGCGTCGACGGGGTGTTCGCCAACAACACCGGCGTCACCCACACCTTCACCGCGAATTTCCAGCAGATGACTCCCGCGGACATCCCCGCCCACCGGTTCGCCGTCGTGCCCATCTGGGTGCCCAGCGACGAAGACCTGCGCGCGGAGGTCGTCGACTGGGCGTCCGCGCTCGGCGAGGTCGCAGTCGCGCAGAACCAGGACTACATCGATCTCATGGCCCCGGGCCGTTCCAAGGGCTCAGGCATCCTGCAGCTTCTCGACGAGCTCCGCCTCCCCCGCGAATCCCTCCAGCTCTACACGTTCGGCGATTCCTGGAACGACCTGCCCATGCACGCCATCGCGGATACCTCCCACAGCTTCCACCACTCGCCCGCCGAGGTGCGCGCCGCCACGGGCCGCGTCATCGGCTCCGTGTCGGAGGTCCTGGGCGAGTACATGTAGCGCCCCTCGCACAGATCGTCTAGCAGCCGGGAAAACACTGCTAGACGGTCCGACAAACGCGGACAAGTTTCCCCAGGTGATATTGAACATCATTGTCGGTATCGGCCTGACCGTCTAGCAGGGTGTCGACGCTGCTAGACGATCCACAGCACCAGCCCAGGACACCCCCGAAACCTGATCTGTGGCGGCGCGGGAAGCAGGAAGCTAACCCCGCAGGGTCACCGACGCTGCGACCCAGGCCGTACTCTCCTTCGGCGCCTTCCCGCACGAGTCGACCACACCGGACACCGGACGCTGCTCCAGCTGTACCTCGTACACCTGGCCGGACGCGGTGTCGGTGACTAGGGCGGAGCCGTCATCAGACGCAGCGACATCGAACTGGCCGTAGCATGCGCCGGGCACCTCGGCGGCGACGGCGAGTTCGGCGACCTGCTCGACGGGGCCGAGGGTGCCGCGGCCGCGGTTGCCGGGGACGAAGTAGATGCCTTCGGATGCGTCGGTAAGCATGGCGTCGGTGGCCTCGACGTTCATGCGGCCGAAGCTGTAGGCCCACGGCATGAGCAGCATTGTCGGCGCGAAGCGGTGGCCCTTGATGTGGGAGGTCTCCCACACCATGTCGTTGCCGGGGCCGAACGGGTGGCGCGCGTGCAGCTCGTTGACCATGGGGCGGCCCTTTACCGCGCAGCAGCGGTCGCGCTTGGCGTGGGTGCAAATGAGCAGCAGCGGGCGCTCGCGGCGCTCCGCGCCGTTGCGGCCCGGGCCGGACAAGTCCAGCTCCAGCAGCTCGTCAGGGCTGTCGACGTGCTTGACCTCGGTGACGGCCTCGTCGGCGAAGACGAGGTAGAGGTGGTGGTCGCTGATGTTGCGCCCCTCCCGCGTTGGGTGGCGGATGAGCAGCAGCGTCGCGTCATGCGCTTCGAGCATGGGGGCGAGCTTGGCGGTGAGTTCCTCGCCGAGGGCGGCGTCGCCCATGACGTCGCGGGGCCAGGCCTCCGGCCACTCGAAAAGCACGTACACCGAGCCGGGCTTGGCGGTTCCCGGCAGCGGTTCAACCTCTACGTCAGAGCAGGGCAGTTGTTGCATGTCACCACCATAGCCAACAGGGCAAATTCACCTCCGGCGCCGACCATCCAGCCTCTTAGACACCACACCAAGTTATAACGGTTGTATAACCTTTTGCGATTTCGCTCTTTTCCTTTTTGATCTCACCTGTCCGCTGGCTACGGTGACTGGGTGTTTAAAATTTCCGGTCTTTCCCGCGCGGCGTTCGCGGGCGCGTGCGTGGCGGTCGCTGCCGCGTGCGGCGCCTGCGGGGCCGTCAGCGACGGTGCCGGAAATACCCTGATGGGCAGCATTTCCTCCCCCACTACGCAGGCGCAGCCGCTGGGCACGGCCGACCCGGCGCCGAAGACGCAGCGCCCCTCGGTGCCGTCGCGCCTGGTCGTGGTCGGCGTGCGTGTCGGCGCGCACGAGGGCTTCGACCGCGTGGTGGTGGACCTGGAGGGCGACGGCGACCCGGGCTGGTTCGTGGACTACACCTCCACCCCGATGCAGGAGACGGTGGGCCAGCCACTGCAGGTGGCGGGCAACTCCTTCCTCAACATCAACGTCGACGGCACCGTCTACCCCTTTGAGCTGGGCAAGGACAACAACGTCCCCGTCACCATGGCGGGCGACACCGGCAACGTCATCGACGTGATCAGCGCCGGCACGTACGAGGGCCGCAGCCAGGTCGTGGTGGGCCTGCGCTCCGAACTGCCGTACTCCGTGCAGGTGCTCAAGGATCCCACGCGCGTTGTCGTGGACATCGTGCAGAAGTAGCTAGTACACCGCTTCCACGCGCCAGCTGCGCCGGCTCCACACCAAAAGCCAGCCGGTCACGGCGCCTCCTTCCCCGCCTTCGCGGCCCACGACCTGCATGCGTGCGACGCGGCCTGCGGGCAGTTCGGTTTGCGTCCACCAGTCCGCGTCTACGGGCCACGGGCCCGCCCATCCGGTGACGATGTAGCGCTTCTCGCCCCAGGCCAGTCCGTACGGTTCGGCATTCAGCAGGACTTCGGCGGTGACGATGACGGGGGCACCGGAGGCGTCGATAAGCATGATGCGCGAAGCCGGGTGGTCGATGCCGCCGCCGAGGCGCGCGGGCAGGGGTTGAGGGATCGCCCCGGGCCACGATTGCCTATCGACGTCCCCCGGTTCCTCCCCGAACGGCACCATCGCCACGCGCTCGGCCACTCCGCGCCCGCCGACAAGGCGCGGTTGGAGTACGGCGTCGATGCCGAGTTGGGACTGGACGCGCTCGACCACCCGGCGCGCGGTGTCGGTGGACGCGCCGTCGGACCACAGCTCCCCCACTGGTTCCGGTGCGGCGAATTCGAGCGGCTCGAGGGTGAGGCTGGTGATCGCGCCGGAGCCGCCGTTGGTCAGCCAGCCGTCGAGTTGCCAGCGCACGCGGTCCGCAGTGGCGGCTTCGGTGAGTGGTTCGCGGGTGCGCCAGACGCGCTCGACGCGGGTGCCGTCGTGGAGCTCGGCGACAACTTTCAGGCGCAGGCAGTTGCGGCCGGTGTCTTTAAGCCGTTCGTGCAGGCTGGCGGCCAGGGTGCGGGCGGCGAACGCGGCGGCGTCGACGCGCTCGATCGGGTCCTCGGGCGTGATCGCCACTGCGAGGTCCTCCACGGGCAGCTCCGGGGCGACGCGACGGTCCGGCGCGGCGGAGGCGATGCGGTGGATGCGCATGCCTTTGGTGCCGAAGCGGGTGGTCACCGCGTTCGGCGGCAGTTTCGCCAGCTCCCCGAGGGTGGTAATGCCCAGCTGACCGAGCGCTTTGACGGTGTCCATGTCTGCAGCGAGCGACTCTTCCGCCACCAGCACGCCCAGCGGCTGCGCGGCCAAAAACGCGGCCGACCCTCCCGGCGGGACCACCTGGGAAACGCGCGCGGCGATGAGCGCGGTGGCGATCTCGTCGGCAGCGCCTGCCTGGGTGTCGATGCCGCGGCGCGAGGCAGCGTCGATAAGCATCTCGAGCGCTTTGTCCTCGGCTCCGTGGAAGCGGCCCGCGGCGTCCACATCCACCACCACGAGCCCGGGGCGTAAGACCTCCACGCTGGCGGCGACCTCGTCGAAGCTGGCGGCCAGCGAGGCGAACATGCGCCCGTCGCGGTCCGGGTTGTCCTCTATCACCGTCAGTTCGGGCGCGACCGCCTGAGCGTTGCGCACCCGCATCCCGCGGCGGATGCCCAGCTGGCGCGCGGCGTGCGAGCACACCTTTATCCGGTGATGCGCCGCGATCGCGATCGGTTCTGCCAGCTCATCGCCCGATTCCAGCCGCGCGGCCTGCACCGGCCAGTCCGGGAACCACAGCGCCGCGGCCCTCATGTGACGGCCCGGAGCCTTCGCTTCTCGACGCCTCCGGTGCCCAACGTCACCCGCGCACTCGCCGGACGGTAGCCCTTGGCCTGCGCGCGGACGTCGAAGTCGATGCCGGTGATGCGGCCTACGCCCCGCCCGATGCCGTGGAACTGCGCGAGCTGGCCCGTGACGGTCAGCGCCGGCGAGGGCACCTCCACGTTCACGCACACCAGCGCGGCCTGGCCTTTGCGGATCCTGGCCAACAGCGGGCGTGCGCGAACCGGGGTGAGCTGGAACGGGCTGCGGGTGCGCAGCACCACCAGGTCGAGGCCCTCGGCGAGCACGCCCGCGACGCTCAAGTCGTCGAGGCCCGCGTCCGGCACCGCCACCACCCGCTCCATCGCGTCTGCGTCGTCGCCTGTACCGATGCCGGCGTAGGACAGCTCCGGCCACCCCACCACGCCCACGCGCCCGCCGGCCTGCACCACCTGGCCGATGAGCTCCACGATCAGCGCCGGGGTGTCGCTGACGTGCGTGACCGCCCGGCGCGGCAGGCCCCCGTTCGGCAGCACGAGCGAAAGCTCGCCCGCCACCATCAGGGTCTCCGCATCCTCGACGACCTGCTGCGGAACCTCCCCGCCGATAGCGGCCATACGGGCACGCAGCTCGGCGATCTGGTCGGCGCGCGACTGCTGACCTGGCGGTTCATCCACAACCGCCAGGTTTGCCGCCGCTGCCGACGCAGCTCGAATAGGTGTTCCACTCACGCCAGATAGTATGCACCCTGGCACCGACACGGGCAACGTCCCTGGTCGAACATACTTGCGTATATATTGTCCTGCGCAAGCAAATAGTCGCTCCGCGAAGCTGACCGGTTAAGCTGCCCAGCATGATCCCGATCAGCGCAGCAGAGGTCCGCAACCGCGTCACGCCGATCCCCACCCCAACCGTCGTACAGGCGCTGGGCTCTGTCGGCGTGGGCGGGTCCGTCGGCGTGATGGTCTCGCAGGCGCCGCTGGGGGTAAAAGCAGCCGTGGCGATCCTGTGCGTCGTTGCCGCCGTCGCCGTCACGCTGCTGCACCCCTACCGCAAACAGCTCCGCACGTTTGCGGAGGAGAAGAACGTGGCCAGGGTGCCGTCGATAGGCATGGTGCTCCCCCTGATGCTGTGGTGGCTGCTGCTCATGCTCGCGCCGCTGGCCGGTTGGCCCGCGGTGGGCGCGTGGGTTGCGGGTGTGCTGGCGGCCGCGGCGGCGTGGGTGCTGTACCCGCATGTGGACGGGTCGCGGCGCCTCGCGTACGCGTAGAGCCACTCGAAAGGCTTTCTAGTAGACGAGTTTTCGCAGCTCAACCTAGAAACATTCCCTTTCGAGTAGCTTTCTAGTAGCTTTCGAGCTACCGCAGGAGCACCCCTTCGCACAGACCCCTAGTAGCAAAGCCCTATTAAGGCCGGAATCGGCGCATACTCGGGCTTTGCCACTTGGGGTCTGTCGGCAGCACGGCGCAGCCAGCAAACAGCAAGACAGCCCCGCCCCCGCCCCGCCACACCGAAACCCCGGCTGCGAAGTCCGGCAAACGCACGGATAATGGCGCGCATGGCTCAAGGATCTTCAAACTCGCTTCAACACATGTGGGACACGCGCCCGCACCGCATCCCGAAGGACGAGGGCGGACGCGCCGTCATCGCCGGTGTTTGTGCCGGTTTCGGCGAGCGCTACAAAGTCGACCCGGTGGCCGTGCGCATCGCGTTTGTCATCCTCAGCCTGGTCTTCGGCGGCGGCATCTTCGCCTACCTGCTGTGCTGGATGTTCATGCCGCGCGTGGGCATGAACATCACCCCGGCCAAGGCGATCATCACGCCGAAAAGCGAGCTCACCCCGCACGAGATCGAGGAACGCAAGCCCGGGTGGTGGCTACTTATCGGCCTGATTGTGTTCCTGCCCGCGGCCGGTGAAGCGGGAGACCTGCGCGGCACCCTGATCAGCTTCGCCGCGTTCTTCTTCGTCTGGTTCTTCACCTACGCGCGCCAGCCGGAACCGCCGGCAGGCCCCAACAGCAACGACGACCTGGTCTGGCGCTAGCCAGCAAAACCAGCTAGCGGTAGCGCTTCGGCACGTCCGGCTCGCCGAGCGTGAGCATCAGGCGGTTCGCCCAGTTGAAGAACGCGGATGAGTTCACCACGTCCAGCACCGCCAGGTCGTCCAGGCCCGCGGCCCGCAGCGCCTCCACGTGTGGCGCGCCGAACTCGTAGGGGGTGCGGGTCAGCGCCACTGCGGCATCGCGGATGGCGTTCCACAGCTCAGAGTTCAGGTCGGCGGTGACGCCTTCGTCGAGAAGCGTGTCAATGGCCTCCGCGTCGCCGCCTTCCTCTTTGGAACGACCCTGGTGCACCGAGGCGCAGTACTCGCAGCCGTTGAGGCGCGAGGCCACGGTGGCGGCGAGTTCGCGCTCGGCGCGGCCCAGCCCGCCTTCGGTGTTGTAAAAGATGTCCAGGTCCGTCAGCGTGCGGGCCTTGAGCGCCTGCGGGTCGCGCGCGAGCAGGCGGAAGTACTCCATGTCGGCGCGCTCGGGCTTGATCAGGGCGTCGACGTGCGCGTCGGTCAGCTCGCCCTTTTCCAGCGGCGCCACCCACGGCTTCCAGCCCAGCGGGTGCGCCACAAACGTCTCGGGCGCAACCACCTCGGGCTGCAGGGTGGCGGCGGCGGGCGCCCAACCGGGATCCGCAACGCCGGCTCGCTTCTCGACGCCCTCCGGCACCCCGCCGCCACCCGCCAGCACACGCACACCGTGCACGACACGCAACTGGAACGCCACAAAGGCGATGAGCTGGCCGAGCGAGACAATTGCGTTTTCGTTGTAGCCCGCTTCCTGCAGGTGCCCGATCGCCGCCGGGGATGCGTCCTTCGGGTGGAAGGTGAGCAGGTGGGCGAAGTCGAACGCGGCGGCCAAAGCCCCCTCGCCGAAGGTCACGAAGTCGCCGCCGGCGTAGGGGCCGGCGGACACACCTGCGCGCACGGCGTCGTCGACCTCGGCGACGAGCGACTCGTCCTCGTCCGCAAGCAGGTCGGTGTAGAACGCCGCGGCGCGCTTCGCGCCGGAAACACCGGCGATGAACGCGGCGACGGCGTAGCGGGTGGCAACCGGCAGCGCCTGAATCAGCGCGTCGTCGGTGGGCTCGAACAGCGCCTCGAAGCTGCGCTGGGCGTTGTCCACGGCCTCGGGACGGCGGCGGCGCAGCTCGGCCAGCTCGGCCGGGGTCTCGGCGAGGGCGTCAATAATGTCGGTGCGGTTAGACAACAAACTCTCCTAACTGTCGGGCGCGGAACACGGTGCCGGGGATGGCGTTGATGAGCTCGCGGGTGACCTCGTGCTGCGGGTGTGCAAACACGTCGTTGGTCGCCCCGTATTCCACCTGGCGGCCGCGGCTGAATACACTCACGGTATCCGAAATCTGGCGCACCACCGCCAGGTCGTGGGAAATGAACACGTACGTCAGGCCGAGCTCGCGCTGCAGGTCCTCCAGAAGCTCCAGGATTTGGGCCTGCACGGTCACATCGAGGGCGGAGACGGCCTCGTCCAGCACCACCAGCTCCGGCTCCACGATGAGCGCACGGGCGATGGCCACGCGCTGGCGTTGCCCGCCGGACAGCTGCGCCGGGGTGCGGGAGGCAAACTGCTTCGGGTCCAGCGCCACGCGCGCCAGGAACTCGTCGGCACGTTTCAGCGCCTCACGCTTCGAGGCTCCGGCGAGGTTGCGCAGCGGCTCGGCGACGATCTCGCCGACCCGCATCTTCGGGTCCAGCGAGGAGTACGGGTTTTGGTACACCATCTGCACCCGCCCGCGAAGGGCCCGCTGCTGCTTCGGTGTGAGCCCCGTCAGCTCCGTGCCGTCTAGGGTGATGCTTCCCGCGGTGGGCTGGTTGAACATGGCAATCGCGCGCCCGGTGGTGGTCTTGCCGGAGCCGGAGCCGCCGACCAGGGCATGGGTGGAGCCGCGCGCCACCTCGAAGGAAATGTCCTCGACCGCGGTGAAGTCGCCGTAGCGCTTGGTCAGCCCGCTGACAGAAAGGAGGGTCTCGGGGGTGACCGGAGGACGTCGATAGGCATCTGCGACCGCAAGCGACGGCACGTTGGCCAGCAGGCGCTTCGAGTAGTCCTGCTGCGGGCTAGTCAGCACCTGGCTCACCGGCCCGTGCTCGACCACGCGGCCGCGCTCCATGATCACCACGTCGTCCGCCCGGTCGCCCGCAACGGCGAGGTCGTGGGTGATGAAGACGACGCCAAGGCCCAGCTCAGCGCGCATTTCATCCAACAGGTCCAGGATGGTCTTCTGCACCGTCACGTCGAGCGCGGACGTCGGCTCGTCCGCAATCAGCACCTCGGGCTCGAGCGCCACGGCGGCAGCGATGAGCACGCGTTGCTTCATGCCGCCGGACAGCTCGTGCGGGTATTGGTTGTAGCGGCGCTCCGGGTCGTCGATGCCCACGCGTTCCAGCAGGGCAATTGCTTTGCGACGGCGCTCCGCCCCATCACCGACCCCATGAATTTCCAGACCGTCCTCCACCGAGGCGCCGATGGTCTTCAACGGGTTGAGCGAGTTATTCGGGTCCTGCGGCACCAGCCCGATCCTCGTGCCGCGCAACCTGCGCCACTCGGCGTTGGTCAGGCCGGACAGCTCCTGGCCCTTGAAGCGGATGCTGCCGGAAAGCACGTTGCCGGAAGGTCCCAGCAGGTCCAGCGCCGCCATGGCGGAGGTGGTCTTGCCAGAGCCGGACTCGCCCACGATGGCGGTCATGTTCCCGGCCTCGACGGAAAACGATATGTCGCGCACCACCGGGTCCGCGTCGCCGTACGCGACGGTCAGGCCGCTGACTTCAAGCAGAGGCGTGGTCACTTCACATCACCTTCCTGTTGGATCACCTGAGACAGGTGGTTGGCGGACATCACAGTGGCCACGATGGCCAGGCCGGGCAGCAGGATCAGCCACCAGGCGGTTGCCATGAAGTCGCGGCCTTCCGCGATGAGCAGGCCCCACTCCGGGGTCGGCGGCGGCGCGCCGTAGCCCAAAAAGCCCAGGATGGACAGCTGCAAGATGGCGGTGCCGAACTGCAGCGCGGCCAGTGCCAACACCGGGGTCAGGGAGTTCGGCAGCACGTGGCGGAACAGCACCTGGGCCTGGGTGGCGCCGGAGCCGTAGGCGGCCTCGACGAAGTCCGCGCCCGCAATCTGAATCACCTGCGAGCGCGCCAGACGCGCGAACGTGGCCACCGACGTCATGCCGACGGCGAACGCAGCCTGCAGCGAGCCGAAGCCGGTGACAATGATGATGGACAGCGACAGCAGGATGCCGGGGATGGCCAGCAGCACATCCACCAGGCGCATCAGCACCGTGTCCACCCAGCCGCGCTGCGTGCCGGCGATCAGGCCGATCAGGGTGCCCAGCACCAGGCCGACGGCCACGGCGATCACCGCACCCAGCAGCGACTGGCGCGCGCCGTACACCACGCGCGAGAACAGGTCGCGGCCCACCGCGTCGGTGCCGAAGATGTACTCGCCGTTAGGGGCGAGCAGTGCCACGTCAACGCCGTTGTACGGGTCGTGCGGCGCGAAGATGCCCGGCACGATCGCCCACAGCGCGGCGATGGCCAGCACGATCAGCGACAGGATGGTCGCCGGCGAGCTCCAGCGGCGGTGCCTGCGGGCCTTGCGCGGCGCGCGGTGGTCCTTCTGTGGCGCGCGCTGGTTGTGCACCAGGTTGGTCGTGCTCATCGGACGGCCTCCTTTGCGGTCGTAGCCGGGGTGTGTGCGGCGGTCTGCTCCTCAGGGGCCGCCGGGGTGTGTGCGGCGGTCTGCGCCGCGGCCTGGTCGCGCAGGCGCACGTCCAACACCGGGTAGAGCAGGTCCACGATCAGGTTGATCACCACGTACGCGGTTGCGGCGATGAGCACCACGCCCAGCAGCACCGGCATGTCGCGGCTGGACACGGCGTTCACGGTCAGCGAGCCCAGCCCGGCGCGGCCGAAGACGGTCTCGGTGACCACGGCGCCGCCGACCAGCTCGCCGAACAGCAGGCCGGCCATAGTGATCGCGGGCAGAAGCGAGTTGCGCAGCACGTCGCGCCAGAAGATGCGGGCCTCGCTCGCGCCGCGGGCGCGCACGACCTGCACGAACGGCTGGGCGCGGACCTCGTCGATGGAGCGGATCAGCACCTGCATCAGCGGCGCGGCCATCGGCACAGCGAGGGTGAGCGTGGGCAGGATCAGCCCCTCCAGCGGGGTCGGGTCAACCACGTTGACCCAGCCCAGGCGGAAGGAGAAGAACTGCAGCAGCAAAATGGCGATCCAGAAGCCTGGCAGGGACACCATGAACGACGGCAGGGCGCGCACGGCGCTGCGCAGCGCACCTGCGCCGGGCAGGGTGGCCACGTACGCGGTGGCCAGCGCCACCACGATGGCTAAGCCCACGGACGTCGCGGCAAGCGCGAACGTGTGCGGCGCGGCGTCCGTGATCAAGTCGAACACGGGCGTGCCGGATGCCACCGAGTAGCCCAGATCGCCGGTGAACAGCCCGCCCAGGGTGGCGAAGTACTGCTGGATCAGCGGCTTGTCCACGCCCATCTGCTCGCGGATCTGCTCGATTTCCGCCTGGGACAGGCCCAGGGCCGGGTCCGCGTAGCGGGCGGCCACGCCGTCGGAAGGCAGCGCGGACAGCAGGAAAAACGCCAGGGTGTAGGCCAAAAGGAGCACGATGAGCGCCTGGCCGATGCGCTTGAGTACGTACTTGCCCATCTACTTGTCCTCCTCGCGGTCGAAGTACACCGAGTAGAAGCTCGGGCGCGCCACCGCCTCGGTGCCGAAGCCCTTCACGTGCGGGGCAACCGCGTACACCTGCGGCTCCTCAAACAGCGGCAGGGTGTAGGCGTTTTCGGTCAGGTGGTCCTGCACCGCCTTGGAGGCGGCGGCGCGGCCGGCGTCGTCCGGGGTGGAGACCACCTTGTCCAGAAGTGCCTGCAGCTCGGTGTCGATGGGTTCGCCGTCACCGGCGTTGTTCAGAAGCGAATCGCGGCGGTCCACGGACAGGAAGGACTCGATCACGTCGTAGTCCGCGCGGCCCACCATGGTGTGCATGAGCTGGACGCGGTTGATGTCTTTTTGCGCCGCGTTTTGCGTTGCGCGGTCGCCGGCGACCATGTTCAGTTCGATGCCCAGCTCGCGCAGGTCGGACTGGATCATCGTGACGATCTCTTTCGAGCGCGGCTGCGGCAGGGCGTGGTTGACCCACAAGCTCAAGCGTTGACCGTCCTTCTCACGGATGCCGTCCGGCCCGGGGGTCCAGCCGGCGTCGTCGAGAAGCTTGCGCGATTGATCCGGGTCGAAGGTGTACGCGCCCGGCTGCTCCGCATAGCCCAGGGCCTTCGACGTCATGGACGAGGTAGCCAGCGGGTAGGAATCCGACAGCAGGATGCGGATGATCTCCTCGCGGTTGACCCCGTGGATGATCGCCTGGCGCACGCGGATGTCCTGCAAAAGCGGGTGGTTGAAACGCAGCGCCAGCTGGTTGTTCATGCCGTTGGCGGTGGCGGCGACCACCTGCACGCCCTGGTCCTTCAGGTGGCGCTCCACCGGCGGGGAGACCGTGCGCGCGACGTCGGCCTGGCCGGACAGCAGCGCGCCGGAGCGCATGGCCTCTTCCGCGGCCAGGGTGTAGTGGATGCCGTCGATACGCGCGCGCCCCTGGTGCTCAAGCGACGGCGGCGCCCAGTCGTAGTCCTCGCGGGTCTTGAGCACCAGGTCGGTGCCCAGGGTCTCGCTGTCCACCACGAACGGGCCGGAACCGATGACGTTTTCCGCGTTGCCGGGGCCGAAGTCCTCGTTGCGCAGCTTCAGCGAGGAATCAGCCAACAGCCCCGCGTTGTAGGTGGACGTCGCCTGCGCGAAGCCCGGCGAGGGCGCGGAGAAGTAAAAGCGCACCGTGTCTTCGTCGACAACCTCGCCGCGCTCGTAGTTGGAGATTTGCTCCGAGACGTTGAGCAGACGGTCCTTGTCGCCCAGGCCGAACAGGTCGAAGTTGTCCACGATGTTCTGCGCGGTCATGGGCGTGCCGTCGGAGTAGGTCACGTCGGTGCGGATGTCGAACGTGAACACCGTGGCGTCCTCATTGATCTCCGGCAGGTCCGTGGCAATCCACGGCTCAAGCTCCAGCGTCTCCGGGTCCTGGTAGAGCAGCCGGTCCGTCAGCTGGTTGACCACGCCGCCGTTGGGGTAGAACCCGGCGGCCGGCGGGTACAGGCTGTTAAACCAGTTGGACTCCAGGTAGGTGAGCACGTCACCGTCGTCGCCGCCTGCCGCCGCCGCGCACCCGGCGAGCAGGCTGGCTGCCGCGCCGAGCGCAAGCGTCGCGGCTACCTTTGTTTTAGGCACGTTATCGTCCTCTTTCTTCGGTTGCGCAGTGCACATTACCACTGTTAGACAATCCGGTTCTTTCGCAATAGACTAGGCAGTCTACATACGATCATTGGTTCACAGAAATCGTGGAGGTTTTTCACCGTGGCAGCATCCATCGCAATCGTCGGAGCAGGACCCCGCGGCATCTCCATCACCGAACGCATCGCCGCCTACCTGGGCGACCGCAGCGAGGCGCTCACCCTGCACATCATCGACGACGCCCAACTCGGCGCCGGCCGCATCTGGGACACCGACCAGACCCGTACGCTGTGCATGAACACCCTTGCCGGCGCGGTCACCCTGTTCACCGAACCCGGCGCGACCGTCTCCGCCCCCGTGCTCGAAGGCCCCACCATGTACGAGTGGATCCAGGCACTTCGCGGCGAGAAAAGCCACCCGCTTATCGACGCCTCCGGTGCCTCCCTCCCCGAGCACTACAACGAGGAGCTGCGCGCCACCCGCCCCGAGTCCAACCCCTCGCGCGCACTCTACGGCGAGTACCTGCGCTGGGCCTGGAAGGTCGCGCTCGCGCAGCTGCCGGATTCGGTCGAGGTGGTCGAGCACCACTCCCGCGCGGTGTCGCTTGCGGCCGAGGGTTCGCAGGACGCCATCGAGCTTGCCGACGGCGCGATCGTGCACGCCGACGCCACCGTCCTCGCCTCCGGCTGGGTGCTGCCCGCCCCCACACCCGCGCAGCAGGCGTTCGCCGACTCGGGCCTGACCTACATCCCGCCGGGCAACCCGGTGGAGCAGGACGTTTCGCTGCTTCCGGCCGGAGAGTGCGTTGTGGTGCGCGGCATGGGAATGGGCTTTTTCGATCTCATGGCGCTGGCCACCATCAACCGGGGCAGCCGCTTCGTCGAGGATCCTGCAGCCCGCTCCGGCCTGCGCTACGAGGCCACCGGCAAGGAGCCGCACTTCGTGGTCACCTCCGGGCGCGGCTACCCCTACCTGCCCAAGTCCGAGTACCACTCCCTGCCGCCGAAGGCTGACCTGTCGCGCCTGCGCGCGGCCATCGACGCCTCCGAGGCGCCGGTCTCCTTCGGCCTTGATCTGTGGCCGGCGCTGGCCCGCGACGCCTACGCCGAGTACTACCGCGTGCTTGCCCGTGTGCGTCCCGAAGCGCTCAGCGTGCCGCTCGAGGAGATCTTGGCGGCCATCGACGCCGCCGACCTCGCAGCGGTTGCCTCTGCGGACGACATCCTGCCGGTCGCGAACGCGCTGACCGAGGCGCTCGACGGGATGAGCACCGCACCGTTCGACATGGCCGCGTGGGTGGACCCGCTCGCCGGAACCGAGGAGCTTGACCTGGAGGAGCTGAACCGCCGCGTCGCCGAGGGCATGGAGGTGGACATCGCCGAGGCCGTGTCCGCCTGGGACTCCCCGCTTAAGGCCGGCCTGTGGGCGATCTCCGCGGGCCGCAAGCCCAGCGCGATCGCCACCCAGAACGGCCGCGGCCCGCGCGAGGCGGCACTGTCGCAGTACATGGCGTTCGGCCAGATGGTCGGCTCCGGCCCGCCGCTGTTCCGCACCCGCGAGCTGCTCGCGCTTTTCGACGCCGGCCTGGTCACCTTCTTAGGCCCCACCCCCGTGGTGGAGGTCGCCGACGGCGAGTACGCAGCGGTTAGCCACGGTCGCACGGTGCGCGCCGCCGCGCTTGCCGACGCCTTCCTGCCCGGCCCCGACATCCGCACCTCCCCCGATGCGCTCACCGCGTCGCTGCGCGAGGCCAGCCGCGTGCGCCCGTTCGCACCGGGTGGTGTGGAAACCGCCTCCCCGGAGACCGACGATGGCACCCGCCGCACCGTCCACCCCGACGGCGAGCTGGATCCGCGCCTGCACATCGTGGGCATCCCCACCGGCAAGCAGTGGGCGGACACCACCATCTCCCCCATGCCCGGCACCGACCCGCTGATGCTGCAGGAGACCGACAAGACGGCACGTTCGCTGCTCACCCAGGCGGGCGTGCTCTAGCCTAAGTCCCGCGCCACCGCCCACCTGGTGAGCTGGTGGCGGTTGGAGGTCTGCGTCTTGCGCAAAATGTTCGACGCGTGCGTCTCCACCGTCTTCACAGAGATGAACAACCGCTCGGCGATCTCCTTGTACGTGTAGCCGCGCGCGAGCAGCCGCAGCACCTCGAGTTCACGGCGGGTCAGCGAATCCACCGCCGGGTCGTCCTCTTCCACCACCGGCCCCGAGGCGAAGGCGTCGAGCACGAACCCGGCCAGCCGCGGCGAGAAATACGCGTCCCCGTCGCGCACCCGCTCGATCGCCTCAGCAAGCTCGGCGCCTGCGATGTTCTTGGTTACGTACCCACGCGCGCCAGCACGGATCAAGGCGATGACGTCCTCGGCGGCATCGGAAACACTCAGCGCCAGGTACGCCGGGCCCGGCGCCCGCTTGAGCACGGCCAGTCCGCCGCCGTCGGGCATGTGCACGTCTAAAAGCACCACGTCCGGGCGCGTGCGCTCGATCCCACGCACCGCCTCAGCGACCGTGCCGGCCTCACCAACGATGTCAACCGCGTCCGCCAGCTCAGCCTTGACCCCGGCACGGAACACGGAGTGATCGTCCACCAAGAACACGCTCGTCATAGCTCTAACGCTATCTCTACCTCTGAGCCATTGCCTATCGACGACACCACGTGCACCTCTCCCCCAACCCGCCGAACGCGGCCCACAATGGAGTCGCGCAAACCGTGCCGATCGGCCGGGACGGCGTCCGGGTCGAAGCCGGAACCGCGGTCGCGCACAAACACCTCGAGCCTGCCCGCGAGATGCTCCGCGTAAACGTCGATGGTGTCCACACCGGCGTGCTTGGCGGCGTTGACCATTGCCTCCCTCGCGGCCAGCACGACCGCTTCGGTGCGCTCGTCGAAGGCGACATCCTCGCCCACCGTGACCGGTTGGATGACCACGCGGAAGGCGTCCTCCACCTCGCCGGCCGCTTTCTGCAGGGCGGCAAAGGTGGTGGTGTGGTTGGGCACGGAGTCGTCGAAAAGCCAGGCCCGCAGCTCGCGCTCCTGGGCGCGCGCGAGGCGGGCGACCTCATCCGCATCGCCTGCCTGCTTCTGAATCAGCGCGAGGGTCTGCAGCACCGAATCGTGCAGCCGCGAGGCAATCTCCGCGCGCTGGTCCGCCACCGCCTTCGCCTCCCGCTCCGCGACGAGCGAATTGGCCAGCTTGGCTATCAGCGGCACAACCAGCACCGCCACGCCCACGACCGTGACCAGCACAGAGACCACCACGCCGCCAACCCCGGCGCTTTCGCCCACAAACGCCACTGCCAGCACCCCGGCCATGACCAGCAGCGCACCCAAGGTCAGCGCGGCGATGTTGCCCCACGACCCCGTACCGCGGTCGTAGGCCTGCAGCGCAATCACCGCGCCGACGATGAGCACGCCGAGCACGAACACCACCGTGGCGCCCGCGCCCGAGGACAGCTGCAGCGCAATAAGCGCCCCTGCGAACCCGAGCACCACCAGCGCGAGATCCATCGTCCCCGGGCGCTGGCGCTGCGCCCCACTGTCGTCCAGCGGCGTAAACATCCACAAACCGGCGTAGAGCAGCGCGCCGAACCCGCCCGCGAAGCTGGCCGCGACGAAGAACAGGCGCACCCATTTGTCCTCCACCCCCAGGTGGTCGGCCACACCGGAGGCCACGCCGGCCACAACGCGGCGGGAGCTGTTCCGGGTCAGCCGGGGATACAACGCAGACATAACCCCCATCGTTGCACGGGCACGCCTTCGGGCACATCGGGGAAAACCCTGAAACGAAAAATCAGGGTCGTTCCCGATACCGCGGCCCGCGCTCCCGCGGGAGGATAGAGCCATGGAGAACAACACACTCACGCAGATGTGGGAGACCCGCCCGCCCCGCATCCCGGAGAACCAGGGCGGCAAGGCCGTCATCGGCGGCGTCTGCGAAGGCATCGGCGCCCGCTTCCACATCGACCCCACGTTTGTCCGCGTAGTTTTCGTCGCGCTCTCGCTCGCGTTCGGCGGCGGCATCTTCCTCTACCTGCTGTGCTGGATCAACATGCCCCGCTTCGGGCTGACCCGCAGCCCGTGGGCCGCGATCATCACTCCGAAAGAGCAGCTGACCGCAGCGGAGATGAAGGATCGCGACACCGGCTGGTGGCTGCTGCTCGGGCTGTTCCTGTTTTTACCGTCCATTTCCGTCGCAGGCGATCTGCGGGCGGTGCTGGTCACGTTCATCCTCTTCGCCGCCGGCTGGTACTTCCTGCACCAGCGCCAGCCCGAGCCGCCGGCTGGGTTGCTGGTGGGCGAGCCGGAGGAGGCACGGACAAGCAACCGCCCCGCTGTGGACACCTCTCACCTGACGGTGCCCGAAGGACACGAACACCCCGGCCAGCGCCCGCCCGCCTGGGACCCGCTCGGCGCGGCGCCGGAGCTGTGGCACCTGCCGGAGCCGAGCGAACCGGCGCCGCAGCAGTCCAAAAAACGCAACTGGTTCTGGATCCCGGTCGCCTTGGGTCTCTCAGCGGCCTCTCTCGTGGCGCTTGCGTTTTACAGCGACGTTCGCGACGGCGACTACGGGCGCTTCGGCAGCGCGCACATCACCGTGTACGACGTCGACACCCTGCCAGACCAACCGGGCGTCAACGGCTTCGTCGGCGAGACCTACCTTGACCTCTCCGAGCTCGAGCCGCTGCGCGAGCCGAAAACCGTCGAAGTCAGCAACACCATCGGCAAGGTGGAAGTGATCCTGCCCAACAACGTCCCCGTCGACGTGAACTGTCAAGTCACCATCGGCGAGACCGCCTGCCCCGAAGAAACGCAAAACGCGGACAAGGACAGCGCGCTACTCACGATCAACGTGACAGAGCGTATCGGGTCCGTGTCCGCGTACTACGAGGAGTGAGTCCGGGACTTACTCCCACTCGATGGTGGCCGGCGGCTTGGACGTGACGTCCAGCACCACGCGGTTGATGTCGGCGACCTCGTTGGTGATGCGGGTGGAGATGACCTCCAGGGTCTCGTACGGGATGCGCACCCAGTCCGCGGTCATCGCGTCCTCGGAGGCGACCGGGCGCAGCACGATCGGGTGGCCGTAGGTGCGGCCGTCTCCCTGCACGCCCACGGAGCGCACGTCCGCGAGCAGCACGACCGGGCACTGCCAGATCTCATCGTCCATACCGGCCTTGGTCAGCTCCTCGCGGGCGATGGCGTCGGCGGCGCGTAGCGTCTCCAGGCGCTCCTCGGTGACCTCGCCGATGATGCGGATGCCCAGGCCCGGGCCCGGGAACGGCTGGCGGTTCACAATCTCCTCGGGAAGGCCAAGCTCGCGGCCGACGGCGCGGACCTCGTCCTTGAACAGCAGGCGCAGCGGCTCGACGAGCTCGAACTCCACATCGTCCGGCAGGCCGCCGACGTTGTGGTGGCTCTTGATGTTGGCGGTGCCGGTGCCGCCGCCGGACTCCACCACGTCCGGGTACAGGGTGCCCTGGACCAGGTAGTCCACCTGCTGGCCCTCCAGCACGCCGGCTACGGCGCGCTCGAAGGAGCGTATGAACTCCGCGCCGATGGCCTTGCGCTTCGCCTCCGGCTCGGTCACGCCGGCGAGCTTGTCCAAAAACGCCTTGCGCTCGTCCACGGTGACCAGCTTCGCGCCGGTGGCGGCCACGAAGTCGGTCTCCACCTGCTCGCGCTCACCCTGGCGCAGCAGGCCGTGGTCCACGAACACGCAGGTCAGCCGGTCGCCGATGGCGCGCTGCACGAGTGCCCCCGCGACGGCGGAGTCCACGCCGCCGGACAGGGCGCAGATCGCACGGCCCTCGCCGACCTGTTCGCGCACGTCCGCGATGAGCTGCTCGGCGATGTTGGAGGCGGTCCAGTTCTGCTCCAGGCCGGCAATCTCGGTGAGGAAGCGGGTGAGCACCTCCTGGCCGTGCGGGGAGTGCATGACCTCCGGGTGGTACTGCACGCCGGCGAGCTTGCGGGAGGCGTCCTCGAATGCCGCGACGGGCGCGCCCGGGGTGGAGGCGGTGACCTCGAAGCCTTCCGGCGCCTGCGTCACGGAGTCACCGTGGGACATCCACACGGCGTGCTCGAACTCGAGGCCTGCGTGGAGCACGCCGCCGTCGACACGCATCTGCGTGCGGCCGTACTCGCGCGCACCGGTCTCGGCCACCTCGCCGCCGAGCGCGCGGGTCATGATCTGGAATCCATAGCAGATGCCGAAGATCGGCAGGTCCAGCTCGAAGATCTCTTGGTCGAGCTGCGGCGCGCCCTCTTCGTAGACCGACGACGGGCCGCCGGAGAGGATCAGGGCCTGCGGGTTTTTCTCGCGGACTTCTGCGGCGGTGATGGTGGAGGGAACCACCTCGGAGAACACGTTCGCCTCGCGCACACGGCGGGCGATCAGCTGCGCGTACTGCGCGCCGAAATCGAGGACAAGGACTGGGCGGGCTTGCGGAGTATTCACAGGCCTAGATCGTAGTCGATCCCGCGCGAGACCCAACTGCTTGTGCGCCGCCATGGAAGACCCCAGAATGACCAGCATGACCTTGCGTGCCCCCGCGCCGGCGTGGTCGAGGACAAAGGAAAGCCGCGCGAAAAGCGTTACTGAACAGCCGAGCTGAGGCGCTCCAGGGCGGCGCGCACCTCGTCGGTGGACGGCGCCTGCGCGAGCTTCTCGGAAGCCTGCTGCAGCTGGGCGATGGAATTATCCGCTGCCTCCATAGCCTTGTTGACCTGCTCCACCAGCGGCATCACTTCGGCGCCCATGGTGGACTCGTTGGTGTTCTGGGACCAGCGGCGGATCATCTCCAGCGGGATCTTGGTCAGCTCGGAAATGGAGTTGACCTTCAGCTCCACGCGGCGGCGGAAGGACGAGTGCAGGAACACCGCGTCGTCCATCTCGCGCACGTCGACCTCGAGCGCGTCCACAAGCAAACGCATGGACTCATCCGCGCCGGCCTCGGTGGAGAACTGCGCGGTCTGCGCGGTGTGCAGACGGGCCAGGGCGATCGCCATGCGCGCGTTCGCGGTCTTGGCGTAGAGCTCCTCGGCCACCTCTTCCAGCGTGGCGGCGTTTTCGTCGATGATGCCACGCATGGTCGCCCACACCTGCAGCGGTGCGAGCAGCAGGGTGCGCGAAGCGCCCTCGGTGACCACGTTTTCCATCTCCGCCTTCACGTTGTTGGTGACGGCGTTTTCCTCCACCAGGGTGGCGGACGCCTTGCGCAGCTCGTCGGCGGCGTCCTGGATGGCGGTCTGGACGTTCATGAACTGGTCCAGCTCGCCGTACAGCGCGCGGGCCGCGTCGTAGACGTCGCCAGAGCCTTCCGGCAGGGTGAATCCGGCATCCTCGAGCGCCTGCACCTCGGCAGGCAGGGCGGCGCGGATGAACGCGTCGTAGTCCGGCAGCAGCTCGCCGATCTTCTCCGCGCCCTTGACGGCGCGCTCGCGGCGGCCCACACCGTTGGCCTCGGCCTCGTGCTCGACCAGGTTCGCCTCCTGGTACAGCTTGCCTGCCGCTTCGAAGCGCTCCGTCATCGGACGGGTACGCACAGACAGGTAGCCGCCGTTGGGCAGCGGGGTCACGGTGGCGAGCACGTCGTACGCCGAACCGCTCTTGGCGCTGTTGCGCACGTATGCGGCGAAGGGGCGGCCGTCCTCGATAGTGTCCCACATGAGCTTGAAGGCGCCGCCCGGCATCTCATCGTTGCGGATGAGGTTGTGCGGCTTGCCGATCATCTCGTCCGCGTCGTACTGGGCGTACTTGATGAACACGTCGTTGACATGCGTCATCACACCCTTCGCGTCGGTGACCGAGAAGAAGATGTCGTTGACATCGACTTCGTGCGAGGCACCCTCTGGTGCGTCGCGAAGAATGGTTACACGGCTAGACATGGGCGTACTCATCCAATTTCTCAACTACGGATTGCCAGATCGGCTTTCTGAAAAGCTTTCACATCAGTATAACCACACTTTGCCATGATTCTCTTCAGACCTCCGACGATGTTGAGACCGCCATACGGATCGCTCGACGGCCCGAAGAGCACCGTCTCCAGCGCGGTGGAGGTGCTGGCAATCGGATCCTTGCTCACATCGCCGCGGGGGAAGCGGGGGTGGGCGGCCTGTGCCTCCCAGTACACGCCGTTCGCCGCAGCCTCTGATGCTTGTTCCAGAGTCCGGCCGAGCATGACCGCGTCCGCGCCGCACGCGATGGCGAGGGCGATGCTTTCAGCGTCCCAGATGGGCACGTCCGCGAGCACATGCACATAGCGTCCGCCGGTCTCGTCCAGGTAGTCGCGGCGGGCGGCCGCCACATCTGCGATCGCTGTCGCCGCCGGGACCTTCACCACGGTGCTGGAAGAACCGGAGCCCACAATCACACCGGCCACACCGGAGCGCATCAGGTGGGTTGCTGTGGAGTAGTCGAACACCCCGCCCGCGATCACCGGCACGTCGAGCGAGCCGACGAACTCCTTCAGGTTCAGCGGCTCGCCGCCCTGCTGCACGTGCTCGGCAGAGACGATGGACCCCTGGATGAACAGGATCTCCGCACCCGCGGCGATGACCACCGGCGCGAGCTCGCGCGCGTTCTGCGGGCTCACGCGCACTGCAACAGTCACGCCGGAGTCGCGCACCTGGGCGATGCGCTCGGTGAGCAGGTCGCGGTCGAGCTCGGCGGCGTGCAGTTCCTGCAGCGTGCGCACGGAGCGCTCGCCGGAGTCGAGGTACTCCTGGTACTTCTCCTCCGAGTCGATGCCCCAGGCGTCCTCGCAGGATTCCACGACCTTCTTCACCGCGGCCTCAAAGTCGGCGTGGCGGCCCCACAGCCCTTCGGCGTCGATCACGCCGAGGCCGCCCTGCTTGCCCATCTCGATGATGAACTCGGGGCTGGCCAACGCGTCCGTCGGGTGGGAAACGAGCGGGATGTCGAAGGCGTAGGCGTCGATGTGCCAGCTCGTGTCCACGTCCTTTGAGGAGCGGGTGCGGCGCTTCGGCACGATCGAAAGGTCGCCCAAGTCGTACGCCCTGCGGGCCTCGCGGCCGAGGCCGATTTCCACGTAGTCGCGCATGTCTCTCCCCTACTGGCGGTAATTCGGCGCTTCGACGGTCTGCGTGATGTCGTGCGGGTGCGACTCGCGCAGGCCGGCGGCAGTGATCTGGACGAACTGCTTCGTCTGCAGCTCCTCAATGGAGGCCGCGCCGGTGTAGCCCATGGCGGCGCGCAGGCCGCCGACGATCTGGTGGGTGATGGAATCCAGCTCGCCGCGGAACGGCACGCGGCCCTCGATGCCCTCCGGCACCAGCTTGTCCTCGCTGGTCACGTCCGCCTGGAAGTAGCGGTCCTTGGAGAAGGAGCGCTTCTCGCCGGTCAGGCCGCGGCCCTGCATCGCGCCCATGGAGCCCATGCCGCGGTAGCGCTTGTACTGCTTGCCGCCCACGACCACGATTTCGCCCGGGGCCTCTGCGGTGCCGGCGAGCATGGAGCCGAGCATGACTGTCGACGCACCTGCAGCCAGCGCCTTCGCTACGTCACCGGAGAACTGCATGCCGCCGTCGGCGATGATCGGCACGCCTGCGGCCTTCGCCGGGACGGACGCCTCGAGGATCGAGGTGATCTGCGGCGCGCCCACACCGGCCACCACGCGGGTGGTGCAAATGGAGCCCGGGCCGATGCCCACCTTGATCGCGTCTGCGCCCGCGTCGATCATGGCCTTCGCCGCGCTGCGGGTGGCCAGGTTGCCGCCGACGACGTCGACGCGGTCGCCGAATTCCTTCTTCACGCGCGAGACCATCTCCAGCACGCGGTTGTTGTGCGCGTGCGCGGAGTCCACCACGAGCGCGTCCACGCCGGCTTCCACCAGCAGGCCGGCGCGGTCGAAGGCGTCCTCGCCGGTGCCCACGCCAGCGGCGACGAGCAGGCGGCCGTCCGCGTCCTTGGACGCGTTCGGGTACTGCTCGCTTTTCACAAAGTCCTTCACGGTGATCAGGCCGGCCAGGGTGCCGTCGGCAGCCACGATCGGCAGCTTCTCCACCTTGTTCGCGGACAGCAGCGCGAGCGCTTCTTGCTTATCGACGCCCTCCGGTGCGACCACGAGCGGCATCGGGGTCATGACCTCGGCGACCTTGCGCTTGAAGTCAGCCTCGAAGCGCATGTCGCGGTTGGTGATGATGCCGACAAGGCGGCCGCCGTCGTCAACCACCGGCAGGCCGGAGATGCGGAAGCGGGCGCAGAGCGCGTCCACGTCCTCAAGCGTCATGTCCGGGGTTGCGGTTAACGGGTTGGACACCATGCCGGACTCGGAGCGCTTCACAATGTCGACGTGCTCCGCCTGGTCCTGGGCGCTCAGGTTGCGGTGAATCACGCCGATGCCGCCCTGGCGTGCCATCGCGATCGCCATGCGGGACTCGGTGACCGTGTCCATCGCGGCGGAGGCGATCGGCATGCCCAACCGGATGTTCTTGGTGAACTGGGAGGCGGTGCTCACCTCGGACGGGACGATGTGGGATTCCGCCGGCAGCAGCAGCACATCGTCGAAGGTCAGGCCGCGAAGCGCAACCTTGTCCGGATCGTCCCCACCAGTCCACACACGCTCGTTCGCCATCGCTTAGTCTCCTCTCCCGCGCGGATGTTTTTCGCCATGATATAACGCCCCGCAAACCCCGACCGTGCCACCCAGTTCAGCGCTCCTGCGAGCGGGGGATCGAGCCGGTTTGCCACACCGTATAGGGTTAGACGGGTGAACTACGACGACATGATGCCATTGGACCCGTTCGCGGACGACCCCAACGACCCGGCATCCTTCATCGAGGACGAAGAGCACGCCGAGCCGCTGTCGCCCGCCGAACGCGTCGCAGTCATTCAGGATCTCTCGCATGTGCGCGACGCGAAGCGCATGCTGAAACCCCGCGGAATCCTCGGGGTGTCGTTCCTCTGCGAGGACTGCGACCAAGTCCACTACTACGACTGGGAGATCATGGAGCAAAACATGATCGCCTCGCTGAACAACCAGCTGCCCCCGGTGCATGAGCCGAGCGCGAACCCCAACATCGAGGCCTACGTGCCCTGGGATTACGCCATGGGCTACCTGGACGGCTTAGAGGGGCGCTAGGAGCTGCTGCCCACCGGCGGGTGGACGATCGGGCCGCCCTCTGCGCCGCCGGAGACACTGTTGCCCGCGCCGAACTCAGCGGGCGGATTCACCATCGTCGCCGGGTCGTTGACCCGCAGCGACGGGTGCTCCTGTTCCGAGGCGGTGCCCTCCGCCGAGGACCCACCGGTTGTGCCCTGCGTCGGCGCCGTGATGCCGGAAGTCGCGCTCGGCTGCGTGCTCGACGGCGTCGGCTGGGTGGACTGCGAGGGCTGGCGGGCGCCCGCACCGGAGCCTGAGCCATTGCCTGCACCCGGCCCGCGCTGCGCCGGATCCTGCGAGGACTGCGGCGGCTGCTGCTGCGCCGGCGGCGCCTGGACAGCCGGGGCCTGCTCCGGAGTCGGCTGCTCGGTGGAGGTGTCCTCCGCCGGCACCGTGGTCGCCTCCGTGACCGTCTCTGTCACCGTCGCGGCCGCGCCGTCCTTGGCCGCGCGCCGCTCGCGCTCCTTCATCGTGGCCACCAGGCCGCGCGCCTGCTCCAGCAGGTCGCGGGCGGCAGCGGCATCGCCGCTTTCGTTGGCCGCCTCAAGCTCGTCGAGGGTGGTGGCCAGCTCCACCATCGTGGTGTCTTCGCCTTGCGCGCCGTCTTCGAACAGGGCGGCGCCGGTGCCGACGCACACCACGGTCGCCGCGGCGGCGCCGATCAAGCCGGACAGCCACGGGCTGACGCGGCGCTTCGCCTTCTCGGCGCGCTTCTCGTCCAGCGAGGCGACGTTGCCGACGGACTGGGAATCCTCCACGTACAGCTGTGGCGCCGGCGGCATCGGCCGGTCGACATCGCCCTTCAGCTTCAGCAGGGCGGCGGCGAGGGGGTCGTTGCCTGCCGAAGGATCGTCGCCAAGCATGAGCGCCTCAATGAACGCGTCGCTGTTCGCGAACTCCTCAAAATGATCGTCCTGCCGTGTCATAACTCCGCCTGCCCTCCGTCCAGTTGCTTCCGCAGTTTGGACAGCGCACGGTGCTGGGCAACACGCACTGCACCTGGTGTGCTGCCCATGACTTCAGCCGTCTCCTCCGCGGACAGCCCCACAAACACTCGCAGAATAACGATGTCGCGGGCCTTCTCGTTTAATGAATCGAGCAAAACCCGCACAGCGTTACTCCCCGACGACACCATCGCGGCGTCCTCCGGTGTGATTGTCGCCATTTCGGTGTCGGGCACCTCTTCCACCGGGCTCAGCTTGTCGCGCGCCATCGCACGGTGCGCGTCTGCGACCTTGTTAAACGCGATTCCGTACACGAACGCCATGAACGGCCGCCCGGTGTCGTTGTAGCGGTCAATGCTCGTCGCCACCGCGAGGCAGATCTCCTGGGCCACATCTTCGGGGGTAGGCATCCGCCCTCCCCCGATGCGCGCCCTGGCGTAGCGCAGCACGCGCGGGTGGATGATGGAGATGATGCGCTGCAGCGCCCGCCGGTCGCCCTGCGCAGCGGCGGGGACCAAGCCAGCGAGTTCTGCGTCTTCATCGCTTGCAGCCACGCGCATCTCCTCCCTTTATCTGTCAGCCTGCTCCGGACTCGCGTAACCCGTACATAATAGACGCACTTGCCATTTTGTTTGCGCTACCGAGCTTTTGCCAGGAATTCACCTGCCCGTAACCAGGTGCGTTAACGCAGTAAGACAGGGGTATTTTCGCGCGGTTCGACTGCGCGACAGCAGTCTGTAACCGGGACGAAACCAAACGTTAACCAGAGCAGTCCACACTCGTTGCCGGTTACACGTTTGAGGTACTTCCACAAAGGAGCACTCCCGATTATGTCTTTGCCGCATCAGCTTCCCGGACCCAACGCAGACTTCTGGGATTGGCAGCTACACAGCAAGTGCCGGGGGGAGGCCTCCGAAATCTTCTACCACCCCGACGGGGAGCGCGGCCGGGCGCGCACGCAGCGCGAAAACCGCGCGAAGGCCATCTGCTTCGAGTGCCCGGTGCTCTCCCAGTGCCGCGAGCACGCGCTGCGTGTGGCTGAGCCGTACGGCATCTGGGGCGGCATGAGCGAATCCGAGCGCTCCGCCATCCTGCGCGGCACCGCCGGCGGCATGAAGGTCGCCGCGGCTTCCGCCAAGTAGCCCGGAATACGAAAAACGCCCCGATTTCGGGGCGTTTTTGCTTATCGACGAACCTTCGGTTGATGCGCGACTAGTGCGCGTGGCCCTCGTGCTCGTCTTCCTCAGCGGGCTTAGTCACCACAGACGCTTCCGTGGTGAGCACCATGCGCGCCACCGACGCGGCGTTGACCACCGCGCTGTGGGTGACCTTCACCGGGTCGATGATGCCCTGCTCGATGAGGTTGCCGTACTCGAGCGTGGCGGCGTTGAAGCCCTCGCCGTTTTGCATCTCGGCGACCTTGGACACCACAACGGCGCCGTCGAGGCCCGCGTTGTCGGCAATCCAAAACGCCGGCTTGGACAGGGCGCGGGCCACGGCCAGCACGCCGGTCTTCTGCTCGGCCTCGAAGCCCTCGGCGAAGGTCTCGAGCTGCTTGGCAATCTGCACCAACGCGGAGCCGCCGCCAGCGATGATGCCCTCGTCCGCCGCCGCGCGGGCGGCGTTGATGGCGTCCTCGACGCGCAGCTTGCGCTCGTTCTGCTCGGTCTCGGTGGCAGCGCCGACGCGCAGCACGGCCACACCGCCGGACAGCTTGGCCAGGCGCTCTTCCGCCTTCTCCTTGTCCCAGGTCGAGTCGGTGGACTCGATCTCGCGGCGGATCTGGTTGCGGCGGTCCTCCACTGCCTCAGCGGTGCCGGCGCCGTCGACGATGACGGTGTCGTCCTTCGTCACCGTCACGCGGCGGGCGGAACCGAGGTGGTCCAGGGTGGCGTCCTTGAGGTTGACGCCGACCTCCGGGTCGATCACGGTCGCGGCGGTGACCACCGCGAGGTCGTCCATAAACGCCTTGCGGCGCTCGCCGAAGTACGGCGACTTCACTGCGACAACCTTGAGGATCTTGCGGATGGAGTTGACCACCAGCGCCTGCAGCGCCTCGCCCTCGATGTCCTCTGCCACCACGAACAGCGGCACGGACTCGGAAGCGGCCTGCTCCAAAAGCGGCAGGAAGTCCGGCAGGGAGGAAATCTTGCCGCGCACCAGCAGCACGCGGGCGTTTTCCAGCACTGCCTGGCCGGCGTCCGGGTCCGTCATGAAGTACGGCGAGAGGAAGCCCTTGTCAAAGGAGATTCCCTCGGTGAGATCCACGTACGAGTCGATGGACTGGGACTCCTCGACGGTGAGCACGCCGTCCTTGCCCACCTTGTCCATGGCGCCGGCGACCATCTCGCCGACCTCCGGGTCACGCGAGGACACGGTGGCCACGTTCGCGATCTCGGCGGAGGACTGCACGTCGGTCGCGCGGGCCTTGAGCTCCTCGACGACCTTGTCTGCGGCGGCCTTGATGCCCTTGTTCAGCTCGATCGGGTTCGCGCCGGCCGCGACGTTGCGCAGGCCCTCGGCGACGAGCGCCTGAGCCAGAAGCGTTGCGGTGGTGGTGCCGTCGCCGGCAATGTCGTTCGTCTTGACTGCGACGGACTTCACCAGCTGCGCACCGAGGTTTTCAAACGGGTCCTCGAGGTCGATGTCGCGGGCGATGGTCACGCCGTCGTTGGTGACGGTCGGCCCACCCCAGGACTTGGACAGCACGACGTTGCGGCCGCGGGGGCCGAGGGTGACCTTCACCGCGTCGGCGAGCGTGTCCACGCCGCGCTGGATGCCCTCGCGGGCCTCCTGATCAAATGCGATGAGTTTTGCCATGGCGCTTACTTCTCGACGACGGCCAGCAGGTCACGGGCGGACAGCAGCAGGTACTCCTCGCCGCCGTACTTCAGCTCGGTGCCGCCGTACTTGGAGAAAACGACGGTGTCGCCCTCCTTGACGTCCACGGCGACACGGTTGCCGTTGTCGTCCAGGCGGCCCGGGCCGACAGCGATGACGACGGCTTCCTGCGGCTTCTCCGCGGCGGAATCCGGGATAACCAGGCCGGACGCGGTGGTGGTCTCAGCCTCGGCGATCTGGACGAGGACCTTGTCCTCCAGCGGCTTGATGTTGACGTTTGCCATGATCAGCAACCTTTCATTGGTGAATGATTCAACAGTTCAGGTCTGAAGAGGCGCAGCCGTCGTCGCGGGTGAACAACTGTGCTTCACACAACCTGCTTTGGCACTCTACCCCCGAGAGTGCCAGCCAACAACCACAGGCTGTGTGTTAGCGCGATTTAGGTGTTGAGCACCGCGTTTCGCCAAAGCTCGTACTCTTCGGCGTTGTCGGCGCGGTAATTCTCCACCGCGCGGATGGCCTGCAGCACCTTGCCGATGGTGCGCTCGTCCACGCTCTCCCCGTCGCGCGCCGTGAAAATCACCGGGCCGGAGATTGCGCGGGTGGGGTCGGTGAGGAACTCCGGGTTGTCCGTCTCCGCGGTGTTGCGCGCCAGCGACGCCACCGGGTTCGGCTCCTGGCCCAGCTGGGCCGCGTCCGGGCGGAAGATGGCGTGGAAGCGGTTGCCCTCCTGATCGAAGGCCACGTCGACAACGTCGTCGGTCACGCCGCCGAGGGTCTCGCGCACCGTGTCCTCGTCGAAGACGATGCGGCGGTAGGTCAGATCCGGGTTGACCAGGAACCCGAAGCGCTCACGGTCGGCCTGGCCCTGGTCGAACTGCTCGGTAGTTTCAGCGGACACGGGTAATCCTTTCGTCGAACAAGACATGCAGGCCCCAAGCGTATCCGCAGCCAGCACTTTCCGCTTTACGACGACACGAGCGGGACCTCGACCTCCAGCGACGTGTCCGTGCCCACGCCCAGCCCAGACGGCGCAGCGCCTTCGTGGATGAGCTGCGCGGCCAACGCCGCGATCATCACCCCGTTGTCCGTGCACAGGTTGAACCGCGGCACGCGCAGCTCAATACCGGCCGCGTCGCAGCGCTGCTGCGCAAGTTCGCGAAGCCTGCGGTTCGCGGCCACGCCGCCGCCGAGCAGCAGCGTGTTCGCGCCGGTGTCCTGGCAGGCCATGACGGCTTTCGCGGTGAGTACGTCGCAGACTGCCTCCTGGAAGGACGCGCAGACGTCCTCCAGCGAGATCACGCGGCCGTCGCGCTCGGCGGCCTCGACGTGGCGGGCCACCGCGGTTTTCAGGCCCGAGAAGGAGAAGTTGTAGCGGTGCTCGCCGCGCAGGTCCTCGGCGCGCGATAGCGCCCGCGGGAACTTCACTGCCTCCGGGTCGCCTTCGGCCGCGAGCCTGTCCACCACCGGGCCGCCGGGGTAGCCCAAGCCCAGCAGGCGGGCGACTTTGTCGTAGGCCTCGCCGGCGGCGTCGTCGAGCGTGGTGCCCAACTCCCGCATCGGCTTGCCCACGGCCTCAACCTCGAGCAGCTGCGTGTGCCCCCCGGAGACCAGCAGCGCGACCGCGTGCGGCAGCGACTCGCCGTCCAGGTTCGCTACCGCGACGTGCCCGCCTAGGTGGTTCACGCCGTAAAACGGCACGCCCCACGCCGCCGCGTATGCCTTGGCCGCGGACGCGCCGACCAGCAGCGCGCCGGCCAGGCCCGGGCCCACAGTGGCGGCGACCGCGTCCGGCTTGTCGATGCCCGCGTCCGCCAGCGCCTTCTCCATCACCTGCGGCATGGCCTCCAGGTGGGCGCGCGAGGCGATCTCGGGCACGACCCCGCCGAAGCGGGCGTGCTGCTCCATCGAGGAGGCGACGACGTCGGCGAGGATGTCCATCGTGCCGTCTTCACGCAGCTCGACAACGCCCACGCCGGTTTCGTCGCACGAGGACTCGATGCCCAACACAATCACTGGTCTCGCCTTTCGCTCTTCTTCGGCCGCGTCATGGTGTACGCGTCCATGCCGGAGGCCTGATAGTAGTTCTTGCGCACGCCCGCGGTGAAAAACCCGAAGCTTTCGTACAGCCGGATCGCGGGCGTGTTGTCCACACGCACCTCCAAGAAGCACGGCCCGCCCAAAAGGTCCACGGTGTGCATCATCTGGTCCATCAGCGCCCGGCCCAGGCCCTCGCCCTGCCGGGAGGGTTCGACGCCGATGGTGTGGATCTCAAACTCCGGGTCGTCTTTCGGCCCGAGCATGGCCAGGCCCGCAAAGCCGACCAGCTCATCGCCGTCGAAGGCACCCAGGTAGAAGGTGTGGCGCGCGGCGATCTCGGAACGGTACGCCGCCTCGGACCACGGGCTGTCGCCGGCGAAGAGCACCGCCTCGATGGCGGCGGCCGCCGGGGCGTCCGCGACGGTCAGCTCGCGGAAACTCAGGCTCATGGCAGCGCCGGCGACTTCGGTGCCTGCTTCGGCGGCACCGCATCTGGCCGGCGCAGATACAGCGGCACCAGCGGCTCCGGCGGCGCGTCCAGGTCGGCGACTGCGACGAGGCCGCCAGGTGTTGGGGGTTGGTAGGTCACCCTTTGGGCGTCGATAGGCAAAAGCTCCGCGAGCGACGACGGCACGCTGACCACGTCCACCGCGGGCGAAGAAAGGTCCGCCGGCCTGCACACGTCCGGGCCCGCCACCCGCTCGCCGCCGGAGTAGCGCGCCCAGTACACCTCGCGGCGGCGCGCGTCGGTGACCACCAGCGCCTCACCGCCAAGCGACGCGGCAACCGCGTCATGCGTGCACACCCCGTGCACCGGAATGGCAAGCGCCTGCCCCAGCGCCGACGCGGTGGACATGCCCACGCGCAGGCCGGTAAACGGCCCCGGGCCGCAGCCGACCACGACCGCGCCCAGGTCCGCGAACTCGACGCCCGCCTCCCCCAACAACCGGGTGATCTCCGGCATGAGCGTCTCGTTGTGCGCGCGGGTGGCAACGGCCGTCTCCGCGAGCACACGGTCCCCGTCCACGATGCCTGCGACCAGGTCAGTCGTGGCGGTGTCCAGGGCGAGAACGAGCATTACTGGCCCAACCCGAGGGTCCAGCGGCCCTGGTTCATGTGGAACGGCATCGCGGTGTTGAGCGGGAAGGACTCGGACTGCGGCACGGTGCAGATGTCCACCTTGTTCAGCTCCACCGGGTCCACCATGGGAGCCTCGCCCTCGCCGCCCGGGATGAGCAGGACGTAGCCGAGGTCGCCGCCGAGGTCCAGGTCGTCGGCGCTGATGCCGAAGGCCTCAAGCTTGGCGTCCACCAGCTCCTGCGGCTCGCCCGGGCACAGCGTGGTGTAGCCGAGGTAGCGCTCCGCGTCGTAGATGCGCGCCGGGTCCACCAGCTGCGCAGACACGGCGTCGCCGCCCGGGCGGGTCTGCTGCAGCGAGCGCGTCAGCGAGTTCGTGGGCGTCACCTGGGCGACCTCGGTGGAACGGGACTGCGGGATGAAGATGATCCCCGCCAAAATCACGAGCCACAGCACAGCTGCGAGCACGATCCAGCGGCGGGACTGGCTAGTGAGGTTGAGCATGCGTGTAAGCCTACATCCCGTCTTCGACGCGCCAGGAGATAATGCGGGCTTCTGTGTCGGCGTGCGTGCGCCGATCCAGCGTGACGTGCACGTGGCGCTGCGCGAGTTGCTCCACCAGGCCGCCGCCCCACTCGGCCACCACCACGGCATCTTCGAGGGCGCTGTCTAAGTCGAGGGCGTCGAGCTCGCCCAGCGGGTCGTCGCCGAGCCGGTAGGCGTCCACGTGCACGAGCGAGGGGCCATTGCCTATCGACGAGTGCTCCCGCGCAATCACGAACGTCGGGCTCGTCACCCGGCCCTTGACCCCCATGCCCCTCGCGATGCCCTGTGTGAAGGTGGTCTTGCCCGCGCCGAGCGGGCCGTCGAGCACCACGAGGTCGCCCGCCTCGAGCGTCTGCCCCAGCTCTTCGCCGAGCGTTTGCGTATCTTGGGCATCGTCGCACAACCGCTCGCCCTGCGCCGGAAACGTGGACTTCATCTACTTGCCCTCCCCGATGTAGCGGCGGGTGGTGCGCCCGCGCGGGGCGCAGACCACCTCGTAGTTGATGGTGCCGGCGCGCTTGGCCAGCGCGGTGGCGTCGCCGAAGATGACGGCCTCGTCGCCCGCGGCGACACCTGCGTCGTTGTCGCCGAGCCAGACCACAATCTGGTCCATGGACACCCGGCCCACCTGCTGGTAGCTCCGGCCCGCGATGTCGACCTCGACGGCGCCCTGCCAGGAGCGCTGCACCCCGTCCGCGTAGCCCGCGGGGATCACGGCCGTGAACCCGTCCGCCGGCGCTTCCCAGGTCCGGGCGTAGCTGGTGGCCTCGCCTTTGCGCATCGGTTTCACCGTCACCACCGGCGCCGACCAGGTCATCGCCGGTTTCAGTCCGTGGTCGAGGCCGTCGACCGGCTCCAGGCCGTACAGGCTCAAACCCGGCCGGACCATGTCGAAGTGCAGGTCCGGGCGGGTCCACGTCGCCGGCGAGTTCGCCGCGTGGTTGCGCGGCACCTCAAGGCCCACCTGGCGGGCCTGGGCGATCGCGCGGCGAAACGCGGCCGCTTGCTGGTCCGTGTACGGGTCGGACGGGTCGTCGGCGCAGCTGAAGTGCGTCATCAGCCCCGCAACCTCGAGCTTGCCTTCGCGCTGCGCGTCCAGGGCGAGCTCGAAGGCCTCCTGCCAGCGGACCTCGTCGATGCCGGAGCGGTGCATCCCCGTGTCCACTTTGAGGTAGACGGTGGGCGCCGTTGGTGCGTTGATAAGCGAATGCAAATGCGTGAACGACGGCACCCCCACGTCGACGCCAGCCGGCAGCTCCTCTTTCGGATCCCACAGCCAAGCCAGCACCGGTTTAGTGGTGAGCTCGCGCACCCGGCGCGCCTCCGCTAACGTGGCCACGCCGAACGCGTCCGCGCCATTCGCCTCCATCACCGGCACGCAGCGCTTAACGCCGTGATTGTAGGCGTCCGCCTTGACCACGCACATCATCTCCGCGGTCGTCTGCTCGCGCAGGCGGCGGGTGTTGTGCGCGATAGCGTCCAGATCGATCGTTGTTGTCAGCACGGGCCTATTACACCACGTGGGTCACACCCAAAACGATGAGCAGCACCGCCACCGACCACGTCGCAGCAGCCGTGACCTGGTCGGGGTGGGCGCGCGCCCAGTCGAAGCCGCGCGCGGCGGCGCTGTCCGGCTTCGCGCGCACCCAGCCGACGGCCAACGCCGCCAACGTGGGCAGCGACAGCGCCACCGTCGCGTACAGCGGGATCGCAGCGTAGCGCACCTGCGCGTCGACGCCGGCCGCCGACAGCAGTGCCAGCCCGCCGTAAAACGGCAACGAGGTCGCCGACTGGATCAAACCGAGCACCATGCCGGTTCCCACGGTGGCCGGGCCGGGGGTGTGCAGCGGGCGCATGATCTTCTGCACCAGCGCCTGGTTGTTGCCGCCGCGCACCGCAAGGACGGCGGTGAGGACGCCGGTGGCGAGGAGCAAAATGCCGAACACCGGGCCTTCGACGAAGCGCTGCACCACCGGGCCCAGGCCGTCGAAAATCACCAGCATGATCAGCGCCAAGCCAGCCACGCCGCACCAATCGCCCGCGATCAGCAGCGCGGTGGTCTTGGCGTAGTTGCTCCGTGCAGCAATGCCGACTGCGACGATGACGCCGATGAGGAGCAGATTCACCGAATCAATGAACGCCAGCTGCAAAGCACCGAGCATCCGACCTCCTGTGTGTGGGGTTTGTCGGACTCACCCTAGCGGAGACAGGTTTGCAGTAGGATTGCCCGCGTGTCTGCGAAGCTGAAGAAACTCTCCGACCTGTCCAAGCGCGGCCCGCACCGCGTCCTGGAAGGCGACCTGGGCTACACCGGCCTGCCCGGCAAGGTCTACACCCCCGCCGAAGGCAAGAACCTGCCCGGCGTGGCGTTCGGCCACGACTGGCTCAAGGACGTCGCCGCCTACGAGGACACCCTGCGCCACCTGGCCAGCTGGGGCATCGCCGTGGCCGCGCCGGACACCGAAACCGGCTTCAAGCCCGACCACGTCGGCCTCGCCGCCGACCTGGAGACCGCCATGCAGATCCTCGGCGGCGTGCGCCTGGGCAACGGCAACATCTCCATCTCCCCCGGCAAGCTCGGCATCGTCGGCCACGGCATGGGCGGCGGCGCCGCCGTGCTCGCCGCGGTGGACAACCCGAAGGCGAAGGCCGTGGCGGCGGTGTACCCGGCCAACGTGGCGCCGTCCGCAGTTGAGGCGGCGCGCAACCTGTTCGTCCCCGGCATGGTCGTCGGCCCCGGCGAAGACGGCGACTCGCTGTTCGACCCCGGCAACCCCGCCAAGCTGGCCTACAACTGGGCCGGCGAAGTGGTCTACCGCGCGCCGAAGAAGGGCGACCAGCAGTCCTTCTCCGAGGACAACCTAGTCAAGCGCATCCTCGGTGTGGGCAAGTCCGACCGCGGGCTGCAGGAAACCATCCGCGGCCTGCTCGTGGGCTACCTGCTGCACCAGCTCGACGAAGACAAGGCCTACGCCTCCTACTCCGAGCCGGAAGCCGAAGGCTCCGGCGTGGAGTCCCTGACCGGCGAGAAGCTGTCCAAGGCCGCCGGCCTGGCGCGCGACAACGCCCGCTTCTCCCTGTTCTAGCCACCTCCCCCGTCGTGCTTACACGACGGGGTTTTCGCCGTTCGGGCCTATCGCGCGCAGCACCGCCTGGATCTGCTGCTTTTGCGAAGCGTTACGACGACTCCGCGGCATGCTGTAATCCCCCCGCGGCACCGTCACCGGCTGCCGAGGCATCGTCTCCCGGGCCCGCGCGTGGTGCTTGGCGGTCATCTCCATCTTCTGCTGCGTTTCCTTCATCAACGCCTCAAAATCCGCCATGCGCTTCGCGGTGCGCTTTTGGTACTGCGCCACAAAAAGCTCGAAATCCATCGCTACCACTCCCCTGCCTTCTTCATTGCCCACGGATCAGCTTCCACCCCACCGGCTTCGGTGTCATTGCCGCCACCATCTCCCGCCTGCGCCGGCTGCGTTTCCAGATTCTCCAGCTTCTTCGGCGGCGGCGCCGGTTCCTCCACCTGCGACAGCTCCGGCGGCGGGGCGATCACCCCGTCATCCGCAGGTGCAGGCGGCGGTGGCGGCGGTTCCGGTTCCGGTTCGCACTCCGGTTCTGGTTCCGGTTCCGGTTCGCACTCCGGTTCTGGTTCTGGTTCCGGTTCCGGTTCGCACTCGGGTTGAGCCGCAGGCTCCGTCGGGCAGTCCTCCAGCGCCGTCTCCTCGATGCCGAGCGTCGCCTCCAGTTTCGCGTCCAACGTCAGATCCAACTTCAGATCCAGCCCCAAGCGGGCGCCTGAATCGGCAGATACGTCGGACGCGCTGGTGGCGGCGGCGGGGCGCGTCGTGACGTCGCAAGGCGAATGCCCCTTCTCTCCGAACTGCACCGGCGGGGCCGGCTGCTCTGCGGCCGCGGTGTCGACGCGGGTGGCCACCTCCCCCAGGCACTCCTTGATCACGCCGTTGCGGTCGCTGGCGGTCTCGCGCGCGCTGCGCAGCGCCTCGATGACCATCTCCACCGCCGGCTGGATCAGCTGCACAATCCCGCAGTTCAGCACGATGTCCAGCATGCGCCGCGCCGGCTCCAGCAGGGCGCGCACCGCCGACTCCGCGGTGTCCACGATCGCCTTGATCGCCTCCCCACACTGCCCGATCGACTCGCCTGCGGCTTTCGCGCGGTCGAAATGCTCGGTTTCGCGTGCTTCGTCGCAACGCTCGCGCTCGCGGATGCCCACCTCGTCGAACCAGTCGCTCTCGTCGCACGAACACGTCCGCGCCGGCGTGTCCGGCCGCTGCCCGCCCGCGGACAACTTCAGGCCCGCGGCGACAAACGCACTCAGATCTAGCCCGTCGGTCTGCGCGACCTGCTCCAGCAACTCACCGGCCAGGCCGTGGACCGCCGCGCGCTGCGCCGGCCCCACCTCCGGCGCGACATCGACCGCGCGCACCAGCGACTGGACGTCGTCTTTCACCGCAGCCATCATGCCTTATCCACCCCACCGGAAATCGATGCCAAATACTCGGAAGAGAGCTGGTCGGCGGCGACGGTGGCGTCGCTAAGCAAAAGCACCTGCCCCCAATTCTCCCCGCGCGCGGCAAGGAAGCGTTGCGACGTGGCATGCAACGCCTCCAGCGCATCCACGATGCGCCGCCCCTCCTGCGCAAAACCCGCGCCGAACGCTGACGCGGCAACCACCGGCCGCTCGGCGTCGAGCTCGCGCGCGGCGTCGCGGTACGCGTCGATAGCCTCTGTGTACTTCGTGCGCACCGCATCAATATCGATGTCGAGCGCCCCAACATGTGTCATATGCCCACCCCCGAAAGGCTCGCAGTAACTGTCTTACCTTTACTTAGACTCCCCCAAAGCCCCGGCGGTTCCCTGCCGGGGCAAAAAACTTTTACCGCGGTTAAACCTACACCGCGGCGACGACCGCCGCGAGGCGACCGGCAACCTTGCGCGCCTGCTCCTCCTCAGCAGCCTCCACCATGACGCGGAACAGCTCCTCGGTGCCCGACGGGCGCAGCAGCACGCGGCCGGAATCGCCCAGCTCAGCCTCCGCCTCGGCGATGGCGTCCTTGACGGACTGGTCCTCCAAAATCAGCGCCTTGTTGGACACCGGCACGTTGATCAGCGTCTGCGGCAGCACCGTCATGACCTCGGCCAGCTCGGCGAGCGACTTGCCGGTCTCCGCCATGCGCTCCATGAGCATGAGGCCGGACAGCACGCCGTCGCCAGTCGTGGCGTGAGCCGGCGCCACGATGTGGCCGGACTGCTCGCCGCCCAGCGAGAAATCGCCGTTGCCGAGCTCCTCGAGCACGTAGCGGTCACCCACCTTCGTCTCGCGCACCTCGATTCCCTCGCGCTGCATGGCCAGCTTCAGGCCCAGGTTGCTCATCACCGTGGCGACCAGCGTGTTGTCCTTCAGGCTGTTGGACTCCTTCATGCCGGTGGCGAGGATGGCCATGATCTGGTCGCCGTCGACGACGTTGCCCTGCGCGTCCACGGCCAGGCAGCGGTCGGCGTCGCCGTCGTGCGCCAGGCCCAGGTCCGCGCCGTGCTCGACCACGGCCGCCTGGATCTGGTCCATGTGGGTGGAGCCGGAGCCGTCGTTGATGTTGTAGGCGTTCGGCGTGTTGTGGATCGCGGTGACCTCGGCGCCGGCGGCGGCATAGGCCTTCGGGGCGACCTCGGAGGCGGCGCCGTTGGCGCAGTCCACCACGACCTTGATGCCGCTCAGCGGCTCGGTGACGGCCTCCTTGAGGTGGGCGAGGTAGCGCTCCTGCGCGTCCGGCGCCTCCTCGATCACGCGCCCAATGGCGGTGCCGGTCGGGCCCGTTTCCTCCAGCACGGCCATGGCGCGCTCGATCTCGTCCTCGATGTCGTCCGGCAGCTTCTTGCCGCCGGCGGCGAAGAACTTGATGCCGTTATCCGGCATCGGGTTGTGGGACGCGGAGATCATCACACCGATGTCGGCGCCGTAGTCGTCGGTGAGAAACGCCAGGCCCGGGGTGGGGATGACGCCGACGCGCAGCACGTCCACGCCTTTCGACGCCATACCGGCCGCCATCGCGGCAGCCAGCATCTCGCCGGAGACGCGCGGGTCCCGGCCGATCAGCGCGATCGGGCGGCGTTTCTCAGAGCCGCGGTCCTTGGTCAGCACGGTCGCAGCTGCGGCGCCGAGCTTGAGGGCAAGCGATGCGGTGAGGGCCTCGTTAGCCAGGCCGCGGACACCGTCAGTTCCGAACAATCGAGTCATGCGCACAATTATGCACTTGCCTATCGACGATCGCTCCGCCACCCCAACTTTCGCGCGATTTTACCTGCGGGTTTGGTAGTTATCCACAGGGGTGCTGACGCAAATTCCACAGGGCCGGGCGGGGCGGGGTTGCGCTTGTTTTAGTGTTCGTGGCATGAACCCGTTCGACGCATTCATTCAGGCGATGGCCGCAGCATCCATGGAGACACTGCGGCACTTCGACCTGCCCGTCGCGCTTTCGGCTGGCATGGCGCCGGATCGAGCACGCGCGTGGGACGCAATGCAAAAGGTGTACTACGGGCCCACCAAGTTCACCCGCAAGCAGGCCTTGGCGGCGCAGAAAGCCCGCGGGTTCTCCCTGGACGAGCTCGCACTGATCGAACGCCGCGTCGGAGGCGTGAAAGATCTCGGCGAGCGGTGGCGGCTGCGGCTGGCCTTGTTGGACGTCACCGGCGGGTACCGCGCGATCGAACGCGCCGCACGAGAGCTGGTGCCCCGCGACGATGACACCCCGAAGAAGAAACAGGTCGCGTTCTCCGCGCCGAAAAACGGGCGGGCGCGCATCACCATCGACACCACCGACCGCAAAGCCGCAGATTTGGAGCACCGCCTCAAGCAAGGCATCGACGCCACACTGCCGGCCGCACCCCAGATGGAGGAGGCGTTCTGGCGCATCGTCGAAGGCAAAACCGGCGGGGTCGTCGCCGCGGCACCACGCCCGATCGTGCTGGTGCCGATCACCGAACACGCCCGCATCATGGCGGGAGACGGCGACGACGTCATCCTCACCTTGACTGACGGCACCACCATGACCGGGGCGGAGTACATGCAGCAAGAGTTCGGCGAAGCCTTGGAGGTCGCCGCCTTCCACCCGGAGGAAGGGGCGGTGAACCTGTACGACACCGAGCGCTTCGCCAACCAGAAGCAGCGCGACATGGCCTGCATGGTCTCACCCGTGTGCGCGTTCCCCGGCTGCCGCCACGGGGCGTACGGTGCGGAGATCCACCATGTGGATGCGTGGAAGCACGGCGGCTACACCAACATGGACAACCTGGTGCCACTGTGTAAGTACCATAATCGGATCAACGACGACGACCCCTGGCGCAAATCCCGCGGACGCATCGCCATGATCAGAGGCGCACCCTGGTGGATCTCACCCCGCGGATACCACCTGAGAAACACAGACCGCGGAGCACTCGACCAACTCTTCGGCCCCCGACGCACACCCCTGCCCTAAACAACGCGAAACGCCGCCGCCCAACAAGGACGACGGCGAATCGGCGCGCGCAAAAAGCGATTAACGCTTGGAGTACTGCGGTGCGCGACGGGCCTTGTGCAGACCTGCCTTCTTGCGCTCCACGGCACGGGCGTCACGGGTGAGCAGGCCGGCCTTCTTCAGGGTCGGGCGCTCAGCCGGGTTGTAGATGTTCAGCGCACGGGCGATAGCCAGGCGCAGAGCACCGGACTGGCCGGTCGGGCCGCCACCGGAGATGTTGGCCTTGATGTCGAACTGGCCCTCGCGCTCGAGCAGGGTCAGCGGGGTGAGGATGTCCTGCTGGTGCAGCTTGTTCGGGAAGTAGTCCTCGAACTCGCGGCCGTTGACGGTGATCTTGCCCTCGCCCTCGACGACGGTCACGCGGGCGATGGCGCGCTTACGGCGGCCAACGGTCTGGATCGGACCCTCGTGCAGCGGAGCGACCTCGACGGTCTCCTCGGTTGCCTCAGCCTCGGGGGCGATGGCGTCGCCGATGGTGTAGTTGAACTCCTCGGTCGCGGCGGTTGCGGCGTCGACGTCGGTGCCCAGGTCCTCAGCGGCGGTGTTTTCGAAGTTGTTCGGCTCGGTCATTACTGTGCCACCTGCTTAAACTCGTAGGTTTCCGGCTGCTGGCCAGCGTACGGGTGCTCGGCACCGACGAAGACGTGCAGCTTCTTGATGGACTGACGGGAAAGCTTGTTGTGCGGCATCATGCCCTTGACAGCTTCCTCGATCACGCGATCCGGACGCTCGTCCAGCGCGCGGCCCAGGGTCATGGACTTCAGACCACCCGGGTAGCCGGAGTGGCGGTAACGCATCTCGCGCTCGCGCTTGTTGGAGGAGATGTGGATCTTGTCGGCGTTGATCACGATGACGTGGTCGCCGGTGTCGACGTTCGGTGCGTACTGCGGCTTGTGCTTACCGCGCAGGATGTCTGCGACGGTGGAAGCAAGCTTGCCCAGCACCACGTCGGTTGCGTCGATGACGTACCACTTACGGGTGATGTCACCGCTCTTCGGGTGGTAAGTAGACATGCATGACTCCTTAAAGTCTGTCTAGATGGCTGCCGGCCAAAAACTTCGTCTGCCCCTTTGTGCTTTACGGCGGCCGGTGGAGACCCGAAAAGCGCATCCGGCGGGACACACAGGGATAACACCCTACGGCACGCGCCCCCGAAAACAAAAAAAGCGCCGCCGCAGGTGATTCCCCCATCACCTGCGGCGGCACGTCCCCCGTATCCCCCGTGTGGTTGCGCCGCGGGCCGGTCCGAAGCCGAGCCCGTCCCCCGATGAAAACGGCCCCGTCACGGCCCGCGACGCAAGTCTTGTTGTTTTAGCCCCAGCTGTTTGCGGCTGCGTTGTTGACGGCGAGCATGGTGGTGTTGCCGTCTTCAACGGTGTTGGCGATTTGGTTGAGGATCTGGTTGAGATCCTCCGCCGCCTGGTCCCACTTGGCCTGGTGTGCCTGGTAGGCCGCGGCTGCGGTGCCTTCCCAGGTCTGGGCCATGGGCTGGAGCATCTGCTTGAGTTCGGCCAGGTCGCCGTTGATGCGGGAGGCGGAGGCGCGCATGTCCTCTGCGGCGCCGGCAATCTGCGCGAAATCGTACTTGATCTGCATTGTTTCCCCTTTACAGTGCGAGTCCGCCGGCGATCTGGCGGAGGCTGTCGGTGTTGGTGGCGTCGGTGGTTTCGTAGTTCTTGGCGTTGTCGCGGATGTTCACGGCGATCGCGCTCAGTGCCTCAGAAAGTCGCTTTTGAGCGTCGTCGTAGCGCAGCATGAGCTCGTCGAAGCTGCGCTGTGCGTTGCCCACCCAGTAGCCGCGGGTGGCTTCGGCGACTTGCTGGACGCGGTCGATTTCGCGGTTGACGTCGGCGTTGGTGTCGTCGGTGCGGTCTGCAGCGGCGCGCATGACCTCGGCTTCGGTTGCGAACTGCTCCATGGTTTCTTTCCCCCTCGTTGTGTGTTGGGACGGACAACCTCTGTGCTGTCCGTATATCTGACTGACGTTTGGCCCTTTCGGTTCCATCGGTCGCAAAACTTTTTTATGGCCCCACGTCAGCCCCCTTATATTCAGCGGTTTCCATGGCCATGCGGCAGGTGGCGCGTTGCACGACGGTGGGTTCGGCGCGCGTGTGGCAGCCCACGAACAGCTGCACCGTCCCGTTGGGCCAGGTTTTCCACAGCGATTGCGAGCCGTCCCCGGCGCGCTCGAGGTAGGTCACGGACACGCCGTCGGTGTCGACGAGTTCGACTTCCGGGTCGGCTTCGATATCAGCGAGCAGTTGTTCGGCCATGGTGCGCGCGGGCAGCTGGTAGAGGTGCTCGACGGCCATCTGCAGTCGGAAGTTTGGGTCGTCGCCTGTGGCGCGCCACATGCCGTCGTCGGCTTCGAGGGTGAAGCCTGCGGGAAGTTGGACGGTGAGGCCGTCGCGCTCAATGCTTATCGACGTCTGCTCCGCCCGCTCCTCATCCTGCACAGGAGACGGAGACTGCGCAGGAGCTTGCGGTTGCGGCTGCTCCGTTTCCTCCTGCGCAGGAGCCTGCGACTGCGCTCCCCCGCTGGTCAGCCCCCAGATCACGCCGGCGCAGGCCAGCGCGACCGCGGCGACGACGCCGACGATGATCCACGTGCCGGAGCGCGACTCCTGCTCGGGCGGCGGTGGCCGGTGGAAGGCTTCGGGCGCGTCGTCGGGCGGGGGCGCGGCGGGTTCGAGGGGTTCGGTGGTCAGGTCGATGTCGTAGTCGGCGAGCGCGTGGGTGAGTTCGCGCAGACGTTGCGGGTCGGCGGCGATGTGCACCGGCGCGCCGTGCGGCTCGGGGCCTAACACGCTGCGGACGGTGCCGGCGATTTCGCGGCTGGTGGGCGCGTCGAAGCGGTGGATGTTGGCCGCACCGGTGATCACGGTGGATGCGTCGGTGGCGGTGATGCGCAGCTCGGTCATTGTGCCTCCGGGAGTTGGACGGTGCCGCGCGCTTCCCCGATGATCCAGGTGGCGCGGCCGGGTTGTTGCGGGCTGGGTCGCACGCCGAAGATGGCGCCTTCGTCGCGGGTGCCGTCCATGAGCAGCACGTCGGGGTGCAGGTCTTTTACGGCGGTGAGGAACGGCCCGAACAACGCGCGCGAGACGCCGCCGAATTTGCGGGCCGCCACGACGTGCAGGCCGATGTCACGCGCGTGCGGCAAGAGTTCCGCGATTGGGCGTAAGGGTTCTTCGCCGACGAGTTCGTAGTCGTCGATGATCAGGTACAGCTCGGGCCCGGTCCACCAGGAACGCTCGCGCAGCTGCTCGGGTGTCACATCGGCCCCGGGCAGGCGCTCGGTGAGCGTGACGGCGAGCGATTTGGCGGCCTGCGTGATCGCGCTGGTGGAGGCAGCGTAGGCGGCGACCATCTCCTCGCTGGCCCGGCCCAGGTGCGCGCGCCTGGGGTCGAGCACCACCATGCGAGCGGCTTCGCGGCCCATGTGCTCCACCGCGGCGATGGTGCTGGCGATGAAGGTGGATTTACCGCAGCCTCCGGCGCCGATGACCAGGGCGTGCCCGGACGAGTACACGGGCTCGAGGGTGGGGCCGCCGATGCCGAGGGGGATCCTTTGGCCGTCGAGAAGCGAGTGCGTATCCACGCGCTCCGGCAGCACCCGCAGCCGCTCCACCGGCGCCTGGTCGGAGGTGGCGAGGTGGGCGATGTCCTCGCCGCTGGTGAAGGCGAGCTGGACGGTTTTGCCGTCCGGGGTCAGGCCGCGGCCGGGTGTGGCGGGCAGTTTTTCCTGGTGTTTGCGGTTGATCACGGAGTCCATCGGTTCGGTCAGCCGCAGCTCGAGGCGGGTGCCGATGAGGTCGCGCACGTTCGGGCGGATCGCGCTCCAGCGCTGGGTGGTCGCCACGAGGTGGATGCCGGCGTCGGGGCCTTCGGAGGCGATGCGGGCGAGCGGTTCGCGCAGGTCCTCGTCGAGGGCGTGCCAGCCGTCGACGACGAGCATCACGGGTCGCGGGTGGTCCAGGAACCCGGTGACCTCGTCGATGACGCGGCGGGTGCGCTCGGTGTCTTTCATGCTGGCCACGCCGGCGACGTGCGGCAGCGCCTCGAGCTCCGGCAGGTCGCCGATGATGTAGACGGCCAATCCTGCGCGCATTTGCGTGGCGACGATGCTGCGCACCGCCATCGTCTTGCCCGTCTGCGGCCCGCCCGCGATGGCGACGTGCCCGCCGGCAGCGTTCAGGTCCAGGTGGAAGGGTGTTTGGCGTTGCTTGTAGGGCTCGTCGATAAGCCCGAGCGCCCCGTCCGTGTGCGCCAGCTGCGCCAGCGGGATGCGATCTGGCAGCGGCGGCAGCCACACCTGGTGGGCGCGCATGCCGCGGGCGTCGGCAACGTCGCGGGCCTTGGCCACCACCGCGTCCAAAAGCGTGGTGGAGCGGTCCTCCTCGACGTAGGCGGTGGGCGCGAGCTCGATCTCGTCGCCGGTGAACAGCCGCACGTGCTGCTCGCCGGGGTGCTCCACCACGGTGCGGGTCAACGGGCCGGAGACGTACGCCGCCCGGAAGCGGGTCAGGTCCATGCCGGCTTTGAGGTAGCCGGAGCCGGGCTCGCCGGGCAGCTCGTAGGCGTCCGGCACGCCGAGGACTTGGCGGGACTCGCCGGCGGAAAACGTCTTGAGGCCGATGCGGTAGGACAGGTGCGAATCCAGCCCGCGCAGCTTGCCCTCCTCCAGCCGCTGCGAGGCAAGCAGCAGGTGCACGCCGAGTGAGCGGCCGAGCCTGCCCACCGCCACGAACAGGTCCGCGAAGTGCGGGTGCTGGGTGAGCAGCTCGGTGAACTCGTCGACCACGATCACCAGCGACGGCAACGTGTTGCCCGCCTTGGTGTAGTCCGTGATGTTGGCGAAATTGCCGGCGGCCCGCAGCAGTTCCTGGCGGCGGTGCATCTCGCCGGAAATTGCGTCGAACATGCGCTCCACCAGCACCGCCTCGTCCTCCAGGTTGGTGATCACCGCGGCGGTGTGCGGCAGCGACTCGCAGCCCAAAAACGTCGCGCCGCCTTTGAAGTCCACCAGCACGAAGTTCAGCTCGTCGGGCGAGTGCGTCGCTGCCAGCGCCACCACCAGGGTCCGCAAAAGCTCCGACTTGCCGGACCCGGTCGACCCGATGCACAGCCCGTGCGGGCCCATCCCGCCGAGCGCCGCCTCTTTCAAGTCCAGGTACACCGGCTGGCCGTCGGGCGTCGCGCCAATCGGCACGGTGAGCTTGTTGCGCACCCCGGGCCACATCGTGTGCGCGTCCAGCGCGTCGACGTCCGGCACGCCCAGCATGGACAGAAAATCCCCGCCGGCCTCCACCGCGCCGTCGGGGCGGCGGTAAAAGCCTAAGTGCCTTGCGACGAACTCCGCCTCCGCGTCCGTGAACCGATCCGGCACGCCAAGCTGCTCAATCCCCTGGGCCGTGGCGGCCTCGAGCACGTCGGTGCAGATCAGGTGGAACGCGTCCGGGTCGACGAAGAAGTCCGGGTCGTCGTGGATGGTCACCACCAGGTCGGCGTCGGTGGGGGCGGGCGAGGCGTGGCCGTCGATAAGCGCAATGCGAAACGCTCCCTCCGAGCGCGCGTGCGGAAGCCACTTCGCCCAAGCGAACGGCGCGTCGATGCGGACTTTTTCCGGGCCGTAGAAAAACGCCAGCTGGCACACGATGGAGCGCGCCACGTCGGCCGCCGTAGGACCTGCGAGCGTGATCGCGGGAAACGCGTCGAGCTGCACCATGATCGGCATGCCCGGCACGGTGCTCACCGCCGCGACGGTGCGGCGCAGGCTCACCGCGCACACCGGGTCCAAGTCCTCGGGGCTGCCCGGATCGTCCACGTCCACCGGGGTGCACAGCGCGCCCGCGCCGGTGCCCAGGCGCACCGTGGGGGCACCTGTGCGCTCCCAGACGCGCTCGACCGGCACCGCGGCCACCAGCTCGCCCGGCGCGGGGTGCAGTGCGGTGGCGTGCGTGCGCTGGGTCGCGGCGTTCGCGCGGGCCTTTTCCGCCAGCGCGTCGAGGTGGCGCAGGTAGACGCGCCGGGTCTCGTCGATGTCGCCCTGTTTCTCCTGCGGGTTGAACATACCCACCAGCCCGAAGAGCATCATCAACGGGAAGATCAGCATCATGGGGCTCACGGCGCGGCCGGAGGTGGCCATGAGCACCATCACCGCGCCGACTGCCACCACCATCACCACCGGCAGCAGGATCTTTATCACCGGCGGCGACTGCGGCTTTTGCGCCGCGGGCACGGGTTCAGCGCGCAAGTTTCCGGTCGGCGGCGGCGCGGCATCGATCGCCGCATCGTTGGTGCCGGTTGTTGGTGCGAGCACTTGGTCGTAGTCGAGGCCAAGCATCGTGGATTTCCCCCCTCGTGTTTTCTCACAGTTCCCCCGAACTGTGGACGCGCTGTGGATTGTAAGCCATACTGTTTCCCGTCGCGCGGCGAATGGGGGCCGCGCCTGATATTTCGGGGGTTTTGAAGTTGGTTGCAACGTCTGCGCACCACATTGTGCGCGTCACTGTCCGCATTTCGGTTGTCGCGTTCCACCGCGACATCGACGTCACTCTGCCGACATCGTCGACGCTTTCGGAGGTGCTGCCGGAGCTCGCCCGACTGGTGGAACTGCCTGAGGTGCACCGCCCGTGGCAAGCCACCACCGCGGGCGGGGCGGTGCTGGATATGCACACGCCGCTCTACGCGCTCAAGCTTCACGACGGCGCCACCGTCGCCCTCCGCCCCCAAGAGCCCACGCCCCCGCCGGTCGTGCGCGACGCGGCCGACGCCTTGGCCGGGGCGGCCGAGTCGGCGCGGCAAGTGCGCGGGCTGGACGCGGCGGCGACGTTCGCCGGTCTTGCGGCGGTGCTGCTTCTGGCGCGGGTGTTCGCCCCGTGGCCGGTCGCGCTGGGTGCGGTGGCGCTGTTGGCGCTGGCGGTGGCGTCGATAGGCAGGTCACGCGCGGCGTTCGCGGCCGTGCCGCTGCTGGCGGGGCTCGCCGCGGGCGCGTGGGTTGCGGGAGGTGGCGACGGCGACGTCGGTGCTGATGCTGCCTCGCTCGGCCTCGGAGCGTTGGCGGGCTTGCTCGCGGCGGCGGTGGCCGTCGGGATCGGCGTGGCGCTGGGTCTGGCCGGGGCGGGACAGGTGGCGTTTACCGCCGCGGTCTGCGTGCTCGGCGGCGCCGGGGCGGCCGGCGTGTGGCTGCCCGGCCCGCTCGCCCCACCGGCGCTGACGGTGCTCACCGGGGTACTCGGGGTGATGGCCACGCCCGGCACGGCCACGCGCGCGGCGGGGCTGACGGTGCCGCGGGTGCCCACCGCCGGCGAGGAGTTTGACCGCTCCGACGACTACCAGCACGACGTGGACGCCCGCAGCGCCGCCGCGTCCACCATCGCCTCCGCCATCTCGGCGGCGATCGCCGCGTGCTTCGTGCCGGCGCTTTTCTGGCTGGGCCGGGCCGGCGGGGCGTGGGTGTTCGTGTTCTGCCTGTGCGTGGCCGCGGCACTCGTGGTCTACGCCTCGCGCCAGCACTGGCCGGTGCCGCGGGCGTGCCTGACCGCGGTGGCGCTTTCCGCCGTGGTCGCCGCCGCGGCCGCCGCGGCAAAGACCGGGCACCCGGCGTGCATCGCCGTCGCCGCGCTCGCCGCCCTCGCTGCCGTGGCGACGGTCGCGTGGGCGCCGCGGGTGCCGGATGTGGAGCCGACCACCATCGTGTGGTTCGAGCGCGCCGAGATCGCCGCCACCATCGCCGTGATCCCGCTGGCGGTGCACTTAACCGGGCTGTTCGACATGATCCGGGGGCTCTAACATGCGCAAGTTCGTCGCCTCTGCCCTGCTCGCGCTCAGCCTCACGCCTGCGCCTGCCCAAGCCCAGGATGTGGCCTGCGCGGTGCCGGCGATCGTCGCAAAGCCTGCTGCCCCACCCGCAACCGAAGCGCTGCGGAAATTCGCCACCGGCGCCGGGGTGCGCGTGGCGGTGATCGACACCGGCGTCGCCCCGCACCCCGAGATCACCCACCTGCGCGCGGGCCGCGACTTCGTGGCCGCGGACGCGCTGCACGACTGCGACAACCACGGCACCGCCGTCGCCGGGATCATCGCCGGGCGCACCCTCGGCATCGCCCCGGACGCGGAAATCATCTCGGTGCGGCAGACCTCGGCGCACTACCGCGACGTCGACGCCGGCAACCTGCAAACGCTCACCAACGCGATCCACAACGCCCTCGACGAAGGCGCGAGCGTGCTCAACATCTCCGTCGTGTCCTGCCTGGAGCCCGGGTTCGCCTCGCGCATCGACACCTCCGGCATCGCCGCCGCCCTCCACCGCGCGGAGGCGCAAGGCGCGGTAGTCGTCGCCGCCGCGGGCAACGCCGGGCCGGACTGCGAACCCGGCTTCGAGGTCTTTCCCGCCCGCTTCCCCACCGTGCTGGCGGTCGCCGCGCGCGCCGACAACCACGCCATCGCCGACTACTCCCTGCCCGCCGGGTTGTCCGCGCCGGGGCATGTGCCGGCCGCCCTCGCCCCGGGCGGGTGGGCGGAAGGCACGCTGGTCAAAGACGGCGTGCACCCGTACGCGGGCACGAGCTTCGCCACCCCGGTGGTCAGCGGCACGGTGGCGCTGTTGCAGTCGCGCTACCCCGGCATCGCCCCGGAGCATGTGCGCTCGCTTCTCGACGCCTCCGCCCAACCCGGCGGCGGCGCCATCGACCCGCTGGCAGCGCTGACCCAACTGACGCCGCACGAGCTGGCGGACCGCCCGACCGCCCAAGTGAGACCCGTGGACCCGCGGCCCAACCCGGCCGTGGGCAGGCTCGGCGCGCTCGCCGGCGCGGCGCTCGCGCTGGCCGCGCTGGTGGTCGCGCTGCGCGCCGCGCGGCGAGGCTAGTACGTCGCCGTCATCGCCGCGTCGCGCGAAAGCTCCGCGCCCTCCGGCAAAAGCGCGACGATCTCCCACGGCACGTCCTCCACGTGCGCCGCACCCACGGTCGCCAGCGTCTCGGCGTCGGGGGCGCGGTGGCGCAGCCCGTTGGCGGAAACGACGTGGAACCCGTGGCCCGAGTCCACCCCGACGGAGCCGCCGTCCAACCCCGCGAAGTGCGTGGCCACGGACGTGCCGGACAGCTCGATGCCCTCCGGCACCTCGTCTACGGTGGCCCCGCCGCGGTTTTGATCCACGCACGCCAGGTGCGGCTCGAACCACCGCGGCCGCTGCCCCGGCAGGCGCAGTTCCTCCTCCGCGTCCGGGTACGACGCCAGGCTTTCACGACTCGCGACGGCGGCCTTTGCTCCGGCGTCCAAAAGCATGGTGCGCTGGGTGCCGGTGATCGGCTGGATGCGCCCGTCGGCGAGCGCCCAGGCTTGGTCGTCCGCGTCGATGATCTGCGGCAGCGGATCCGGCAACGCCGCCGGCGGCAGCTCCCGCAACGCGGAGATGACCTGCGTCGGCGGTGTCCACCGGGCCGTGTCCGGAGTAATCCCCAGCGCCCGGCGGATCACGCGGCCCTGCGGGGTGTGCGCCTCCGGCAGCAGGCGCCGCCCCTCAGCAGTAACCACCCACTCGCGGGTGGTGTCGGCGGCGAGGACGGCGGCGTCGATAGGCAACGGCTCCGGAGCCTTGCCCGCAACCACCGTAATCGCGTCCGCGCCGCACACCGACCAGCTAGCCGATGGCGCGTCCTCGGGCGCGAACATACCCGGTGCGGCGACGATGCCCACCGGCACACCGCGCGGCAACTCGGCGAGCTTCTCGTCGCCGATGCGTGCCGGATCAGCCGCCTGCCCCGCAATCAGGCGCGCCGACGCCAAGTTCGTCACCGGGTGCGCCGCCTCCCCCACGCGCACATACAGCGTGCCGTCCGCGGCGCGCACAATCGGCGCATCCCCCGGGTCCGCGTTCGGCCGCATCCACGCGAACAGCCCCATCACACCCGCAATCATCGCCACCGCCGCGGTGCCGAAAATGGTCGCGCGGCGCCTCGAGGCCAACGGATCGTGGATCATGCGGATATCCCCAAAGACCAGGCCGTGCTCCATACGACGGCGCATGAACTTGTGCCCCGACACCTGGGCACGCGTGGTTGGCAGAAGCTTCGCCATGACAATTCCCCTCCCCCGAGAAAAACACCTGGCGAAAAGCTTACTGCCTCGCGCCCACCTCCGCGAGCGCAAACAGCTCGTCCGAGCCGTGCTCCTTACCGTCTGCGATCATCTCCTCCAGCTCCGCCTCGCTGAACTGGCTGTTCACCGCGAAGATCGCCGTTTTCCCCTTGCGGTAGACGGGTGTCACACCCTCGGAGACCCAGAAGTCGCGCAGCATCTCGTACGGCGGGTACTGGTAGTTCCAGAACGCGCCGGGGCTGAGCAGGAAGAACTTCACGTTGAGGTTCTCCACGGTCTCGTCGACGAGGTTGTGTTCGCCCTCGCCGATGAAGTCGGCGTTCCAGTACATGATGTCGCCGTTGGTGCCGCGTCCGCCGTTGGGCCACAGGTAGTGGCGGTTCAGGGTGGGCACGCCGTTGTAGGCGTACATCCAGGAGTAGCCGTCGGCGGGGTCGCCCGCGGTCAGGCCCTCCCAGGCGGCGGGTTGGGTGGCCAGCCAGTCGAAGGCTTCGAGGTCCTCGGCGTCGACCATGCGGTCGGCGACGCGGGCGGCGGCGTAGGTTTTTTCGGCGCCGTGGTCGGTGTGCTCGCGGATCATCGGGACCGCGGCGGAGGCGACGATGCAGGCGACGACGATGCTCGCTACTGCAGAGGCTCGCTCGCCTTTCGCGTACCGCTTAGCGACGGGCGCTGCCGTGACCACGCGAATCCCCGCCGCCACGGCAATAGCGGCCGAGGCTGTGACAGCCATGACCACCGGCATGATCAGGCGGTGGCCGGTGCTGTAGTGCAGGTTGCCTACGTAGTCGAGCAGGTTGCCCAGCGGGTTGCCGAACGGCGCCAGGGCGTTGGCGGTAATGGCCAAAGACACCGCGTAGAAGAGCACCGGCCAGATCTGGCGGCGCCACAGCAGGCACACCACCGCGCCGGCGGCGGCGAGCCAGAGCAGCACGGTGGGGTCGTACGCCGGGAAGAACTGCAGCACGTGGCGCGTTTCCATCCGCAGCGCGGTGCCCCACGCGCCGCCGACGCCCAATGTTTCCTCGGGGCGCCAGGAGGCCACCTCGCCCGCCTGGGCGGAGCCGGCGAGCACCTGGGGAACGAACATGGCAACGCCGGCGACGGCGGGCATGGCGATCCACAGCGTGTCCGCCAGTCGCGTGCGTTCCGGGGAGATCAGGGTGGAGGTCAGCCAGTAGAACCCGACGGCGAGCACGACGATGGTGACTGCGGACGGGTGCACGCACAGCACCGCCACGAACGCGAGTGCGGCGGGCAGGGCGCTGGCGCGCCGGCGCGGCACGGTGATAAGCAGCCAGGTCACGGTGCCGGTGAGCGCCACGGCGAAGAGGTAGGGCCACATGCCCACGTAATCTGGGATCCAGAACAGCTGCGGGGCGGCATAGCCCATGATCGCGGCGAGCGCGGCGGCGATCTGCGCGGTGACACCCGTGGAGCGTAAGAACGCGAACACCAGGCACGCCAGCGTCGCCGGCAGCGCCAGCGCCGGCAGCACGGCGGAGGCGATGTTCAGCGCCGGGATCGGGTCCAGGCCCGCCGTTTCGCCGAACAGGGCGATGCCTGCGTGGTAGGCGGACGGGTAGAACAGCTTCAGCTGGGTTTCCACGTTTTGCAGCTCGCCCATGCGGGTGGCGGAGGCGATGCCCTCGTCCATGATGAAGCGCACCAGGTTGGCGTGCCACTGCACGTCCCACCCCTGGACGATGTTGTAGACGCCGTTGGGCATCCGTTCCAGCCAGTGCAGCCTCTCCGAGGCCGCCATGAACGCGCCCACGCCGACGCCTACGGCGGGCAGCGCCCAGTACGGGTCGGCGATACTTCCCTTGCGCACGTCGCCGGGAAACAGCGCCCGGCGCCAGCTCACGGCCCCGCCGCGGCGCGCGCGGCGCACGAACATGTACCGCCACGCTGCGGCCGCCATGAGTGCCACGACCATGCTCACGCCGAACGTCCACAGGTTGTAGGGCGCGCTGGTCAGCCCCCAGAACCAGGAGGTCACGCCGAACAGGCCGAAGGTCACCGGCAGCGCGGCCGCGCCTGCCGCCGGGGCTTTCATGCCGGCGACCCAGGAGAACACGAATCCGGGGAGGGTGAAGAACACCACGGCAAACCACGCGGCAGCGACTGTTGTCATGGCACCTCCCGGTTCTGATGTAACCCAAGCATGCTACATCTCGCGCATAGCTCTCGTCGCTTCGGCTCGCGCCGCCAAGTCGCTATCTGTCGGGTAGTCCACCCCCACCAGTGTGAGGCCGCGGGCGGGGGCGAGGGGGACGTCGGGCGCGCGGGCGTCGAGAAGCAAAAGCTCCTCCGGCCACTCGGGCGCGCGGCGGCCTTCGCCGACGGTGAGGCAGGTGGCCACGAGCGCGCGGACCATGTTCCAACAGAACGCGTCGGCGGTGATGCGCGCCTCGAAAAGCTGCGGTTCGACTTCGCGCCAGGTGAAGGAGTGCACGTCGCGGATGGTGGTGGCGTGCTCCTTCGGGCGGCAAAACGCCGCGAAGTTGTTCAGGCCCACCAGCGCGTCGGCGCAGGCCTGCACCGCGTCGAGGTCCACGGGTTTCGGCCACACGGCGGTGTCCCGCGCGCGGGTGGGTACCGCACCCGCGGGGTGGGTGGTCACCCGGTAGCAGTAGGTGCGGGTCAGGGCGGAAAAGCGCGCGTCGAAGCCCGCGGGGGCTTGAGTGACGTCGAACACGCGGACGTCCTCAGGGAGCAATTTTGCTAATCGACGCACCAGCCGCCCCGGATCCCCCTCAATCGAGCGCTGGTTGAGCGAGTCTTTAGGAATGTCGGCGTGCGCGACCTGGCCGGAGGCGTGCACGCCCGCGTCGGTGCGCCCGGCGACGGTCAGCGCCACGTCGGTGCGCAGCACGAGCGACAGCGCGTCCTCGATGGTCTGCTGGACGGTGCGCAGGTCCCCTTTTTGGCGGGCCCAGCCGTGGAAGTCGGTGCCGTCGTAGGCGATGTCCAGGCGCAGGCGCAGCGTGTCGTCCAGCGTGTCGTCCATGGTGAGGCATTCTATCGCCGGTGGTGCGCGGCAGCGAGCAGGCCGTTCGGGTCGAATTCCCCGATAGCCGGGTCATGGCAACCGGCGCCACGCACAGCGCTGAGGTCTGGTTACACCAGCGGGCAGGCGGGAGCAACGCAGGGCGCCTACAGCGCGGGCAGCACGCGCCAGACGACAAAGCGCCCGTCCACGCTGCAGTGCAGGTGGGCGGGCGCTTGTGCGGGGCGTAGCTGTGGGCTACTTCTCCTCTGCGGTCTCCTCAGCCGGAACCTCGGTGGACTCTGCGGCCTCAGCCGGAGCCTCCTCAGCCTTGGCCTCCTCGGCCTGGCGGGAAGCGGCGGCGCGTGCTGCGCGGGTTGCCTCGGAAGACACGGTCTCCTCGAGGACCAGAGAGATCTGGGTCATCGCAGCGTTGTCGCCGGCGCGGTTCTCCAGCTTGATGGAGCGGGTGTAGCCGCCATCGCGGTTGGCGAACTTCGGTGCGAGCTCGTTGAACAGGTAGGTCACAACCTCCTTGTTCGGCAGCTCGGCGAGCACGGCGCGGCGGTCAGCCACGGTGCCCTTCTTCGCCTTGGTGATCAGCTTCTCGGCGTACGGACGCAGCATACGTGCCTTCGCGTCCGTCGTCTTGATTGCGCCGTGCTCGAACAGGGCCAGGGCCAGGTTGGACAGAATGTGCTTCTGGTGGCCGGCCGAGCCTCCGAGACGGGCGCCCTTCTTCGGGGTAGGCATTTTCGTACTCCTCGTGTGCGGTTAATTGAGCGCGTGCTCTGTGGTGTTACTCGGTCTCGTCCGCGCTGGTGTCGACGTAGTCGCCAGTCTCGGCGTCGTAGCCTTCGATCTGGGTCGGGTCGAAATCTTCCGGAGCGTCCTTGAGGGTCAGGCCCAGGCTGGCAAGCTTGATCTTGACCTCGTTGATGGACTTCTGGCCGAAGTTGCGGATATCCAGCAGGTCAGACTCGGTGCACTCTGCGAGCTCACCGACGGTGTGGATGTCCTGGCGCTTCAGGCAGTTGTAGGAGCGCACGGAGAAGTTCAGCTCCTCGATCGGCGTGGAGTACGCGGCGATGTACTCGGTCTCCTGCGCCGACGGGCCGATCTCGATGCCCTCGGCCGCGGTGTTCAGCTCGCGCGCCAGGCCGAAGAGCTCCACGAGGGTGGAACCGGCCGACGCGAGGGCGTCACGTGCGGTCATGGAGTTCTTGGTCTCCACGTCGATGATCAGCTTGTCAAAGTCGGTGCGCTGCTCAACACGGGTCGCCTCAACCTTGTAGGCGACGCGGGTGACCGGCGAGTAGATCTGGTCGACCGGGATGCGGCCGGCCTCACCGCCGGAGTTGGGCATGGCCGGGACGTAGCCGCGGCCGCGCTCGACAACAAGCTCCATCTCGAGGCGAGCCTGCTCATTCAGCGACGCGATGTGCAGATCCGGGTTGTGGATCTCCACGCCAGCCGGCGGCTCGATGTCGCCTGCGGTGACGTCGCCGGGGCCCTCAACAGCAAGCTGCATGACAACCGGCTCGTCGGAGTCGGAAGACAGGACGATGTCCTTGATGTTGAGGATGATCTCAGAGACGTTCTCCTTGACGCCGGTGATCGTGGTGAACTCGTGGAGCACACCGTCGATCTTGATGGAGGTCACGGCTGCGCCCGGGATGGACGACAGCAGCGTGCGGCGCAAAGAGTTGCCCAGGGTGTAACCGAAACCAGGCTCGAGCGGCTCGATGATGAACTTCGAGCGGTTGGTGTCAATGTACTCCTCGGTCAGTTCAGGACGCTGAGAGATGAGCATGAACTTCTCCTTTGTCGGCTCCCGCTATTTGAAGCCGGTAGGAACGGATATGTGGAAGATTCCGGGCACCGTGCGAACGCGTCGACAGTGCGCGGGGTGAAGCAAACGAAAGTTTACTTCGAGTAGAGCTCGACGATGAGCTGCTCCTGCAGCGGCACGTCGATCTGAGCGCGCTCGGGCAGCTGGTGCACGAGAATGCGCAGGGTGTCCGGAACGACCTGCAGCCACGCCGGAACGACGGCCTCGAGCAGGTTGTCCTGAGCCTCTTCGAACCACAGCATGCTGCGGGACTTGTCGCGGACGTCGATGATGTCGTACTGCGTCACCGCAAACGACGGCACGTTGATGTGCTTGCCGTTGACGGTGAAGTGGCCGTGGGAGACCAGCTGACGTGCCTGACGGCGGGTCTTAGCCAGACCAGCGCGGTAGATCACGTTGTCCAGACGGGACTCCAGCAGGATCAGCAGGTTGTCGCCGGTCTTGCCCTGACGACGGTTCGCCTCTTCGTAGTAGCGGCGGAACTGCTTCTCCATCACGCCGTAGGTGAAGCGAGCCTTCTGCTTCTCCTGCAGCTGGAGCAGGTACTCGGACTCCTTGATGCGGGCGCGGCCTGCCTGCCCCGGGGGGTACGGGCGACGCTCGAAGGACATGTCGCCGCCGACGAGGTCGACGCGGAGGCGACGGGACTTACGGGTAGCAGGGCCGGTGTAACGAGCCATGTTTCTTTACCTCTTTTCCTTTCAGCCTTAAACGCGACGACGCTTCGGCGGACGGCAGCCGTTGAACGGCTGCGGCGTCACGTCGGAGATCGAGGACACCTCCAGGCCGGCAGCCTGGAGCGAACGGATTGCGGTCTCGCGGCCGGAGCCCGGACCCTTGACAAAGACGTCGACCTTCTTCATGCCGTGGTCCATCGCCTTGCGGGCGGCGTTCTCGGCAGCCATCTGCGCGGCGAACGGCGTGGACTTGCGGGAGCCCTTGAAGCCGACGTGGCCGGAGGATGCCCAGGAGATCACGTTGCCCTGCGGGTCCGTGATGGACACGATGGTGTTGTTGAAGGTGGACTTGATGTACGCGTGGCCAGCGGCCACGTTCTTCTTGACGGTGCGGCGTCCGCGACGCGCACCGGAACGAGTCTGAGGAGCCATAGGTTACTTCTTCTTTCCTGCGATGGTCTTCTTCGGGCCCTTGCGGGTGCGCGCGTTGGTCTTGGTGCGCTGGCCGCGGACGGGCAGGCCACGACGGTGGCGCATGCCCTGGTAGGAGCCGATTTCAATCTTGCGGCGGATATCTGCCTGCACCTCGCGGCGCAGATCGCCCTCTACGGTGTAGGAGGACTCGATCGCGTCGCGCAGAGCGGCGAGCTGATCGTCGGACAGATTGTCCGTACGCAGGTCCGGAGAAATGCCGGTCTTCTCGAGCAGTTCCTTGGCTCGGGTTGCACCGATGCCATAGATGTAGGTGAGTGCGATCTCCATGCGCTTGTTGCGCGGGAGATCCACACCAGCTAGACGTGCCATGAGGTACGTGCCTTTCGGGTTGTTACGGTGGTTTTCTCCCCACCCGTCCACGCCAAACAACGCTTTGTCCGGGCCGTGCCGGAGAGTGGGTTGTGGTTACACGCGGCTCCAGCCACCGTGGCCAGAGGTGCACGATCCGCCACTGGGACGGATCTGGGTGAGAAGGCTGAAATGCTTACTTGTAGCGGTAAGTGATACGCCCGCGGTCCAGGTCGTAGGGGGACAGTTCCACCACGACACGGTCCTCTGGGAGGATGCGGATGTAGTGCTGGCGCATCTTGCCACTGATGTGGGCGAGAACCTCGTGCCCGTTGTCCAGTTCGACCCGGAACATCGCGTTCTTCAGGGGCTCGACAATGCGGCCCTCAACCTCGATTGCGCCTTCTTTCGCCATACACTCCACTTCCTACGCCGCCTGAAAGTGCAGGCAGCAGACGTATTTACCGGTTACATGCGGGGCCTGCGCAAGGTTGCACAAACACCGCTGGACTACATTAGCCATTTACCTGCGAAAACGCAAAAAGCCCCAGCGCTAGCCGGGGCTCATCGCGGGCACGTGTTAGAACACGTAGACCTTGTCGCCGATCTGCAGGTCGTTGAAGTACCGCTGCGCGTCCGCGCGGTAGAGGTGGATGCAGCCCGCAGACGGCACGTACGGATCATCCTGGTGGAACGCGATGCCGTTGTTGGTGAAGTACACGGAGTACGGCATCGGAGCGTTGTTGAACTCGTAGGAGATCTCGTCCTTAACCTTCCGGTTGACGTAGTGAGTGCCCTTCGGGGTGTCCTGACCCGGGCGGCCGGAGCTGATCTGCACCGGGCCGTAGTAGATCTCGCCGTTGTTCTGCAGCCAGGACTTCTGATTGGTCAGGTCCACGCAGGCCTTCGCGTCCGCCGGGCACGGGGAGGTACGCGGCGCAGGTGCCGGGGCCGGTGCCGGAGCTGGCGCCGGCTCGGGCTTCGGTGCGGGGGCCGGTGCCGGCTTCGGGGTCTTCTCAGCGATCAGGCCTGGGAAGAACGTCTCGAGGATCTCATCGATGCGCTGCTTCGCCTTCGCCGGCAACTGCGGGTCGATGGCGGCCAGCGCGTCAGCCTGCTGGCGCAGGCCGTTGCGGATGTTCCACGCGGCGTCGCGCGCGGACTTATCCAGATTGCTGAAGGAGGTGGTCGCCTGGTTGGACAGCGAGTCCAAGCTGGACATGGCAACCGGGTTCTGCGCGGGCGCGGCCTGGGCGGAAACCGGTGCTGCCAGGGAGGCGACGACACCGAGGCCGGCAGCGAACGTGGTTGCGCGTCGCTTCAGCGGCGACTGCTTTGCGTGGCGGGGACGGTAAGACATGGCGGAAGTATAACCTCCCTGTCATCAAACGCACCACAACGCGCCAGAAAACTACACGCGCGGCGTAAGAATTCTCGGGCCGCCTGCGGTCGCCGCGACGGTGTGCTCCCAGTGGGCGGCGGGTGCGCGGTCTACGGACACCACGGTCCATTCGTCATCCAGCACCTCGGTGTCCACTTCCCCGCCGAGGATCAGCATCGGCTCGATGGCCAGCACGGATCCGTCCTGGATGACGGGACCGCGGTTCGGCTTGCCCTCGTTGGCCAGGTACGGCTCTTCGTGCATGGTGTGGCCGATGCCGTGGCCTCCGTAACCGTCGACGATGCCCAGCTCCACCCCGAAACGCTCCTCGGCAGCAAAGGTGGCCAGCTCGAGCGCGTGGGAGACGTCGGTGAGCTTGTTGCCCGGCACCATCGCCTTGAGGCCTTCCGCCAGTACCCACTCGGTCGCGCGGTTGAGGGCGTCCACCTCCGGCGCCAACTCGCCGATGCCGAACGACCAGGCACTGTCGCCCACCCAGCCGTCGAGGGTGGCACCGCAGTCGATGGAGACCAGGTCGCCTTCTTCGAGCACAATGCTTTTCGACGGAATCCCGTGCACGACCACCTCATTCACCGACGCGCAGATAGAGCCGGTGAAGCCCTGGTAGCCCAAAAACGTCGGGATGGCGCCGTGGTCGCGGATGACCGTCTCGGCGACCTTATCCAGGTCGAGCGTGGTGGTTCCTGGCTTGGCGGCTGCGCGGACCTCCTGCAGGGCGGTGCCGACGATGCGCCCGGCGGCCTCCATGGCGTCGAGTTCCTCCGGCGTCTTGGCCGCGATCTTGCGTTTCCTGAAAACCATTGCGTGGTGGTCCTTTGGTTCGTCGATAAGCGAAATGCGAAAGGCCGGTGCAAACACACCGGCCTTCACGCTACGTGGGCTACTTACCCAGCGCCTCCATGGCGCGCTGGTTGATCTCGTCGACGTCGCCCACGGCGTCGATGGAGATGATCTGGTCACCGTAGTGCTGGATCAGCGGGGCGGTCTCGTCGCGGTAGACGCCGAGACGGGTGCGGATGGTTTCCTCGTTGTCGTCCGCGCGGCCGCGGGCGAGCATGCGCTCGACCACCACGTCCTCGTCGACGACAAAGTTGAGTACGCCGTCGAGCTTCTCGCCCTTCTTGCTCAGCAGCTCGGTGAGGATCTCAGCCTGCTCCACAGTGCGCGGGAAGCCGTCCAGCAGGAAGCCGTCCTTCGCGTCGTCCTGGTTCAGGCGGTCTTCCACCATGCGCGCGGTGACGTCGGTGGGCACGAGCTTGCCGGCGTCGATGTAGCTTTTCGCCTCAACGCCGAGCGGGGTGCCCTCGCCGATGTTGGCGCGGAACAGATCGCCCGTGGAGATGTGCGGCACACCGAGCTTCTCGGAGAGAATCGCGGCTTGGGTGCCCTTGCCGGCACCGGGAGGGCCAAGGAGAACGAGACGCATTATCGCAGAAGTCCTTCGTAGTTGGATTGCAGGAGCTGGGATTCAATTTGCTTGACCGTGGTCAGGGCCACGGAAACCATAATCAGGATGGCGGTGCCGCCGAACGCGCTCATGCCCATACGGCCGGAGCCGGTGATGCCGGCGTCCATAGCCAGGTTCGGCAGAACAGCGATCGCGGCGAGGTAGATGGCGCCGACAAACAGCAAACGGTTCATCACAAACGCCAGGTACTCCGCGGTCGGGCGACCCGGACGGATACCGGGGATGAAACCGCCGTACTTCTTCATGTTCTCCGCCTGGTCCACCGGGTCGTACTGGATGGAGACGTAGAAGTAGGAGAAGAAGATGATCAGCACCACGTAGGTGAGGATGTACTGCCAGGAACCCGGGTTCTGCAGCCACGCCATCACGTGGTTCATCCACCAGTTGTCCGGCGGGGTCTGGTTGCTCATGGTGACGATCTGGGTGATCAGCACCGGCACGTACATCAGCGAGGAAGCGAAGATCACCGGGATCACGCCCGCCTGGTTCACCTTCAGCGGCAGGTAGGTGGAGGAGCCGCCGTACTGGCGGCGGCCCACCATGCGCTTGGCGTACTGCACCGGAATGCGGCGCTGGCCCTGCTCAATGAACACGATGCCGACGACGAGCGCAATCAGCGCCAGGACAACCAGGGTCAGGGTGACCGCGCCGGACTGCTGGAGAATGAACGCGCCCTCGGACGGGATCTGGGTGGCGATGCCCGCGAAGATGAGTAGGGACATGCCGTTGCCGACGCCCTTTTCGGTGATGATCTCGCCGAGCCACATAATGAGCACCGCACCGGAGGTCATGACGATGATCATCATCAGAAGCGTCCAGATGTTGCGGTCCTCGATCAGCACCGGCATGCCCTGGCCGAGCAGCTGTTCGCGGTCCGCCAGCGCGACGATGCCGGCGGACTGCAGCAGCGCCAGCGCCACCGTGAGGTAGCGGGTGTACTGCGTCATCTTCGCCTGGCCGGACTGGCCTTCCTTCTTCAGCTCCTCAAACTTCGGGATCACCACGGTGAGCAGCTGCACGATAATCGAGGCCGTAATGTACGGCATGATGCCGATGGCGAAGATGGAAAGCTGCAGCAGCGCACCACCGGAGAACAATCCGATGATGGAGAACATCGTCGCCTGGTCGCCCTGGGAGATCTCCTCCAGGCGGGAGTTAATCAGCCCGTAATCCACGCCCGGAGTGGGGATCTGGCAGCCGACGCGGTACAGAAACATCAGCGCAAGGGTGATCAGGATCTTCTTGCGTAGATCCGGGTCCTTGAACGCCTGAGCAATAGCGGACACAAAGCCTCCTGGCCCCCGCCGCGCCACGGACGGGAGGTAGTGGACATTCGACTCCTCGCCCAGGTTTCGCGGGCACGCGAAAACCGGCGGGGCGGTCTTTTGACCTAACCACCCTAACAGCACCCGGTGGAAAGTTGATATTTCAGGTTCGGTTCGGGCGCGACTCCCAGTCTCCTCCCAGGCGCTCGGGCTGACGCATCGTGGCGGAATCCGTCAGGCGGGCTCTATCGGCCCAGGTCGGCGCAAACAGCTTCCGTGATGTGTCAGAGGTGGCGGGCGGAGCCGGCTCCCCCACCCAAATTGATTCACCGGCCGGTGAACAGATCCGCCCGTCGATTTCTCCGACCTGGGCAAAATGAACACATTGCCCACCCAGCTAGGTACTTGTTCACTCGGACCGACTGCGCGAGTGAACAAATCCCCAGCGCCCCCAGACACTTCGGGGCGGAATCCGTCAGAGCGCCCCAAAACCCCAGGTCGGCGCGAACGGCCACCGCAATGTGTCAGGATGCCCTCCCCCCCACCAATGGCGAAACCCCCGCCCTGGACGGGAATGTCCGGGGCGGGGGCTCGTCGTAAAGCTAAGTGCTCTTACGCACGCTTGGAGAACTCAACGACGTTGGCGGAACCGCCAGCGGCCTTTATCTTCTCCTCAGCGGACTTGGAGAACTTGTTCGCGGTGACGTTGAGCGCGACGTTGATGTCGCCCTCTGCCAGCACCTTCACCGGCTGCTTCGGGCGAACAAGGCCCTTGGCAACGATGTCGGCGATGGCGATGTCGCCCCCCTGCGGGAAGGCCTCGGCCAGATCCGCGACGTTGACCACCTGGTACTCGACGCGGTTCGGGTTCTTGAAGCCCTTCAGCTTCGGCAGACGCATGTGCAGCGGCATCTGGCCACCCTCGAAAGCAGCGGAAACCTGCTTGCGAGCCTTGGTGCCCTTGGTACCGCGGCCGGCGGTCTTGCCCTTGGAGGCCTCACCGCGACCGACGCGGGTCTTGGCTTTGTTTGCGCCCTCTGCCGGGCGCAGATCATGGAGCTTGATGATGTCAGCCATGTTGTATCTACTCCCCTGCAACTTCTTCAACGGTGACGAGGTGGCGCACCTTGAGGATCTGGCCGCGGGTAGCCGCGTTGTCCTTCTTCACGACGGACTGGCCGATCTTGCGCAGGCCGAGAGCCTCGAGGTTCTTACGGGTGGTCGGCTTCTCGCCAACCTTGCCGTGGTGCAGCGTAATCTTCAGTGCCATGGTGCTTAGGCCTCCTGTCCTGCGCGTGCGCGCAGCATACGAGCCGGTGCAACTTCCTCGACGGACTTGCCGCGCTTGGCAGCCACCTCTTCGGGGCGGACAAGCTGCTTCAGGCCTGCGACGGTTGCCTGGACCACGTTCAGGGCGTTGTCCGAGCCAAGGGACTTGGCCAGGATGTCCTGAATACCAGCGCACTCGAGCACCGGACGGACAGCGCCGCCGGCGATGACACCGGTACCCGGAGCAGCCGGGCGGAGCATGACGATGCCCGCAGCCTCTTCTGCCTGGACCGGGTGAGGAATGGTGCCGCCGATCATCGGGACGCGGAAGAAGTTCTTGCGAGCTTCCTCTGCACCCTTCTGGATTGCGGCGGGAACTTCCTTTGCCTTGCCGTAGCCGACGCCGACCATGCCCTCACCGTCGCCGACGACGACGAGTGCGGTGAAGGACATGTTGCGGCCGCCCTTGACGGTCTTGGCAACGCGGTTGATGGTGATGACGCGCTCGATGTACTTGTCGCGCTCGTCGTTCTGGTTGTTGCGACGGTCGTCGCGGCGGCCGCGGCCACCACGGTTGCTACGATCGTTGCGGTCGTTGCGGTCGTTGTTGTTCTGGTTGTCGGCGGAGCGCCCGCCGTCACGCCGTTCACGTTCGGCCATTACGCGATCCTTCCGTTGATGGTGATGTTTGCGGTGATCATTAGAACTTCAGACCACCTTCACGAGCTGCTTCGGCCAGGGCCGCGACACGGCCGTGGTACTTGTAGCCGCCGCGGTCGAAGACGATTGCCTCGATGCCTGCAGCCTTGGCGCGCTCAGCGACGAGCTGGCCAACCTTGGCAGCCTTTTCCTTCTTGTCGCCCTCTAGGTTGCGCACGTCCGGCTCGATGGACGACGCGGAGACCAGGGTGTGGCCTGCGAGGTCGTCGATGACCTGGACGTGGATGTGACGCGAGGAGCGGTGCACAACGAGACGCGGGGTCTCCGGGGTGCCGCGCAGCGTCTTGCGGATGCGGTTGTGGCGACGTGCGCGTGCCTCGCGGCGGCGGGACGAGATGTCCTTGCCAACCGGGGTGCGCTTGGTGTTCTCTGCAGTATTGCTCATGATTACTTACCCGTCTTTCCGACCTTGCGGCGGACCTGCTCGCCGGCGTAACGGATGCCCTTACCCTTGTACGGGTCATCCTTACGCAGACGGCGGATGTTTGCCGCAATCTGGCCAACCTGCTGCTTATCGGAACCTTCGATGGCCAACTTGGTGTTGCCGTCGACGGAGAACGTGATGCCTTCCGGCGCCTCGATCAGGATCGGGTGCGAGTAGCCGAGGGAGAACTCGAGGTCCTTGCCCTTCTGCTGCACGCGGTAGCCGACGCCGAAGATCTCCATGTTGATCTTGTAGCCCTCGGTCACGCCCACGACCATGTTGTTGATCAGGGAGCGGGTCAGGCCATGCAGCGAACGGTTGTCACGGTGGTCGTCCGGACGAGCCACCAGGATCTGGTTGTCCTCGACGGAAGCGGTGATCGGTGCCGGCATATCCAGGTCCTTGGTGCCCTTCGGGCCCTTGACCTCGACGTGCTGGCCGTCGATCTTCACCTCGACGTTGTTCGGGATTGCGATGGGTGCATTACCTACACGAGACATAAGTCTTTCAACCTCCCTTTACCAGACGTAAGCGAGGACTTCCCCGCCTACACCCTTCTCTTGAGCCTGGCGGTCGGTGAGCAGACCGTGGGACGTGGAGATGATTGCCACGCCCAGGCCACCGAGCACCTGAGGCAGGTCGTTGGACTTCGCGTACACGCGCAGGCCCGGCTTGGACACGCGGCGCAGACCAGCGATGGAAGACTCGCGGGTCGGGCCGTACTTGAGGTTGAGCGTCAGCGACTTGCCGACCTTCTCGTCCTCAACTTTGTAATCTTCGATGTAGCCTTCCTGCTTCAAGATCTCGGCGATGTTCACCTTGATCTTGGACGAAGGCATAGACACGGCGTCGTGCTGCGCATTTGCTGCGTTGCGCACGCGCGACAGCATGTCCGCGATCGGATCAGTCATGGTCATTGTGGTGACCGTTACCTTTCTCGTTGCGGTTCCCATCCACCGGGTGACCTGTAACGCTGAGGCGTTTCGGGTCGCGTTTTCCGCATGGTCTGTCGGGGGCTACTCACGCTGCCCGCACTCAATAGCGCGGGCCGCTCGCCGCCTCCCTTGCACGCGGTCCGCATCATGGCGGGGGGCCTGCAACAAAGTTGGATGTTCAAATGTACTTCGGCTTGCGCACGCCGAAGCGTCGGCGCGCAAGTCCGAGGGGGTAACTTACCGCTTTCCTGCGCCAATGAGCAAATCGCTTATCGACGGGCACGTTCAGCGCCCCACCAACCCGCCAGAGATTCAAGACCCCATAGACTGCCCTGCATGGATACCGCCCTTGCACAGCTCGTCGGATCGCTGGCCGCCACGCGCGAGGCTCGCGAGGAACTTTACGTCTGGTTCCACCAGCATCCCGAGCTGTCGCTGCAAGAGCTGCAGACGGCCTCGAAGATCCGCTCCCGGCTGGACGCGCTGCAGCTGCCGCACACGCAGGTGGGCGAAACGGGCACGGTGTGCGTGCTGGACAACGGGCCCGGCCCGGTGGTGGCCATCCGCGCGGACATCGACGGGCTGCCGGTGCAGGAGCGCTCCGGCAAGCCGTACGCCTCCACCGCCACGCAGGTGGACGCTGTCAGCGGCCGCGAGGAGCACGTCGCCCACGCCTGCGGGCACGACTTTCACATCATGGGCGTGCTCGGAGCGCTGGAAGCTTTCGCCGCCAACCGCGACTGCTGGCGCGGCACCCTGGTCGCCGTGTTCCAGCCCGCGGAGGAGGCGTACGCCGGATCGCGGGTGATGCTGGCCAACGGCATCCGCGAGGCGATGCCGAAACCCGACGTGTATTTGGGTCAGCACGTGCTGCCGATGCTGCCCGCGGGTGTGGTCGGCACCCGCCCGGGGCCGTTCATGTCCCAGGCGTTTTCCGCCCAGATCACCGTGTGGGGCAAAGGCACCCACGGCTCCATGCCGGAAAAGGGCGTAGACCCGATTCTGCTGGCCTCTAACATTGTCACCCGCCTGCACACGGTGGTTTCCCGCGAGGTGCAGGCGAAAGACACCGCGGTGCTCACCGTCGGCGCGATCCACTCCGGTGTGAAGGCCAACGTCATCCCGGAAACTGCCGAGCTTCTGGTGAACACCCGCGCCTACACCCGGGAGGTCAGCGACACGCTGCGCAGCGCGATCACCCGCATTGTTGAGGGCGAGTGCGCCGCCGCCGGCAGCCCGCGGGAGCCGGAGATCACGTTCTACGACGAGTACCCGCTCACGGACAACGATCCGGCGATTACCTCCCGGGTGCGCGGCGCGTTCGACGCCCACTTCGGCAGCGACGCCACGGACTTGGGCCAGATCCCCGCCTCCGAGGATTTCTCCATCATCCCGGACGTGCTCGGCGTGCCTTACACGTACTGGGGCTTGGGCGGCTTCAAGGACTGGGAAAACGCCCCCAGCAACCACTCCCCGGCCTTCGCGCCCGACCTGCAGCCCACGCTCGACCGCGCGGCCGAGGCCATGATCGTGGCTGCTGCCGCGTGGCTGGTGGACTGAGAACAACAGAAGTTTCTCTTAGCCGTTGGTATCCATGCGCTGCCGAACGAGCTGGCAGCACAACGCGAGCGCTGCCACGGCCGCTGCTGAGCCACTAAGTACGGCCGGTGTCGCATGTGCAGCGACCAATAGCGACCCGGCGGCCGCGCCCAGCGCCGACCCCAGGTAGTTGGCCGAAGCGTTTGCAGCAACAGCCGTCGCGCCATCAGCAGGATTCGCTTGAATCAATACTTGTTGCTGGGGCGCGAGGGAAGCCCAACCGCACAACCCCCAGACAAACAGACTGACTACCACCAACACTGGAACCTGGCCTTGGGTCATGCCGAGCAACGCACAGGTGAGGCCCCCAAGGATCACAGCACTGAGCCGCAGCGGGTCATGTCTGTCCGCGAGCAACCCAATCCCCAGTGCTCCGACCGCGCCGCCCAGCCCCCACACCCAAATCGCTATGCTTTGATGCGCCGCAAGGTCTCCCCCGGACAGCACGACTGTGAGGTAGGTGTAAAGCCCCAGAGAAGCGACGCCGGTCAACAGCGTCACAGTGACCGTGAGGAGATTCTTAGGCCGTGTAATAGACCGCAGCCGGTCGGCGGGACTAGACGCTGGAATCGCTGGCAGGTCCCCTCCTCGAAGTGCAGTACCCGCGAGTGCTGTACCTCCGACGACCACGATCAGCAGTATCGCGGCACGCCAATCCCAATACTGTGCCAGCATCAGACCGATCGGCACGCCGAATACGGTGCCGACCGCTAAGCCAGCAAGGACTAACGCTAGTGCTCGCCCTCGGTGTTCTTGCCCCACGAGTTCCGCGGCGACCGCAGATGATAGCGGCGAATACACACCGGCTGCTGCGCCGGCCACCACGCGAGAGGCTAGGAAGACCCAGATTGTCGGCGACAGCGCCGTGGCTAAGTTCGCCAAAGTGAACACCAGCAACGCGATGATCAGGCTGCGCCGCGATTGCCGCCCTGCCTTCCCCGCCAGCAACGGCCCCACGACGGCATACGAACCTGTAAACGCCGCAACCCCCAGCCCAACCGTGGCTTCTGGCGTTCCAAGGGCGGCTGCGATGGCCGGCAGAAGTCCCGCCACCACGTATGCGTCTAAGCCGAGTGCCACGCTCCCCAGCACGAAAGGCCATAGCCGACGCATCATCCCTGTTCCCCCTCGGTGTTCGCGTTGGCGATCACTGCCGCAAGCACACCGGGAAATAGACGATCTAGATCGTCCCGCCGCAATCGGATCAAGCATGCGCGTCCCTCTCCCCGGGTCCACGTCACCCCCGCCTCTCGCAGCATGCGCGTGTGGTACGTGAGCGTCGACCGGGGCAAATCGTCTGCAAGCTCGAGACTGTCATGGTCCAACCCGTCGGCGAGCCGACGAATCATCTCCAGCCGGGTGGGGTCGCTCAAAGCACCAAGCACCCTGGTCAGGGTGATTTCGTCGGTTGTTGGATGGTGGTATTCGCGTGGTGTCATCGAACCTCCCGAAATCGTGCAACTTTTCTTGCAACAACACCGTACAAGAAAAGTTGCACGATCACGAAGATCCCCGAAACCGCTAGAACGGAAGCGCCGGCCGCGATCGCACCCGCGTCTGCCCGATGTCGGAGTGCTGCCCCGCCTCATGCCCCTGGTCGAACGCATCCGCATCGAAGGAACGCTTGGACGAGAAGCTGCCTAGAAAGAAACCCATCTCTGCGGCGAAGTTGTCGCGGGCTTCGGTGGCCTTCTGGAAGTCGTCGACAAGCACGAGCCCATACTCCCCGTCCGATTCCTCCACGGTCTTTTCGGCCTCAGCGAGGCGCGCGCCGATGCTGGCGGCGAAGCCGGACATGAAGCTGCGGCGGCACACAACTGCCGATTCTCCCCAGTGGGTGGCGCGCACCTTCTGCGCGTCCGCGAGCATGACGGGCAGAAGCAGCGCGTAGAGCATGTCCACCCGTTCCAGGTGGCGCGCGCAGCCGAAGATGACGGCGTCTTTCATGCGCGTGGAGTTGTACACGCGCTGCGAAAAGCCCGTGCAGTGCAGCGCGAATGCGATGGTCAGCAGCAGGTTCGCCTGCATCTCCGTGTAGGAACCGGCGAACTCGTAGGTGCGCTGGCCCATCTCGTCGCCGTCCTCGGTGTCCAGGTCGCGTTGTTCGTAGCCGTACTCCGCCATGAGCTCGAACGCCCTGGCGTAGAACGCGTCGCCCTCCGGCGTGCCCTCACGGTCGCGGGCCTGGTTGAGCAGTTTCTGCAGTCGTTGTTTGATCTTGTCTTCGGTACGCATCGGACGCACCCACCCCTTTCTGTGTTCGGATGTGTGGGTGCAGTTGTAGCGGGGCGTCAAGGCGGATGTTTTCGGGCTTGTGGAATTCGCGTTCGCACCCCTGTGGATAACCCGCGTTTTCGCACGCAGATTCGCCGCAAGTTCGCGAGTTAAGCATCCGGCGATACCATCGGTTCCCGTGAGCAGGACCAAACGCAGCTTCGCAGTCACCAAGATTTCCGCCGACGGCACCCGCGACACCCGCGCGGGCCAGGTCGCGGTTGAAGAGCCGTTGGAGATCCGGGCCGGTGGCGTGAGCGTCGCAACGCTGATGCGCACCCCGGGCCACGACATCGAGCTCGCCCACGGCCTGCTGCTGGCGCGCGGGATGATCACGCGTGTCGAGGACGTGGTCACCGCCCGCTATTGCGAGGGCGCGATCGGCGGCGAAAATACCTACAACCTGCTGGATGTCCAGCTCGCGCGCCCCGCGTCCCCGCAATTTATCGACCCGATCCCCGGCGACGCGTGCGGCATCTCCGCCGAGCAGCGGGTGCGCGAGCTCGCCGCGAATCTCGACGTGCGCGACGAGTTCATGGAGCTCGACCCGTCCGCGATCTTCGCGCTTCCCGGGGTGTTGTCGCAGCACCGCACGCGCGACCTGCCCACCGCCGTCGCGGGCGATGCGGGGCGCCAGGACCTCGATCCTTTGAATGCCGTGCACAAGCTTGCGGGGCACATGCTTCTCGACGCCCTCCCGTCCCCCACCCTCACCCTCGCCACCGATGCGCAGGTGGGCTTCGAAATCGTGCGCGCCGCCGCGGCCGCCGGGTTCGGCGCGGTGGCCACCACTGCCGGCGTGACGTCGATGGCCGTGGAGCTCGCCCGGGCCACCAACACTGTGCTCGTCGGCGAGGTGGGCGCCGAACGTTTCAGCGTCTACGCCGGGGCGTGAGGGTTTAGCCCGCGAACATCTGCGAGGCCTTCACCGCGGTCTCCCACAGCCCGTAGACGAGCAGCGCCGCGATAACCAGCGCAAGCACCGTCGCCACCAGGGCATGCACCGAGCCGGCGCCTCTGCCGGATGCCGTCGTTGCGGACTCTCTTGCAGCTGCACGGTCCGCCTCCACCTTGGCCTGCACCGTTTCTGGGTCCTCGAACCACTTCTCCGCAACGGGTCTGACCAGCACGTTGGCCACGAGGCCCACGGCAAGAAGCACGCACATGATGTAGAGCGAGAGCTGGTAGAGCTCCGGTCCTGAGTTGCCGCGGCTGGCCTGGCGCTCCACCACCATATTGATGATCAGTGGGCCCGCCACGCCCGCCGCGGACCAGGCGGTAAGCAGCCGGCCGTGGATCGCGCCGACCTGGTACACGCCGAACAGGTCGCGCAGGTACGCCGGGATGGTGGCGAACCCGCCGCCGTAGAAGGTGAGCAGTATCAGGGTGCTCACCACAAACAGCGCCAGGCTGGTGTGGCCGGCAGAAGCCACCACGAAGTAGAAAATCAGGCCGACGCCCAGGTAGACCATGTAAATGTTCTTACGGCCGATCACATCGGAGGCGGACGACCAGATGAAGCGACCGCCCATGTTGGCCAGCGACAGCAGGCCGACGAAGCCGGCGGCCGCCGCAGCGCTCAGCGCCGGGTAGTAGTCCTGCACCATCGGCGCGGCGTTTTCCAAGATGCCGATGCCGGCGGTGATGTTGCAGAACAGGATCACCCACAGGCACCAGAACTGCGGCGTGCGGACCGCGTTGTTCGCGCTGACGTTGGCTCCGACGATGGCGACCTTCGCCGGCTTCGCCTGGATCTTCGGCGCGCCCGACGGGGTCCAGTCCGGATGCGGCAGCCGGATGCAGTACGCACCCATCGCGATGACCAGCAAGTACACCTCCGCGAGAGTGATAAACGTCGGTTCGAGACCCGCGGCGCGATCCGCGAGCTCAGCCCCGCCGCCGAACGCCTCCATCAGCCGGTTCGAGGCCGGCGACGCGATGAGCGCGCCGCCACCGAAGCCCATGATCGCCAGCCCCGTGGCCAGGCCCGGCCGGTCCGGGAACCACTTCATCAGCGTGGACACCGGCGAGATGTAGCCGATGCCTAAGCCAATGCCGCCAATGAAGCCGTAGCCGAAGTACACCAGCCAGAGGTTCCCGGTGCCGATGCCCAGCGTGGCCACCAGGAACCCGGTCACCCACAGCACCCCAGCGACGGACATGGAGGCACGCGGCCCGACCTTTTCCACCCACGAGCCGAACAGCGCAGACGAGGTGCCCAACATGCCGATCGCCAGCGAGAAAATCCAGCCCACGGCGACCTCTCCCACCCCGAAGTGCTCCATCATCGGCTTTTTAAACACGGAGAACCCGTACACCTGCCCAATGGAGAGGTGGATCGCCAGCGCTGCCGGGACGATGAGCCAACGGTTGAATTCCTTGGGTGCGATAATCGCACCTCGGGAGAAGAATGACATGGACGCTTCCTGCCGTCTCACCTGCATAAATTACGAAGCGCATAATAACTCGCAAGTGCGAAGAAACAGAAAGCTTCCATTCACAGGAGGAGGTCAACGGCCGATGTTCTACGACGAAGCACTCCAACACGCCGGATCCACAACTGCCTCAGCGCTCGGTGCCCTACAAACCGCGAAGGCATTCCTCCACGGCTTCGCCCGCTCCTGCACGGCGAGGTGGCCGGAAGTCGCGGCCATCATCAACAGCATCGAGTTCGAAGAATCAACGAGGGACTTTTCGCTTAGCGACGACGCACGTGCCCGGATGGACACCTGCTACGACCAACTCGACCACGCAGCTGACGATGCCTGGCCCGAAGACCCAAACCCGCTGGACACCATCGCCATGAATGCGCTGGACGCCGTCGCGGACCTCACCTCGAACAGGGTGAAGTACTGGGAACAGTTGGGGGTCGCACTGTCCCCCAACAAAGATGACTACCTCAACTTCATCCGTCTGCTCGCTGCCGCACGCAGCCGGGTCACCGGCGAAACGCTCCACTTCGCCGAGATCGACGACGTCGGCAACGTGTTCGTATTCGAAGATTTCCTTCCACCCGCGCTCGCGGAGGACGAAACTGGCTTAGCAGACACCATGATCGAACGCGCGGACGTCGATAGGCACAGCGTCACCGTTGCAAACGAACCTGGAGTGGTGTCGATTGTTGGTCCCATAGAGACAGTGCGGAAGATCTACGACGCAAACGTGGAAGCCGAAGCCGCTGCAGCAGCCGCACGCACCACTTCCCCTGCCCGGCCGGCCGAGGACCGCGCTGGGTACGAGCCACTCGTCGACTTCACCACGGACTGCCCTGTGAGGTTCGACGAGGTACTGGCGGCGATGGGCAATCCCGAGCCGACCCCCATCATCGACCGCATGAATTGGAACGAGTTCCTCGGAAACGGGTACCAGGCGACCCTGTCATTGGATGGGCAAGCGTTCGCTGCCAGGGCGACCGAGAAGGACGGGGTGGTGACCGAGCTCGAGATCAGCCCGCACAACAACGCCAGTTTCCTGGGCATCCCGTTCCACATCCCGACGCCGAGATTCACCGAGAAGCTCGACGACCTCGGCATCCCCTGGGCCGACGATGGGCGCTCAGGAATTGTCCTCTACGAGCATTGGGTCACCCTTTACAACCACGGCAGCCGGATCGAAGCCGTCCTGTGGCACAACCCGGAAACCCTCTCCGATGTAGAGCTGCTCGACCTCGCGTTCCCGCCCGAAGCCGGCAATAGATAACAGGTGCGGCCGGGCAGTCGCACACCCTGGCGCACAGATTTCGAACGGAAGATTTCGAAACTACCCGTTTTAGCGCCGTTTTCGAAGTCCTTCGCTCGAAAAGTACGAATGGCAAGACGCCCGAGGCACCAAAGGCTCACCGGCACGCGAAACCCAAGCATCCTGAGCTTGAGGTCTGGTTTACCCCCCACACGCAAAACGCCCCCGGTCCAGAAAGAACCGGGGGCGCCAAACAGCCAAGCAAGCGAACGCTTATGCGCGCTTCATCTTGCCGTCCTTGTCGGCGAACGGGAAGCCGAGGTGCGTCAGCAGGGCGCGACCCTCGTCGTCGTTCGTGGCGGTGGTGACGAGCGTGATGTCCATGCCGCGGACGCGATCGATCTTGTCGATGTCGATCTCGTAGAACATGGTCTGCTCGGACAGGCCGAAGGTGTAGTTGCCGTTGCCGTCGAACTGCTTGTCGTTCAGGCCGCGGAAGTCGCGAATACGCGGCAGGGCCACGGTCAGCAGGCGGTCCAGGAACTCCCACATGCGGTCGCCGCGGAGGGTGACCTTCGCGCCGATCGGCATGCCTTCGCGGAGCTTGAAGTTAGCGATGGACTTCTTCGCGCGACGCAGCTGCGGCTTCTGGCCGGTGATCGCGGTGAGGTCCTCGAGCGCGCCGTTGATGACCTTGGAGTCGCGGGCGGCGTCGCCGACACCCATGTTCACGACGATCTTGGTCAGGCCCGGGATCTGCATGACGTTGTCGTAAGAGAACTGGTCGTTCAGCTTGGTGCGGATCTCGTCCTGGTAACGCGTCTTCAGGCGGGGGGTGTAGTTCTGAATGCTCTCAGTCATTAGATGTCCTTCCCGTTCGACTTGGCTACGCGGATCTTCTTGCCGTCCTCGTCGAAGCGGTAGCCGACGCGGGTCGGCTTGCCGTCGGAGTCCAGGATCATCACGTTGGACACGTGGATCGGGGCTTCCTGGGTGACAATGCCGCCGGACTCGGCGCCGCGCTCGGTGTAGGAGTTTGCGACGTGCTTCTTGATGCGGTTCACGCCCTCGACCAGGACCTTGTCACGCTGCGGGTACGCCTCGATGACGCGGCCCTGAGCGCCCTTGTCCTTGCCGGCGATGACCTGGACCATATCGCCCTTCTTGATCTTCATAAGTTAGATCACCTCCGGTGCGAGAGACACGATCTTCATGAAGCGCTTGTCGCGCAGCTCACGAGCGACCGGGCCGAAGATGCGGGTGCCGCGCGGCTCGGTGTCGTTCTTGATGATGACGGCAGCGTTCTCGTCGAAGGAGATGTAGGAGCCGTCCGGACGACGGGTTTCCTTCTTCGCGCGGACGATGACAGCCTTGACGACCTCACCCTCCTTGACGTTGCCGCCCGGGGCAGCTTCCTTCACGGTGGCGACGATCGTGTCGCCGATGCCGGCGAAGCGTCGAACAGAACCGCCGAGAACGTTGATGCACAGAATCTCGCGTGCACCAGTGTTGTCGGCGACCTTCAGACGCGATTCTTGCTGAATCACAGTTGGTCTCCTGACCTGGATCAATGTGCGCCAGATTTCCGTCCTGCACGCACGTGGTCAATGTTTGCGGTGCCCATTGCTTATCGACGAACCACCACGTGGTCGAAGGGTCTCGGATGCGCAGCTCGGAAACGCGCGTTGCACCCGACCAGCAGTAGACAACTGGAGTATTCAACCACGAGCTGGGCGATTCCCCAAATCCGTGCGCGTGCAGCTTCGTGCGCCACTGGCGTCGCCGTCCGGGAGCCTTACTTGCGTCTGTGAATCTAGACACACGAAACGCAACAAGCACCAACACGGCAGGTCAGCGGCTTCCCGGCGGTATCGCCAGGTTTCGCCATAAGATATTACCTCTTGTACGTTAAAACCCGTGAGTTTTTACGAAGCCGCCCCTACGGCGATTAAGAACAAGGTTGACCTCTTTTCCGAAGAGCCCGCCCGGTTTGCCACTCGTGCAGTACTGGCGGGCGTGTATCTGGGGATCATGACGGCGTTCGCCGCCTCCACTGCCCAGCTGACGGACACGTACGCCCCGGGGTGGGGCAAGTACGCGTTCGGCGGCATCTTCGCCTCCACGCTGTACATCATCATCGTGCTGCAAGGCGAACTCGCCACAGGCGACATGATGTTCATGACCTATGGCGCGATCCACAAAAAGAACACTGTGGTCAGGGGTCTGTTGCTGGTCCTGTTCGTCACCATCTTCAATCTCATCGGTGCAGTGGTGATCGCATGGCTGATTTCCCGCACCACCATGGGCCAGCTTGTGGAAGTGGACGGGTTCCTCCACGACTTGCTGGTGGCCAAGCTGCAAAAGTCCAGTTCAACACTTTTTGTCGAAGCAATCCTGGCCAACGTCGTGGTCAACATCGCCTTCATGCTGGCAACCCAGGCGGGCAAAGACTACAGCGCGAAGCTGTGGGGCGTCATCCTGATCATCCCGTCGTTTGCGACCATGAGCTACGAGCACTCCATCGCGAACTTCATCCTCACCAGCCTGGGCGGCTTCACGCTCGGCCCGGATGTGATCGAGGGCTTCACCAACTGGAACGTGATCCGCAACTGGGTCGTCGTGTGGCTGGGCAACTTCGTCGGCGGCGGCTTCATGATGGGCGGGCTCTACGGCTGGCTCAACCTGACCAAGACGGACTACAAGGACTAGTTCCCCGCCGTCTGCCAGAATGGGACGGGTGAATACACCTGTTTCCCACTCGGCTCCAGATGTCCTTCAGGCCGTGCGCGGCGTGCGCGATGCGGTGGCGGACACGGCACTGCCTGTCGATGTCGCTTCCGAAGCCCGCGCCATAGTCAATCAGCTCGACGACTATGTGCTGCCGCGCCTGGCCAACCTCGACGCACCCCTGCTCGCCGTCATCGGCGGCTCCACCGGCTCCGGCAAGTCCACCATTGTCAACGCGCTGCTGCGCGAGCGGGTGTCTAACCCGGGCGTGATCCGCCCCACCACCCGTCAGCCGGTGCTGGTGGCCAACCCGGGCGACGCGGACTGGTTCAACTCCCCGCAGGTGCTGCCCGGCCTGGCCCGCTCGCACGGCGCGGGCGACGAGCGCTCCACCACCCTGCGTGTCGTGGACACGCCCCGCATCCCGGAGGGCTTGGCGCTTCTCGACGCCCCCGATTTCGACTCCATCGACGACCAGAACCGGGCCCTGGCGTCCCAGCTCCTCGCCGCCGCGGACCTGTGGATCTTCGTCACCACCCCGGCGCGCTACGCGGACCAGCTGGTGTGGAACTTCCTCAACGACGCCGCCGGCCGCGGCATCGAGGTCGTGGTGGTGCTCAACCGCGTCGACGACAAGGCCGCGGAGACGGTGCCAGACGACTTGCGCCGCATGATGAACGACGCGGGACTTTCCAAGGCCACCGTATTTACCGTCCCGTTTGTGGCGGACCTTGGTGGCGAGCAGTCCGGCGAGTTCCTGGGCGAGGAGCTGGTCGCACCGCTTCGCGAGTACCTGACCACGCTCGCGGACGACACCGCCGCCCGGCGCGATGTGGCCGGCAAGACCGTCGCGGGTGCGGTGGAATCGGCGCTTACCCGCGTGGATGCCCTGGTGGGCCGCCGCGAGCGCCAGGAAAACTTCGCCAACCAGCTGGACGAGTCGATCCACGAGTTCTACACCGCCGCGAACCGCCATGTCATCGACGCCACCTCCGACGGCAAGTTGCTGCGCTCGGAGGTGATGGACCGTTGGCAGGACGTCGTCGGCACCTCGGATGTGTTCCGTGGTTTCGAGCGCTGGTTCTCCAGCGCCGTGGACAAGGTGGGCAGCTTCTTCACCGGCCAGCCCGCGCCGCTGCGCGAGGTGGAGACCGAGATCGAGTCCGGCCTGCATGCCGTGATCGTAGACGCGGCCGAGACCGCCGCGTCGCGCGCGTGGTCCCACACCGGTTCGGTGGCCCCGGAGCTGCGCGCGGACGCGGATCCGGCGCTCGCCCGCGCCAGCGCGGACATCTCCGACAAGGCCGCGCAGCTGGTGCGCGACTGGCAAAAGGACATGGTGCAGCACATCCAGGACACCGCCGGCGACAAGCGCCAGCGCGCCCGCCTCATGTCGTTCGGTCTGAACGTGGCCACCGTGGCGCTGATGCTGGTGGTCTTCGCCTCCACGGCGGGCATTACCGGCGGCGAGGTGGCCATCGCGGGCGGATCCGCCGTGGTGGGCCAGAAACTGCTTGAGACGATATTCGGCGAGGACACCGTGCGCCGCATGGTCGTCCAGGCCCGGGAGGACTTAAACCAGCGCCTGGGCGAGCTGTTCGCCGCGGAGCGCGACCGCTACCACGTCTTGACGGATCCGCTGCTCGAGGGCGCGACCGCCGAGCAGATGCGGGAAGCTTCCGCGGAGGCGAAGCGCGCTGTGGACGTGAGGCTCCTTGGGCTCGTCGATAGGCAAGAAGCCCCGCAGCTTCCCGCGAAGCAGGAGGATGTGGAGGAAAGCTTCGAGCGCGGCACGCTGCGCGGGCTGTTCGACCAGCTGCGCGGCAACTTTGGCAAGGGGGACGGCAATGTTTAGGAAGAAAGCTGGCCTGACCGAGCGGCTGGAGGCGCTGGATCAGGCCGCGCAGATCGGCGCGCCGTACCTTTCGCCGGGCAACCGCGAGGGCCTCGAGCGCGTGGCGAAAGCCGGCGCGGAACGCCGCGCGCTGTCCGGCGACCACACCGTGGTGGGCTTTTTCGGCGCCACCGGCTCCGGCAAGACCTCGCTGTTCAACGCTGTTGTTGGCGAGGACCTGGGCAAGGCCGCCGCGCGCCGCCCCACCACCTCCTCGCCGCTGGCCGCCATCTGGGAGCCGGACGGCTCCGAGGAGCTGCTGGACTGGCTGGGCGTGGAGGACCGCCGCGCCCGCCAGGGCGAGTTCGCCCGCGGCGCTGGCCCGCTGATCCTGTTAGATCTGCCCGATTTCGACTCGGTGGAGGCGTCTAACCGCGCCATCGCGGAGCGCCTTGCCGGCCAGGTGGACGTGCTGGTGTGGGTCTCCGATCCGGAAAAGTACGCGGATTCCGTCATCCACGACCAGTTCATCCGCCCGCACGCCAACCACTCGGCCGTGACGTTGGCGGTGCTGAACAAGTCCGATCTGCTCGCCGCGGGAGATGTCGGCACCGTCGCGGACTCGTACGCGGGGCTTTTGCGTGACGACGGCCTCACCAACGTCCAGGTCGTCCCCACCTCCACCCTGACGGGCGACGGCATCGACGACCTGCGCGCCGCGATCGCGAAGGTGGCCAAGGCGCACACGGCGCAGACCGCCCGCATCGAGGCGGACATCCGCTCGGTCGCCGAGGGGTATGCCGGGGTGAGGGGCGCCGGAGGCGTCGCAAAGAATGCGAAGCGCGACATGGACGCCGTACTGGCGCAAGCCGCCGGCGCGGACCGCATCGCGGAGACCACCGCCGCGGCTTACCGCAAGCGGCTGCGCGAGCGCACCGGGTGGCTGCTGACCTCCTGGATCACCCGCTTCAAACCCGACCCGCTGCGCCGGCTGGGACTGCGCGAAGCATCCGACGAGATCGGGGTGCACCGCAGCTCCATGCCGGAGCTCGACGCCGCGTCGAAGGCCGTGGCCAACCGGGGCGTGCGCGACTACGCGGGCGCCGTCGCCGACGGGCTGCCGCACGAGTGGTCCGCCGCCGTGGCTGACCGCGCCGAGGAGGTCTCCGCCGGCCTGCCCGCGGAGCTGGACCGCGCCGTGGCCCGCACCACGCTGCCCGCAGAGCCGTCCAAGGGCTGGTCGCTGCTCACCGTGATCCAGTGGCTGGCGCTGCTCGCCGCCCTGGTGGGTGTGCTGTGGTACCTGCTGGTCGCGTTTGTGCCGGGTGTGCTCACTCCCCTACTCGGCGGCGACCTCGTCCCCGACGTGGAAGGCTGGCCGATCCCGACGCTGCTGATCATGGCGGGGCTGCTCACCGGCCTGGTCATCGGCCTGATCTCCGCGGTGTTCGGCGGGATGCTCGGCTCCGGGGTGAAGCGGCGCACCCGCTCGGCGGTGCAGAAACAGGTCGCCGAGGTCTCCCAGACCGCGGTGGTGGAGCCGCTGCTGGCCATCCGGGAAGACTACTCCCGCTTCGCCGAGCGCATCGCCGTGGCCGCGGGGTAGTTTCCCGGTACGGTCGGCGAATATGGCACGAATTCCCAGAGTCTTTTCCATCGCCGGCACCGACCCCACCGGCGGCGCCGGCATCCAGGCCGACCTGAAATCCATCGCAGCCGCCGGCGGCTACGGCATGTGCGTGACCACCGCGCTGGTGGCCCAAAACACCCAGGGTGTGCGAGAGATCCACACTCCCCCGCAGTCGTTTCTGCGCGCGCAGCTCGACGCGGTGTTCGACGACATCGAAGTCGACGCCGTGAAGATCGGCATGCTCGGCGACGTTGAAACCACCCGCACCGTGGCCGACTACCTCGCCGCCCACCCGGTGCCGGTCGTGGTGGTGGACCCGGTGATGGTGGCAACCTCCGGCGACCGCCTGCTGTCCGCCGACGCGGAGGAGGCCCTGCGCCAGCTAGTCCGCGACCACGCCACGGTGGTCACCCCGAACCTGCCGGAGCTGGCGGTGCTCACCGGCCAGCCCGAGCCGGAATCCTTCGAGGCGGCGGTGGAGCTGGGAGAGCGCTACGCCCGCGAGGCAGACGTGCAGGTCCTAGTCAAAGGCGGCCACCTCAGCGGCGAGCGTGCCTCCAACGCGCTCGTTGCCCCCGACGGCACCACCCACGTCGCCGAAGTTGCCCGCGTAGCGACGAAAAACACCCACGGCACCGGCTGCTCCCTATCCTCCGCGCTGGCAACACGCATGGCACTCGGCAGCGCCACTGACGCCGTTACCTGGGCCTCCGAGTGGCTCCACGAGGCCATCGCCCACGCCGACGAACTCCACGTCGGCCGCGGGAACGGCCCCGTGCACCACTTCCACCGCCTCTACCGGCTGGCCGGCGGGGTCTGAGCCTCGGCCGCAGCCGGCTTCGGCTCCACGGAGAACAGCTTGTCGCCGGCGCTGACGCTGCCGGGCAGCAGCAGGCCCGGCAGGACCTCGCCGACCTTCTTCATGTTGGACACCACTACCGGGGTGGTTACCTCGTAGCCAGCGGCCTCGATGCCCTCGATGTCGAAGGTGGCTAGCAGATCGCCCGCGCGCACCTCGTCGCCCTTTTTCACCTGCGGAGTGAAGTGCTCGCCCTTGAGGTTGACGGTGTCGAAGCCGATGTGCATGAGCACGTCCACAGGCTTGCCATCGGAGCCGGTGCCGCGCACCGCGTAAGCGTGGGCGGAGGGGAAGGTGACCACCACTTTGCCGTCGAGGGGTGAGCGCAGCTCCCCCACCGACGGGCGGATCCCCACGCCCTCGCCGAGTTTGGCCTGGGCGAACATCGGGTCGGAGACGTCCGCAAGCGGCAGCGCCTCGCCGGTGAGCGGGGCCGCGATCGGCAGCGCGTCCGCCGATGCCTCGCGCAGCGTCGCCGCCGCGGCCGCGTCGGCCCGCGAATCCTCCGGGGCGTCCGGGTCGATGGTTCCCTGCTTGCGCACCAGGTAGAGGCCGTAACCGTACGCGGCCGCGAACGCGATGACGAACGTGACGGCTGCCAGCGCCAGGAACGTGGGCATATCGCCGGGGCGCATGGACACAACTCCGATGAAGCCGGCGGCACCGAGGGCGGTGGCCTTGACGTCGAAAAGCGCAATGAGCATCGCACCAATGGCCGCCGCGCCCATGCCGATGTAGAACGGCCAGCGCAGACGCAGGTTCACGCCGAAGATCGCCGGCTCGGTGATGCCGAAGACCGCCGAGACGCCCGAGGACCCCGCCAGGCCCTTGAGCTTGGCGTTGCGCGCCAGGAAGTACACGGCCAGCGCCACCGCGCCCTGCGCGATGTTGGCCATGGATGCCGTGGGGAAGATAAACGAGCCGCCCGTGTTGAACAGCTCCAGCTCGATCGGCGGGAAGGACTGGTGCAGGCCAGTGATCACGATCGGCGAGTACACCAGGCCGAACAGGAACCCGCCGACCGGGCCGCCGAGGTCGTACAGGCTGGCCAGGCCGTGAATGAGCAGGTCGCCCAGCCAGCGCACGAACGGGCCGACCGCGATGAACGTGATGAACCCGGTGATCAACAGCGTGGCCAGCGGGGTGATCAAGAAGTCAGCGGTGCCCTTCAGACGGCGGTGGAACCACTTCTCAATCGTGGCAAGGATCCACGCGACCACCAGCACCGGAAGCACCGCGCCCTGGTAGCCGCCCTGCGCCACCGGGAAGCCGAACAGGTCCCAGTACGGCATGGTGCCGTCCGCCATGGACGTGGCCACGTCGTAGCCGTTGACCAGCGCCGGGTGCACCATCGCCATGCCCATGCCGGCGCCTAAGTACTCGTTGCCGCCGAAGCGCTTCGTCGCGGAGAAGCCCACCAGCACCGGCAGGAAGGCGAACGGCGCGGACGACAGCACGTTGATGATCTCGGTCAGCCCCTGGATCTGCGGGAACATCCCCACCAGGGATTCGTCGCCGAACAGCCCCTCTGCGGTGAGCACGTTGTTCAGCGCCATGAGCAGGCCGCCGCCGACCAGGATCGGAATCAGCGGCACGAAGATGTCGGAAAACACCTTGATAAAGCGGGTGAACCAGTTGCCCTGGTCCGCCGCCACGCTTTTCAACTCCTCGGTGGAGACCGCAATGCTTCTCGACGTCATCGCGTCCATCGCCGCAAACACCCTGTCCACGTCGCCAGGGCCGACAATGATCTGGTACATCCCGCCGGTTTCGAACACGCCCTTGAGGTCTGGGTCGTTTTCCAGCGCGGCGGTGTCCGCCAGCGATGAATCCTTCAGCACCATCCGCAGGCGCGTGGCGCAGTGCGCCGCGCCGACGATGTTGTCCTCGCCGCCCACGGCGGCCAGCACTCGGCTGGCCACGTCCCTATGTTGCACAGTTGTTCCTTCCTATTGAGGTGTCAGCGCCGACCACTGCGCCCCACCGGGAGCAAAGACGGCAAAAGAAAACGCGACTTCCCCGTCGCCCGCGGTGCACTCCACCGCCGCGCCGTCCGCAGTAAGCACCAGCTCACCCGCGGCGCACTCGGCCCACCGGATGCGTCCTGCCACGTCAACCAACACTGTTCCGCGCCCTGTGCCGTCCGGCCTCCAGGTCACGGTGGCGCACGTGTGCTCCTCCTCTGCGACGAGGTCCGCTGCCCAGGGCGCGTCCCCCAGCGCTACCCGCTCGAGCAGCATGTCGTGTGCGTCCGGAATCTGCAGGGCGGTGGCCAGGTGGCCGTCGATAAGCGAAAGCTCCCTGACCAGCGTGAGCTGATGCACCCACCCCTCCGCGGGGAAGCTGGGGGTGTCGTCGCGCGCGGGCAGCCCCATCCAGCCGAGCATGAGCGCGCCGCCGTCGTTGTCGCTGATGAGCTGCGGCGCGTAGAACTCCGAGCCGTAATCCAGCGGCGTGAAATCCCGCTCAACTTCGAACCGCAGGCCTTCAAGCTTGCCGACGACGTACCCGCACTCGTCCGAATCCGGAAACTGCGGGCAAAACACGAACACGTCGCGCGTCTCGCCCGTGGCCTGATCCCGCATGCGCAGCAGGTTCGGGCACTCCCACATGTAGGCCGAGGCGACGTTGTAGTTCAGGCCCGCGAACTCGATCTCGCCGGCGAATTGCCACCTGTCCAGGTCGTCGGAGGTGTAGAGCACAGCTGCGCCGGTGCCGTTTTCGCGCTGGGCCCCCAGCACCATCCGCCACGTGCCGTCCAGCGCCTGGGTGACGTGCGGGTCGCGGTAGTGCGCGGTGTAGCCGTCCGCGGGGCCATCGATCGCGGGATTGGTGCCGCGGCGGCGGTAGGTTCCGCCCATGGGGCCTTCGATGTCGCCCACGTCCACGATGTTCTGGCTGGTCAGCCGCTTCCCGTCGCGCTTGACGTTGCCGGTGTAAAACAGGCGGATCTGGCCGTCGTGCACCACGCCCGAGCCGGAGTAGCAGCCGTTTTCGTCGTACGACACGCCCGGGTAGAGCGCGTCCGGGAAGTGCCGCCACACGCCCGAGCCCAGCGTGGTCACCGCATGCCCCCAGCCGGTGCGTTTGGGCTGGGCGGGAAAGGACGGGTCGTGCTGGTAGAACACATGCAGCTCATCGCCGAGCAACATCATCCCGTTAGGGTCGTTGAGCCTGCCCTGAGGCGCGGTGAGGTGGTGTTTCGGCCGGTACGACATGTGTTTATTCTATGACGCATGATCACCGTGTACGGCGAAGCCCTGGTCGACCTCGTGCCGTCCGCCCCCGGCCCGCTCGCGCCGCTCACCCCGGCGCTCGGCGGCGGCCCGTTCAACGTGGCCCGCGCGCTCGGGCGCTTCGGCTCTCCTGTGGCGTTCCAATCGCGCCTCTCCTCCGACGCGTATGGCGCGGCGCTGCGGCAATCACTCATCGACGAAGGCGTCGACCTCTCGAAATGCCCCAGCGGCAGCGAGCCCACCACCCTCGCAGTGACCGCATTGCGTGACGACGGCTCCGCCTCCTACACCTTCTACGTCAACGGCACCGCGGACCGGCTCGCCCAACCGGTGCCGGTGGAGAGCGGCTACGCAGTGTTCGGCACGTTGTCCCTGGCCCTGGAACCCGGCTCGCTGCGCTACGCAGAGGCCGCGCGAGTCAGCGCCGACAACGGCGCGATCGTGTGCCTGGATCCCAACCTACGGCCCGCGTTTTCCTCCGAGAAACACCGCCTGTTCCTGCGTGGCTTGCTCGAATCGGTCACGGTGCTGAAGCTTTCCGACGAGGAAGTCGAATTCCTTGGCGACACCTCACACGTGCCCGTCGTGGTGACCACCCTCGGCGGCGAAGGCATCCGTGTCCGTGCACCGTTCGGTGTTTGCGAAGTGCAGGCCCCCACTGTGGAGGTCGCGGACACCATCGGCGCCGGCGACACCATCATGGCCGCGCTGGTGCACCAGTTCGACGCCCGCGGCCTCGACCGTTCCGCGCTGTTGGCGCTGGGCGCGGACGAGTGGCGCGAGATCCTGGACTTCGCCGCCCGCGCCGCCGCCATCACCGTTTCCCGCACTGGCGCCGACACCCCGTACTTGCACGAGCTGGCGTAGGCGCGGATCTGCGCGGGTCTGTGGGGTTCCGGTCTGGCACCGTCTTCTCACCCCCGGCGCGCGGATCTGCTAGTTCCCCGCCCCGCCCTCTTCCAGGTAGCTAGCAGATCACGCTCTTACCAACAACGCCTTTCAACATCAACTGCATAAACAAAAACTTGGACAGTTGATCTGCTAGTGCCGTCCAAAGCGGAACTAGCAGATCCGCAGGGTTCCGCTTCTACTCCTGAACAGGTAAAATGCTGCACCATGACCGACCCGCGCAGTGAAGACCAAAAGGTTGCCGCCGTGAACGCTTCCATGGTCATGGCGGGGCAACCCCTATCAGCCGAAGCAGAAGCCGCCGGCCGCAAAATCATCCGCGGTGAGATTTCCGACGACGAGGCAGTGCTGGAGTACCTCGAAAGGAATGGCCTCGGAAATTCATCCCGCGCGGCAGAGCTTCGCCGACGTATCGCGGGCGCGGCGTAAATGGCCGAGAAGTCCGGCGCCGCACCGGACAACTATTTCGGCATTGACAATGCCGCCAAATTAGAAGTCATTGCAGGTGAGTTGGCTGCTCGTCGCCTATTCAAGCTCGAGCTCTGCGAAACCCTCACCGAGTTCACCCGCGAATCACTCCTGCGCACCCACCGCTACCTGATGCAAGACATCTACCCGTGGGCGGGCGAGATCCGCGCCGAGGAGGTCGGCGCAATGGGAATGGCCATGTGCCGGGCGCAGTACGTCGACACTGAGCTTGACCGGGTCATGGGCCGCATCGCGAAGATGCCGCCGTCATCTTCTGACATCGAGTCTGCGGTGCGGACCGTCGCAGATCACTGGAGCGAGCTCACAATCGTGCACCCGTTCCGCGACGGCAACTCCCGCACACAGCGGTACTTCTTCGATCAGATGCTGCGCGCCGCAGGGTGGGCGGTGGACTGGACGCGTATCGACGCCACCGAGGCGCACGCTGCCCGATACGTTGGCGCCGCAACTGCCGACCCCTCGTTTCTCGCGCAGGTACTGCGCCCCGGCGTATTCGCCCCGACAGATCTTCCCGACGGCAGTGGCTCGCTCAGCAAGACGCAAGGCCAAAGAGCTGGTGCAGCTGAGGTCTTCCACCGGATGATGGAGTTCCGTCGCGCAAATCCCGGAGCGGCGTGGTCTCCCGCTTCTCGCTAACTCGGGCCCGATCGGCGGATCGTCTAGCGGCTCACCACCGCTGCTATACGATCACGCTGCTAACGACAACTTTTTCCAACATCACCTGGGCAAACGCAACACCCGGTGCGTGATCGTCTAGCACTCTCCTACACACTGCTAGACAATCCGCGAAACCGGCACAAAAGAAGGCACCGGGCAGGGACGAAACCGCCCGAGAGCCCGGCGCTATAAACGCCCGAAGTTCCCCTACTCCACCGTCACGGACTTAGCCAGGTTGCGCGGCTGGTCCACGTTCAGGCCGCGGGCCTCCGCCACGGAGGAGGCGAAGATCTGCAGCGGGATGGTGGACAACAGCGGCTGCATCAGGCCGGCGGACTGCGGGATGCGGATGATGTGGTCTGCGTATGCCTCCACGTCCGTGTCGCCGTCTTCCGCGATCACGATGGTCACCGCACCGCGGGCGCGGACCTCCTGGATGTTGGAGACGACCTTGGCGTGCAGGTTATTGCGGGAGCGCTTGGACGGCACGATGATGAACACCGGCTGGCCTTCCTCCACGAGCGCGATCGGGCCATGCTTGAGCTCGCCAGCGGCGAAGCCCTCGGAGTGCAGGTAGGCCACCTCCTTGAGCTTCAGCGCGCCTTCGAGAGCGACTGGGAAGCCGACGTGGCGGCCTAGGAACAGCACGGACTTCGCGTCCGACATGTCCTGGCCCAGCTGCTTGACCTGGCCTTCGTTGTCCAGCACCTGCTGGATCTTGTCCGGCATTTCCTGCAGCTCGTCCACGATCTGGCGGATCTCGTCGGCGTACTTGTTGCCGCGCACCTGTGCCAGGTACAGGGCGAGCAGGTAGGCGGCCACGATCTGGGAGATGAACGCCTTCGTCGACGCCACGGCGATCTCCGGGCCGGCGTAGGTGTACAGCGACGCGTCCGCCTCGCGCGGGATGGAGGAGCCGACGGTGTTGCAGATCGCGATCACCTTCGCGCCCTGCTCGCGGGCGTGGCGCACGGCCATAAGCGTGTCCATGGTTTCGCCGGACTGGGACACGGCCACCACGAGGGTGCGTTCGTTGACGATCGGGTCGCGGTAGCGGAACTCGTGGGCGAGCTCCACCTCCGTCGGGATGCGGCACCAGTGCTCGATGGCGTAGCGCGCTACCTGGCCCGCGTAGGAGGCGGTGCCGCAGGCGACGATGATGATTTTGTTGATGGAGCGCAGCACGGATTCGTCGATGCGCAGCTCGTCGAGGATGAGCTTGCCCTGTTCGTCGAAGCGTCCGTAGAGGGTGTCGCGGACGGCGGTGGGCTGGTCGTGGATCTCCTTTTCCATGAAGGAGTTGAAGCCGCCCTTTTCCGCGGCGGTGACGTCCCATTCGACGGTGAACGGCTTGGCTTCGGCGGGGTTGCCGTCGAAGTCGCAGACCTCGTAGCCCTCGGCGGTCAGGGTGACAATCTGGCCGTTGTCCATCTCCACGGCGTCGCGGGTGAATTCGATGAAGCCAGCGACGTCGGAGCTGAGGAAGTTTTCGTTCTCGCCGACGCCGATGACCAGCGGGGAGTTCCAGCGCGCTGCGACGATGCGGTCCGGGTGGTCTGCGTGGATCGCCAGCAGGGTGAAGGCGCCTTCGAGGCGCTGCGCGGTCAGCTGCATCGCGCGGGTGAGGTCGCCGTCTGCTTCCTTGTCGTAGATGTCCAGCAGCAGGGTGCCAGCGACCTCGGTGTCGGTCTCGGAGACGAAGCGGTAGCCCTTATCGACGAGCTCCGCCTTCAACGCCGAAAAGTTCTCGATGATGCCGTTGTGGACCACAGCCATGCGGCCGTCGCCGACGACGTGCGGGTGGGCGTTCGCGTCGGTCGGGCCGCCGTGGGTTGCCCAGCGGGTGTGCCCGATGCCGAGCTTGGAAGCCGCAATGGGGTTGTCCGAGATTTCGGCTTCCAGGTCTGCAACTTTGCCGGCCTTCTTGCGGCACTCGATGACGCCGTTGTTGGCAACCGCGACACCGGCGGAGTCGTATCCGCGGTATTCGAGGCGGCGCAGTCCCTCGACAATGACATTTTTCGCGTCGCGCTCAGCGGTGCCGGCGCCTACGTATCCAACGATTCCACACATGGGGAAAAATTTTACTCCAGTTTAGTTGTCTGTAGAAAGTGGAAAACCCGCCACGGGCCACGAGTGTGGACAGCGGCGGGTTCGAGCAAACGGCACCTAGCGTTTAGGCCTTCTCCATGCCGATCTTCTGGCCGTCGGTGCGGAACACCTGTGCCACAGCCGGGCGCGGAACGGAGTTGCCGCCGTCTGGCCAGTGGGACGCGGGCTTTTCAAAGGTGGCGTCGTCCTCCTCGCCTGGGTGCTGGACGTTGACCAGGACCAGCTCGTCGGTGACGATCGGGCCGCAGGTCTCAGCGGCGTACGGCACGGTGAGGAAGCACAGCACCTGGCCGCGGTTCTCACCCTCGAGGCCCACGGCGTACAGGCCGTCGTTAGTGCCGAGCGCGTTGCCGTCGGTGGAGATCCACAGGTTGCCGTGGGAGTCGAACGCGACGTTGTCCGGGCAGGAAATCGGGGACACTTGCTCCTTGGGGAAGCCGCCGAAGTAGGTCGACGCGGCGTTCGGGTCGCCGCAGACGAGCAGCAGGTTCCACTTGAACTCGGTGCCTGCGTAGTCGTCCTCGATCTCCATGACCAGGCCGTTCTTGTTCTCGCGGATCGGCGCGTACTCGGTGACGTCTTCCTTGCTCTTCTTGGCGTTCTCGCCGGTGGCGCCGCGGTAGCTGTTGTTGGTCAGCGCGACGTAGAGCTTGCCGTTGACCGGGTTGACCTCGAAGTCCTCCGGGCGGTCCATCTTCGTGGCGCCGACCTCGTCTGCGGCGAGGCGGGTGTAGATGGCCACCTCTTCGCCGGTGAAGCCGTCCACGTGGGACTCGGCGGTGCCGTCGGCATGGGCGGTCAGCAGCGGGATCCACTTGCCGGTGCCGTCAAAGTCGCCGTCCTTGGGCAGGTCGCCGTCGCCGGTGATCTCGCCGGCCTCGGAGTTGCCTTCGAGGTTGGCGACGTAGAGGGTGCCCTCGTCGAGGATGGTCATGTTGTGGGCGACGTCGCCCTCCTTGACCTTCTTGGAGGAGACGAACTTGTAGATGTACTCGAAGCGCGCGTCGTCGCCGGAGTAGCACACCACGGTGCCGTCCTCGGTGACGTGGACGTTGCCGGCCTCGTGCTTGAAACGGCCCAGGGCGGTGTGCTTGACCGGGACGGACTCCGGATCGTACGGGTTGATCTCAACCAGGTAGCCGAAGCGGTTGAACTCGTTCGGCTCCTTCGCCAGGTCGAAGCGGTCGTGCAGGCGCTCCCACTTGCGCTGCGACGCGTCCTCGGACACGCCGAAGCGCTTCACGTCCGCGGCCGGGCGCTCACCGGTGACGGCGGCGGCGTTGGCCCAGTACTGGTCGATGTTCTCCTCGCCAGAAAGGAAGGTGCCCCACGGGGTCACACCGCCGGAGCAGTTGTTGAAGGTGCCGAAGACCGTGGTGCCGGTCGGATCGGCGGAGGTCTTGAGCAGGTCGTGGCCGGCAGCCGGCCCGACGATCTTGAACTCGGTCTCGCCGGTGATGCGGCGGTTCAGCGGGCCGAACTCGCGCTTGAGCTCACCGGTCTTGGGGTCCTTGGACACCTCGAGGACGGTGTGGCCGTGGCTGGCAATGCCGATATTGATCTGCTCGTCCGTCGGGTTCTCCGGATCGTAGTTCGGCAGCATCTGCGGTTCAGTGGAGTACTCGTGGGAGCAGACGTAGAGCATGCGGTTCTTGTCGGTCGGGTGCTCCATCAGGCCGGCGAAGTCGTTGTTGAAGCCGAACTGGCGGGCTGCAGCTGCGGCGGTCTGGTTGTTCGGGTCGAACTCAGGCGCGTCCTCGTACACCGGGTCGCCCCAGGCGATCAGCACAGAGGTGTCGTAGCCCGCCGGGACGACAACCTCGTCCTTCTCGTTCGGCTGCACGCCGTCGAAACGCATGCCAGCAGCCGGCTTGATCTCAGCCTTCGCGACCTCGGTGCTGGTGGAGGTGGCCGTCGCGGATTCGGTGGTTTCCGCCACATCCTCGTCGACGCCGCAGGCGGCGAGCAGTGCGCCGCCGCCGAGGGTCACGGTGCCAGCACCGAATGCCTTCAGCACGCCGCGGCGGGACATCAGGTCGCCGAAGTACGGGTTGTCGGAATCGTTGGTGCAATCGCCAGCACACGCGTTGCCGCACTTGTAGGTACAGGTCAAAGACGAGCGCTTGGACTGGAACATACCCTTGATAGGCATGAGTTCTCCCGGGAAACGTAAACAGAGTTTGGCCTGGAAGAAGTTACTCAACACGAGTAAATGAGCGCCGAAATCCAGATGAACAGTTGTCAAACACACGAAAAACCCGCCCAACACGAGGTTGGACGGGTACGACGTCGAAAAGCTAGGTGCTCTTAGCGAGCCTTCTCGATGATGTCGACGAGACGGAAGTGCTTGTCCTTGGACAGCGGACGCGTCTCCTCGATGAGGACGAGGTCGCCGATGCCGGCGGTGTTCTCCTCGTCGTGTGCCTTCACGCGGGTGGTGGTACGCACGATCTTGCCGTACAGGGCGTGGGACTTGCGGTCCTCAACCTCGACGACGATCGTCTTGTCCATCTTGTCGGACACAACGTAGCCACGACGACGCTTCTGCACTGCCTTGACCTTGGTGTTCTCAGTCACGTTTGCCTCACTCATGGTTATGCCTCAGCTCCCGTGGACTCCGGGACAACGGACAGGCCGAGCTCGCGCTCGCGCAGCACCGTGTAGATGCGAGCGATGTCGCGCTTCACGGTGGAGATGCGGCGGTTGTTGGTGAGCTGGCCGGTCGCGAGCTGGAAGCGCAGGTTGAACAGCTCCTCCTTCGCCTCGGTCAGACGGGTGCGCAGCTCATCGTCGTTGAGCTCGCGGAACTCAGATGCGGGGGTACCGGTTGCCATTAGAACTGGTCCTCCTTCTTAATCACGCGGACCTTGCACGGCAGCTTCGCGCCAGCGCGGCGCAGAGCCTCGATTGCAGTCTCCTCGTTCGGGTAGGACATTTCGAAAAGAATGCGGCCAGGCTTGACGTTGGCCACCCACTTCTCCACCGGGCCCTTACCGGAACCCATACGCACGCCGAGCGGCTTCTGGGTCAACGGGCGATCCGGGAAGATGTTGATCCACACCTTGCCACCACGCTTGACGTGGCGGTTGATGGCGATACGTGCGGACTCGATCTGGCGGTTGGTGATGTACGCCGGCTCGAGCGCCTGCAGGCCGTAGTCGCCGAAGGTGATCTTGTTGCCGCCCTTGGACACGCCCGTGCGGTGCGGACGGTGCTGACGGCGGTACTTCACGCGCTTAGGGATGAGCATGAATTAGCCCTCCTTCTTCTGCTCTGCACGCTGGCGACGCTGGCCGCCGCGGCGCGGGCGACGGTCGCCACGGCCACCGCGCTCGTTCTTCGGAGCGTTGAGCTCGGACTCGCGGACACCGCCCACGACGTCGCCCTTGTAGATCCACACCTTGACGCCGATGACGCCAAAGGTGGTGTGTGCTTCTGCCGTGCCGTAATCGATCTCTGCACGCAGGGTGTGCAGCGGAACGCGACCCTCGTGGTAGCGCTCGACACGGGACATTTCCGCGCCGCCGAGACGGCCGGACGTCATAACCTTGATGCCCTTGACCTGCGGGTTGCGCATCGCGGACTGGATGGCCTTACGCATGGCGCGACGGAACGCGACACGGTTGACCAGCTGCTCAGCGATGGACTGTGCAACCAGGGTTGCGTCGGCATCGATGTTCTTGACCTCGATGATGTTCAGCGCGACCATCTTGCCGGTGAGCTTCTCCAGCTCGCGGCGGATGCGGTCTGCCTCTGCGCCGCGACGGCCGATGACGATGCCCGGACGAGCGGTGTGGATGTCCACACGCACGCGGTCGCGGGTGCGCTCGATGACGATGTCGGAGATGCCGGCGCGCTCGAGGTTCTTCTCGAGGTACTCGCGGACCTTGATGTCCTCCGCAACGTAGTCAGCGTAGTTCTTGTCGGCGTACCAGTGGGACTTCCAGTCGGAAGTGATACCCAGGCGCAGGCCGTGCGGGTGAATCTTCTGGCCCATTACTTGGCCCCTTCCTTGGACTCGACAACAACGGTGATGTGGGAGGTGCGCTTCCGGATCTGGAAGGCGCGGCCCTGGGCGCGCGGCTGGTAGCGGCGCATGGTCGGGCCCTCGTTTGCGTAGCACTCGGAGATGACGAGCGTGCGCGGGTCCAGGCCGAAGTTGTTCTCAGCGTTGGCCGCTGCGGAGGCGACAACCTTCGCAACGTCCTTGGCAGCACCCTGCGGTGCGTACTTCAGGATCGCGAGGGCCTCGGCAACGTCCTTGCCGCGGACGAGTGCCAGCACGCGGCGGGCCTTCATCGGCGAGACGCGGACAAACTTGGCCGTCGCGGATGCAGTGGTGATGGTGTCAGCCATTGCTTATCGACGTCCCTTCTGTTCCTTGACGTGACCCTTGAAGGTCTTGGTCGGTGCAAACTCGCCGAGCTTGTGGCCGACCATGGACTCGTCGACGAACACCGGCACGTGCTTGCGGCCGTCGTGGACGGCGAAGGTGTGACCGATGAAATCGGGGAGAATGGTCGAACGGCGCGACCAGGTCTTGATGACCTGCTTGGTGCCAGCCTCGTTCTGAGCGTCCACCTTGTTGAGGAGGTGCTCGTCGACGAACGGGCCTTTCTTCAGGCTACGTGGCATGTCTGTTTACCTCCTCTTAGCGCTTCTTCGAGCGGCGGCGCCGCACGATCATGTTGTTGGAATAACGGTTCGGGTTGCGGGTGCGGCCTTCCTTCTGGCCCCACGGCGACACCGGGTGGCGGCCACCCGAGGTCTTGCCCTCGCCACCACCGTGCGGGTGGTCGACCGGGTTCATGACCACACCACGCACGGTCGGGCGCCAGCCCTTCCAGCGCATGCGGCCGGCCTTGCCCCAGCGGATGTTGATCTGGTCGGCGTTGCCGACTTCACCGATGGTGGCGCGGCAGCGGATGTCCACGCGACGGATCTCGGAAGACGGCATACGCAGGACTGCGTAGTTGCCTTCCTTACCCAGCAGCTGGATGGACGCACCGGCGGAGCGGGCGAGCTTGGCACCAGCGCCCGGCTTGAGCTCCACAGCGTGGATGGTCGTACCGGTCGGGATGTTGCGCAGCGGCAGGTTGTTGCCGACCTTGATGTCGGCGTTCGGACCAGCCTCGACGACGGTGCCCTGGGTCAGGCCCTTCGGAGCGATGATGTATCGCTTCTCGCCGTCGTAGTAGTGCAGCAGCGCAATATTTGCGGTGCGGTTCGGGTCGTACTCGATGTGAGCGACCTTTGCCAGCACGCCGTCCTTGTCGGAGCGGCGGAAGTCGATCACGCGGTAACGGCGCTTGTGGCCGCCGCCGCGGTGACGGGTGGTGATGTGGCCGTGAGAGTTACGGCCACCCTTCTTCGGGAGCGGGCGCAGCAACGACTTTTCCGGGGTCGAGCGAGTGATCTCCTCGAACGCGGAAACGGAGCTGGCACGGCGACCCGGAGTTGTCGGCTTGTACTTGCGAATAGCCATAATGGTTCCTTTTCTATCGTCCTCTTCGCTGTGCGATAGCCGTTAGGCCGTCGCACCTCCGAAGATGTCGATGGAGTCGCTGCCCTCGCGGAGCGTGACGTAGGCGCGCTTGGTGTCCTTGCGCTGGCCGTAGCCGGTGCGGGAGCGCTTGCGCTTGCCCTCGCGGTTAGCGGTGTTCACCGATGCGACGTCGACGCCGAAGATCTGCTCCACGGCAATCTTGATCTGGGTCTTGTTGGCCGACGGAGCGACGAAGAACGTGTAGGTGTTCTGCTCCATCAGGCCGTAGCTCTTCTCGGAGAGCACGGGCGCGATGATGATGTCGCGCGGGTTCGCGATCTTAGCCATTTACTTCTCCTCCTCCGCAGCGGCGGTAGCGAGCTCCTTGCCGCGGTTGACGAAGGTGTGCAGCGCCTCGACCGAGAACACGACATCGTCAGCGTTGAGTACGTCGTATGCGTTCAGCTGGGTCGGCTCAATGATGTGAACGCCCGGCAGGTTCCTTGCGGAAAGGCGGGAGTTCACGTCATCACGGCCGATCACCAGCAGAACCGACTTGCGGTCCGTGAGGCGCTCGATGAAAGCGCGGGCGGACTTGGTCGACGGGGTCTGGCCCGGAACCAGGTCCTCCACGATGTGGATGCGCTCGTTCTGTGCGCGGTTAGTCAAAGCGCCTGCGAGGGCAGCCTTGATCATCTTCTTCGGGGTGCGCTGCGCGTAGGAACGCGGCTGCGGACCGTGCACGGTGCCACCGCCGGTGAAGTGCGGCGCACGGGTGGAACCCTGGCGTGCGCGGCCGGTGCCCTTCTGGCGGAACGGCTTCTTGCCGCCGCCGGAAACCATGCCGCGGGTCTTCGTCGCGTGGGTGCCCTGGCGAGCTGCAGCAAGCTGTGCGTTCACAACCTGGTGCATCAGCGCCACGGAAGCCTCGCGGTCGAAGAACTCGGCCGGGAGATCGACAGAGCCCTTGGTGGCTCCGTCAGCGGTGTGGACGTCAAGCGTCAGGTTCGTCATGCGTGAGCACCGCCCTTCACTGCGGTCTTGACGGTGACAACGGAACCCTTTGCGCCCGGGATGGCGCCCTTGATCAGGATGAGGTTGTTGTCGCCGTCGATGCGTTGGATCTTCAGGTTCTGGGTGGTAACGCGGTTACCGCCCATGCGGCCTGCCATGCGCGTGCCCTTGAACACGCGGCCCGGGGTTGCGCAGGCGCCGATGGAGCCCACGCGGCGGTGCGCAGCCTGGTTACCGTGTGCGGCACCCTGGCCGGCAAAGCCGTGGCGCTTCATGGCGCCGGCGTAGCCGTGGCCCTTGGTGGTGCCGGCAACGTCCACGTAGGTGTCGCCCTCGAAGATGGTTGCGTTGAATTCCTGGCCGAGCTCGTAGCCCGAGGTGTCCTCCATGCGGATCTCGGCGACGAAACGGCGCGGGTTCACGCCGGCCTTCTTGAAGTGGCCGGCCTGCGGCTTCTTTGCCTTACGGGGATCGATGTCGCCGTAGGCGATCTGGATGGCGGAGTAGCCATCGGTCTCAGGGGTACGGATCTGGGTGACCACGCACGGCCCAGCTTCGACGACGGTAACCGGGATAACACGGTTGTCCTCGTCGAAGATCTGGGTCATGCCGAGCTTCTTGCCCAGAATGCCCTTGATCTGGTTCTCAGACATGTTGTTAGTTCTCCACTACTTACGTTGGGGATTGCTCTACTGGATGTTCACGTCGACGCTTGCTGGCAGGTCGATGCGCATGAGCGCGTCCACCGTCTTGGGCGTCGGGTCGAGAATGTCGATGAGGCGCTTGTGAGTGCGCATCTCGAAGTGCTCGCGAGAATCCTTGTACTTGTGGGGAGAACGAATAACGGCGTACACGTTCTTCTGGGTGGGCAACGGCACCGGGCCCACGACGCGGGCACCCGTGCGGGTGACCGTCTCGACGATCTTCTTCGCGGATGCGTCGATCGCCTCGTGGTCGTAAGCCTTGAGCCTGATGCGGATCTTCTGTCCCGCCACGCTTACCTCTTCCTCGCATCCCCACGTTCGTCCTTATTCTCTCCCGCTCATTTCGAACGGAGTGAGAAACGGGCGAAGCGGTGGGGTTTGTAGCTTCTAGTTTCTCTATAACGTTGTCCGGGCTGGGCCCTTGGCTCAACGCCAGTGTCGTTTCTGACTGCCATGACACGTCCGGAAGGTGACCGAGCAAATTCATGCTGTTTCAGTGCTTCCGCCAAGGCGTGCCCGTCCATAAGCACATGCCTGGGTGTCAGACTCGGAAGGGCGCGTGACCCTTGCGTACTGCCGCTGTGAATTTGCCATGGCCCTTCTCCGGTTTCTTCCGGTTGGAAGGTGTCATGCTTGCCTGGCCACCGGCCGGTTTCGCCCGGCCCATGTCAAGGCAACCCGGGTATTAAAACACAAGGTTGCAGGAAGCACAAGCCCCGCTTCACGACGAACCTCCGGCGAGCCCACGAATATTGCAACTTGGTATCACCTTCTCCTCACCCCAGCCCGAGCGATTAGATCTGTGTACCCTTTATTTCCAGACCGTGCGCCTCACATCCGGAGGTCACGGATGCACAGTATTTACAGATTGAAAGGACCGTCATGGCCGACAAGAACGTTAACGAGACCTCTGCAAACACCGCAAAGACCACCGGCGCTAACACCCCGGCTTCCTCCTCTACCGCAGTGGAGCCGGAGCAGGTCCGCCCGCGCAACGAGAACCTGGAGACCGAGCACGGCTCCACCGTCATCGACGACAACGTTGTGGGCAAGATCGCAGGCATCGCTGCCCGTGAGGTCTCCGGTGTGAACAACCTGGGCGGCGGCGCTGCCCGCATGTGGGGCGCTGTGCGCGAGTCCCTGACCTCCTCCACCAACGTCCAGCAGGGCGTCAACGTGGCGGTCGAGGACGGCCACGCTTCCGTCGCCGTCGCCATCATCGCCGAGTACGGCGTGGCCATCCACGAGCTGGCTAACGCTATCCGCGAGAACGTCACCGTCGCCATCACCCGCATGACCGGCCTGATCGTGGACCGCGTGGACGTCACCGTGCACGACGTGCACCTGCCGGAGCAGGAGGGCGCCGAGCAGCTCGAGGACACCAACGCGAACTACCAGGCTGTCAACCAGCCGATCAACCAGTAAGCCATGGCCTACACCCCCGTTAGCCGCGAGGTTGCGGAGGGCGTCCGCGATGCCGCCGTCGCTGTCGACGGGGTCGCCGCATTGCACGGCGGCCGCGTCGGCGAGATCGCGACCTACCTGCCCAACACCCGCATCGAAGGCGTGAAAGCCGTGACGCGGGACGGCCGAAACGGCTTCGAAGTGCACTTCGTCTTCGATGTCGCCTCCGGCCGGAAGGTGCAGGACGTAGCCGAGGATGTCCGCACTGCAGTGCTCGGCGCATCCGACGCGGAGTTCGTGGACGTTGTCGCAGGCGACGCGCAGTAGCGGTTCCCGCCGCTGCGCTGCCCGCCCCAACCTCATAACCCGAAACGTGGTTTTATTATGAATCTTTTTGCTAACAAGGCGCTGACCGGCATCGTGATCGGTATCGTTGTCGCCTTCTTTGTCACCTTCGGCGGCTGGCCGGGCCTGCTCTGGCTGCTGCTGTTCACCATCATCGGCGGGGTTGTCGGGGCCCAGCTCGACGGCCGTCTGGACCTGTCCGCGGCCCTGAGTAACGGCACCGGCAGAGGCCGAAGCTAATGGATAATTCCTTCTACCACGTCAGTGAGCGCACCATCGAGCGCGTCGCTGAGGTGGCAGCTGCGGCGGTGCCGGGATGCCGGACCATCGACGCAAAGCTGGCCGGGCTCGCGGGACGCAGCTTCCCGCGCATCCACGCCCGGCTGGACCAGGCGACGGGCACAGTGGCGGTGGACACCGAGATTGCCACCTCCTACCCCGCCCCGGTAGCTGCCATCACCGACGCTGTGCGCGCAACCATCATCGCGCACATCCGCACGATGGTGGGCCTGGACGTCTCGCGCGTGAAGGTCACAGTGGCCAATGTGGAAACCCTCCCCGACACCGGCCGCGTGACCTGGGACCAGGTGGCGGAGCACGAAGCCTTCGTGATCCCGACCCCCATCGAGGTCTCCCAGACCCGCGTGGAGCACCCCGTGACCAAGCCGCTCGAGCAGCTCATGCCGATCGAGGCGCGCTCGCTCGTCGAAGACATGCGGGATGTGGTCGTCCCCGCCCCCATCGAGGTGGAGCACCCGGATCAGCCGGAGCCGGTGCGCACGTTTACTCCGGAGACCCCGGAGCCAGTGCGCACGTTCTCTCCCGAGGTGCCGGAGCCGCAGCGCCTCGCTGCCATCCACACCTCTCCGACGGAGGCGCGGGTCCCGTTCCCGCCGGAACCGGTGCAGCCGTGGTCGCCGCAGGCGAACGAGCTTGTCGCCCGCCATCCGCAGCTGCCCCCACTGCAGGCGCTCAAGCCTGTGGACGTCCAGCGTTTCGCCCAGCCCCGCAAGGTGCCGCTGCCGCGCCGCGCTCCGCTGAAGGAGATCACGGTCAACCGCCCGCCGCTCAAGCCCATCGTGGTGGAGCCGGTGGCGCGCGCCCCGATTTCCTCCGCACCTGCGCCACAGCCGGTAGTGGTACCCACGGCGCCCGCGCCGAAGCCGCTTAAGCAGATCACGATTGAACCGGTGGTGAAGTACTATGACCGCTCCCGCTAACACCGCACCCCCAGCTCAAGCAGTGGGCCCGCACCCGGGCGACGAGCCGCTGGGCAACCCGGCCTCGCGCTGGTTCGCGGTGCTGATTAGCCTGCTGCTGCTCGCGCTGGCTGGCGTCGCGGCGCGCGACCTGTGGTACCACTTCTACGGCGACGAGGCCCCGTCGGACTCCTGGCTGGGCCGCACCTGGGACTTCCTCGGTTCCTTTGAGGCCGATGTGACGGCAGTTGTCGTGGGCATCATTCTCGTGCTGCTCGGCCTGATCCTGTTGTTCTTCACGTTCAAGCCGCGCCCGCACGGCTACGTGCGGGTGAACTCCCCCGCCTCCATTTGGACCCGCCCGGTGGACATCGCCCGCAAGGCCACGTTCACCACCCGCGGGGACCTCGGCGGCGAACAGGTGAGCACGAAGGCGAACCGCAAGTCTGTGAGGGTGCAAGTAGTCGACGACGGATCCGGCGCCGCCATGCAGGAGCGCATCACCCAATCCTTGAACGGTGAGTTCCATGCCCTGCAGACACCGCCGGCTGTGTCGGTGAAGTTGCTGCCCAGCCCTGCTACGCAGCAATCGACTGCCCAGCGTTCAGGCGCGCCCCAGACCACTACGGAGTCCGCGCCCACCACCACGACGACCCCGGAGGTGACGCGATGACGAAGACACTCAGCTTCTTCAACCGCCTAGTGCTCTTCCTGCTCAGTTTGCTGTTGATCGCCGCTGGCCTTTTCCCAGTCGCCGAGTACTGGCAGATCCCCTACCTCGTCGACGCGGCCGACTACCTCGACCGCACCCGCCTGATCGACTTGGCCTACCAGGACCACTACATCACCGCGCTGATCATCGGCGCTGTCGTGGCGGCAATCCTAGGCCTGTGGATCCTGCTGGCGAACATCCGGTCCCGCGCGTTTTCGAACCGTGGCATCCTGCCTGCGGATCCGGAGCACGGCGAGACTGTCATCAACGTCCAGCGGGTTGCCGAGGCAGCGTGCTCCTCCCTGGAGCATGCCAACGAGATCCGTCGCGCGTCCAGCAAGGTGGCGATGGTGGGCCAGCGCCCGACCGCGACGTTCACCGTCTTTGCCAACCCGGAGTACCCGCTCGATGATGCCGTGCGCATCATCGAGGCCGCGGATCAGGACTTCCGCATGGCCAACCACACCATGGACATTGACTCGGTGTGGAAGCTCCAGCTGGATCGGGTTACCGCCTAGCGTTCCAACTCCAGCACGAGCTGCACCAGCCCCAGCGAGACCGGCATCCCGCCGCCCGCTGGGGCTATTTCCATCTCCGCACCAGGTTCGCAGCGCAGAATCTCGCTCCAGGCGATACGTTTGGTGTCCACTGCCCGCCCGTCTACCCGCCAGAGGCGGATGCGCTGCCCCACCACGGCTCGCGCGCCGTCGCTGAACTGGACCAGCCAGCGCCTACTGCCCACCGCCGATTGCGCGATGCTTATCGACGCCTCCGGTTCCCCCGCAATCCGCTCCACCAACGACACAATCCCCAGGCGGTGCTCCACGCCTTCCTCGTCAGAGACAACCAACGGGAGACCGGGGCCGGTCTTGCGCATCCCGCCCATCCGCCACACAGATGGCATACGTTCGGGATCGATGCCGCTGCGCACCACCACATAGCCGCCCGTGATGGTCACCAGGTGTGGCGGGTTGAGGGTGGTGATGGTGTGGGGGCCGGCGGTGGCGTCGATAAGCGAGGGGTGCTCGCGCTCCATCGCTGCAAAGAGCTCCATGGTCTCGTCGTCGGTTGTGCCCCACCCTAGGCCGCGGTTTTGCAGCACGCCGATGAGCTGGGCGAAGTTCAGGTCCGGCTGGCCCTCCCAGGCACGCTGCAGCGCCTGGGTCAGGCGTGGGATTCGGGTGGGGTCGTGCACGCATGAGAGCCTAGCGCATGCGAAAAGCCGCCTTCCCCGGCGGGGAAGACGGCTTTTACGTCAGCTGGTTACACCAGGTCTGGAATTAGTCCAGGATCTTGGTGACGCGGCCAGCGCCGACGGTGCGGGAGCCCTCGCGGATAGCGAAGCGCAGGCCCTCGTCCATAGCGACCGACTGGATCAGCTCGACGGACATCTCGACGTTGTCGCCCGGCATGACCATCTCGGTGCCCTCCGGCAGCTTCACAACGCCGGTGACGTCGGTCGTGCGGAAGTAGAACTGCGGACGGTAGTTGTCGAAGAACGGGGTGTGGCGGCCACCCTCGTCCTTGGACAGGACGTAGACGGAACCCTCGAACTTGGAGTGCGGGGTGTAAGCGCCCGGGTGGATGACAACCTGGCCACGCTCGACGTCCTCGCGCTTCAGGCCACGGAGCAGCAGAGCTGCGTTGTCGCCAGCCTCAGCGGTGTCGAGAAGCTTGTTGAACATCTCGATGGAGGTGACGGTGGTCTTCTGGGACTTCTCGCGGATACCGATGATCTCCACCTCGTCGTTGAGGTTGAGTACGCCACGCTCCACACGACCGGTAACCACGGTGCCGCGGCCGGAAATGGTGAAGATGTCCTCGATCGGCATCAGGAACGGCTTGTCGGTCTCGCGCTCCGGATCCGGGATGGCATCGTCGCAAGCCTGCATGAGGTCCAGCACGGACTGAACCCACTTCTCGTCGCCCTCGAGAGCCTTCAGAGCGGAGATGTGGACGATCGGAGCGTCCTCGTCGTACTCCTGCTCGGCCAGCAGCTCGCGGACCTCCATCTCGACGAGCTCGATGATTTCCTCATCGTCGACCATGTCGCACTTGTTCAGAGCGACGAGGATGTACGGAACGCCGACCTGGCGAGCGAGCAGCACGTGCTCGCGGGTCTGCGGCATCGGGCCGTCGGTAGCAGCAACCACGAGGATTGCGCCGTCCATCTGAGCAGCGCCGGTAATCATGTTCTTGATGTAGTCGGCGTGGCCCGGGGCGTCCACGTGAGCGTAGTGGCGCTTCGGGGTGTTGTACTCCACGTGGGAGATGTTGATGGTGATGCCACGCTCGCGCTCCTCCGGAGCCTTATCGATGGAGTCGAAAGCGAAAGCCTTGTTCTCCTCCGGGTAAGCGTCAGCCAGCACCTTGGTGATAGCGGCGGTGGTGGTGGTCTTGCCGTGGTCGACGTGACCGATGGTGCCGATGTTCACGTGCGGCTTAGAGCGCTCGAACTTTTCCTTTGCCACTGTTGTCCTCCTGGACTTCATGGTGACTACGACCTTCGCAGCCACGTGGTTTACATACGCCCCGGCCCGCGCCCAGCGCAGGGCACGGATACGGGAGCCATTTCACAATGTGCCAGTTACAAGATCCTAGGTTTCCAGCGGCCGTTTTTCAAACCGGCCTCGCCGTTTCCCCCGGATCGACCTAGAGGGTAACGGCCGGCTCAGACACCGTCCTGTTCCTGGGCGGTACCTCAGCGCGGCCGCTGCCCTCTCGCCCCGCCTCCGCGGAATCCGCGCCGCACCGCTGGCACGCGGTGCGGACCCGTGAGGAGGGGCGGGCGGCAACTACTTGTTACCGTTGCGCTCGTCGATGATCTCCTGAGCGACGGACTGCGGAACCTCAGCGTAGGAGTCGAACACCATGGTGAAGTTCGCGCGGCCGGCGGTGGAGGAACGCAGGTCGCCGATGTAGCCGAACATCTCGGACAGCGGCACCTTCGCCTTGACGACCTTCGCGCCGGAGCGGTCCTCCATAGCGAAGACCTGGCCGCGGCGGGAGCTGATGTCACCGTTGACGGTGCCCATGTACTCCTCCGGGGTCACAACCTCGACGGCCATGACCGGCTCGAGCAGGACCGGCTTCGCCTTGGCGACAGCTTCCTTCAGCACCTGGGAGCCAGCGAGCTTGAACGCCATTTCCGAGGAGTCGACGTCGTGGTAAGCGCCGTCCTCAAGCGTGGCCTTGATGTTCACCAGCGGGTAGCCGGCGAGGAAGCCGTACTGCATCGCGTCCTGGATACCAGCGTCCACGGACGGGATGTACTCCTTCGGCACGCGGCCACCGGTGACGGCATTCTCGAACTTGTAGGAAGCGGACTCGCCCTCTTCCAGCTCCTCCGGGTCCGGGGAGTACGGCTCGATGGTGACGATGACCTTCGCGAACTGGCCGGAACCACCGGTCTGCTTCTTGTGGGTGTAGTCCAGGGACTCCACCTTCTTGCGGATGGTCTCGCGGTACGCAACCTGCGGGGAACCGATGTTCGCCTCGACCTTGAACTCGCGCTTCATGCGGTCCACCAGGACGTCGAGGTGCAGCTCGCCCATGCCGCCGATGACGGTCTGGCCGGTCTCCTCGTCCAGCTGGACGGTGAAGGTCGGGTCCTCTTCAGCGAGCTTCTGGATAGCGGTGCCCAGCTTCTCCTGGTCAGCCTTGGTCTTCGGCTCGATGGCCACCTGGATCACCGGGTCCGGGAAGTCCATGGACTCGAGGATGATCGGGTGATCCGGGTTGCACAAGGTGTCGCCCGTGGTGGTTTCCTTCAGGCCGATGAACGCGTAGATGTTGCCGGCGTCGGCGTGCTCGACCGGGTTCTCCTTGTTCGCGTGCATCTGGAAGAGCTTGCCCACGCGCTCCTTCTTGGACTTCGTGGAGTTGAGCATCTGCTCGCCCGGAATGGCCTGGCCGGAGTAGACGCGCACGTAGGTGAGCTTGCCGAAGAACGGGTGGACGGCAATCTTGAACGCCAGAGCGGAGAAGGGCTCCTCGACGGACGGCTTACGGGTCAGCTCCTCTTCACCGTCGACGGAGGTGCCGTGGACGTCGCCGATGTCGATCGGGCTCGGCAGGTATGCGACGACAGCGTCGAGGATCGGCTCGATGCCCTTGTTGCGGTATGCGGTGCCGCAGAACACCGGGTAAATCTCGGAGGCGATGGTCATCTTGCGGATGGCTGCCTGGATCTCTTCCTTCGTCAGCTCCTCGCCGCCGAAGTACTTCTCCATGAGCTCCTCGTCGGACTCTGCGACGGTCTCGAGCAGCTTCTCGCGGTACTCCTCAGCCTTCTCCCTGAGATCCTCCGGGATCTCCTGGATCTGCGGCGGGGTGCCGGTCTCGACCTTGCCCGGCCACAGCAGGGCCTTCATGTCGATGAGGTCAACGACGCCGTCGAAGTCGTCCTCAGCACCGATCGGCAGCTGCATAACCAACGGCTTCGCACCGAGGCGGTCGACGATGGTGCCGACGGTGTAGTAGAAGTCAGCGCCCAGCTTGTCCATCTTGTTGACAAAGCAGATACGCGGAACGTCGTACTTCGCGGCCTGGCGCCACACCTGCTCGGACTGCGGCTCCACGCCCTCCTTGCCGTCGAACACGGCAACAGCGCCGTCCAGCACGCGCAGGGAGCGCTCCACCTCGACGGTGAAGTCCACGTGACCCGGGGTGTCGATGATGTTGATCTGGTTGTTGTTCCAGAAACAGGTCACAGCAGCGGACGTAATGGTGATGCCGCGCTCCTTCTCCTGCTCCATCCAGTCAGTGGTGGCGCCGCCATCGTGGGTCTCGCCAACCTTGCGGTTGATGCCCGTGTAGAAGAGGATGCGCTCGGTCGTGGTGGTCTTACCGGCGTCAATGTGGGCCATGATGCCGATGTTGCGGACCTTGTTCAGATCCTTAAGCACTTCTTGTGCCACGTTAAATACCCCAACTTTGAAGTCGTCGACGCCTGTCGGCGCCTATGTCGGTCAGTTGTCCTTTGTCAATTCTGCCACTACATCGCGGAAGTGGCAGCGTGAGGTCCGACTCAGCTGGAAAAACCCGGAAACGCACCAGCTCGCTTCCCTAGGAAGCGGGTATGCAGTTTCCGGGTTTCCATGCTTCGCCTTGCTCCAGCGACTACCAGCGGTAGTGGGCGAAGGCGCGGTTGGCCTCGGCCATCTTGTGGGTGTCCTCGCGGCGCTTCACGGAGGCGCCGAGACCGTTGGAAGCATCCAGGATCTCGTTGGCGAGGCGCTCCATCATGGAGTTCTCGCGGCGCTGACGGGTGAAGGTGACCAGCCAACGCAGTGCGAGGGTGGTGGAGCGGGCCGGCTTGACGTCGACCGGGACCTGGTAGGTCGCGCCACCGACACGGCGGGAGCGAACCTCGAGGTCCGGGCGGATGTTGCCGATGGCCTTCTCCAGGGTGCCAACCGGGTCGGTGCCGGTCTTCTCACGGCACTGCTCGAGCGCGCCGTAAACGATGCGCTCTGCGGTGGACTTCTTGCCGTCCTGCAGGATCTTGTTCACCAGCATGGTGACCAGCTCGGAGTTGTAAACCGGATCCTTGACTACGGGACGCTTCGGTGCTTGCTGCTTACGCATTGTTTACTGTCCCTTCTTCGCGCCGTAACGGGAGCGAGCCTGCTTGCGGTCCTTCACACCCTGGGTATCCAGAGCGCCGCGGACGATCTTGTAGCGCACACCCGGCAGGTCCTTCACACGACCGCCGCGCACGAGCACCATGGAGTGCTCCTGCAGGTTGTGGCCCTCGCCCGGGATGTATGCGGAAACCTCGATGCCGGAGGTCAGGCGCACACGGGCGACCTTACGCAGCGCAGAGTTCGGCTTCTTCGGAGTGGTGGTGTACACGCGGGTGCACACGCCGCGGCGCTGCGGGGAACCCTTCAGCGCAGCGGTCGCCACCTTGGTGGACTTATCGTGGCGGCCCTTGCGGACCAGCTGCTGAATAGTAGGCATTCACGCTCTTTCTGTTAGCGCGTCCCGCCCACACCCGGCCATACATGCAAAAATGGGGGCTCTTCTTCGGGGCCCTGCCGATTGCATGAACTACCGTGTGAACGAGTCGCATGGAGTTCGAGTACTTCGCGCCGCAAGATACGGGCGAAACCTCGCTAAAGGTACACCGAAGGAACGTCGCAAAGCAAACTGCGTGTCCGCGGTTGCCCGGTTACACTGCTGCCATGGCTCCTTGGACGGGTGTCTCCCAGTCGCTGCGCGACGTTGCTGTTGAGTCCGCGGTGATCCCGGCACGCGCGGCGGGTCTGCTGTTTCGCCACCTGCCGCAGCTGGTCACAGCGGTATGCCTCGGCCTTGCCGGGCGCCAGGCCGTGATTTGGCTGGCGGTGTGGCTCTCCACATTCAGCAGCCTCGCCGCCAGCCTTGTCATGCCGCTGGCGCCGCTGATGGTGATGCTGTCCATCATCTTCTCGCTGTGGCTTGTGCGCCCCTCGCTGCCGTTCCTCGCGGCGACGTTTCCGGACCGCAAGGACGGTTCTTCCCGCGTTCGCCTGCTTTCCGCCGGAGGCATGCTGATCAGCTTCCTCACGGTGTACTCCACCCACGGCCTGCTCAAAGAGGACCTCGCCGCGTTCCGCCGCGCCACCACCTACGACGAGTACTTCAACCAAGGCTTCGAAGCGGACTTCACGCGCGCATTTATCGACGACACCGCCGCCCTGATCGGCCTGATCGCCGCCACCATAGTGCTGCGCAAAATCATCGGCTACTTCGCCCTGGCGGAGAAGGGCCTCGGATTCACCTATCTCGCCGCCTACCTAGAAGTGCTGTGGATGACCACAGTGTCGGTGTTTTTGACCAACCGGCTCAGCGCCGTGCGGGACTGGGCGCTTTCCCGCCGCAGCCTGGCCCCGGCCCACCACCGCTACGAAGAGCTGAAAACCGACGTCGCGGAGCACACCGGCGTGCTTGGCGACGCATGGGCGTGGCTCGCCGACCAGTTACCGGCTCTGAACCAGTTGGTGACCGTCCCGATAGCTTGGCTGACGCTCGGCGCCGTGGTCTTCGGCACCACGCTCGCCGCCAAGAAGGCGGAAGATGCGAAGGTCGAGGAGGCGCCGGAGGGGGCGTCGGTAAGCATCCGCAAACGCATGCAGGCCGCCGCCCACAACGAGGCCAAGCATGCGGTCGACGAGGCGCTGCAGCCCGTGGTCGGGCCCATCAAGGCGACGCTCAAAGGGCTGCGCACCCTTGCGCGGGCGGGGCTGGTGCCCATGACCATCTTCTGCATCGTGTTCATGCTGGCCACCAGCGTCGAGCTTGGCGTGGTCGAGCTTGGGCGCACCCTCATCGGCCCGGTGGACAGCAAGATGGCCGCGGAACAGGTCCTCAACTACCTGCTGGTGGTCGCACGGGCGGTGTACCTGCTGGTGGTGGTGTGCCTAATCGCCTCAGGCCTGGACTTCTTCCTGCGGCACAGCTACTCGCCGAAAGAAGGGGAATCCACGTAGACCTTCGGCTCCGGCAGCACCACCGTGGCGTAGTGGGGAAAGTCCCACCCGATATGCAGCTTGACCGGTTGCACGCCGTCCGGCAGCGCCAGCGGGGTGACCTTGCGCCACTCGTCCGGGCGCGGATCACCCGGCTCGAGGTGCTGCCCGGTGGAACCGATCTCGTCCACCCGGACCACGGGGCCGGCCTCCCCCGGCGGGGTGCAGGCGTGCAGGGCGCTGAAGTCGTCGATGGGCGTGCCGAACAGCCCGTCCTTGCGCAGATACTCCTTGCCGTCCGAGCCGGTCACCCACATGCGGCAGTTCTCCAGCACCGACTCCGCCGGCGCGTGCCACTGCGTCAACACCGCCCAGATGGTGAATCCCTCCGGGGAGTGCAGGCCGATCTGGCTTTCGTCCTCCACCGACTGGAAGCCGAGCACCTCGATGTCGGCCTGGTGCCGTGCGCCGTCGAAATCCGCAATCGGTAGGTCGAAACTGCCCGCGGACCCCGCCTCAATGACCTGCTCCTGGGACCACGTCCACGGCCTGACCAGGCTGAAGTAGGGCTGGGACGATGCAGCGAGCATCAGCCCGGCGGCCACGGGCGCGCTTGCCCACCAGAGCTTCCTCACAACCACACCGCCTCACGGGTCACCCGGGATTGCCGCTGCGTCTCCGGCAGCTGCACCACCACGCGCGGGCCCATCCGGTTGCCCACATAGAAATACAGCGTGGCGGCTTCGACCTCATCCTCCGGCATCTCAAACACCAGCGTGCAGGGGCTGCGCAGCCCCGGGTAGGTCAACTCGCACGCGTTGCCCGGGGTGTTCTCCGGCGCGTAGAGGTTCCCGCCGGCCGCCTCAATCTCCGCGCCAAGCAACACCTCCTGGTCCTGGGTGAACTGGTAGTCCACCACCACCCACGCGGCGTTGGAGGCAGTGCCGTTGAAGGTCTCCGCCACGGTGACTTGAACGTCATCCACGTCGCCGATGACCGGGGCGGAGCTGTCGTAGTCGAAGCTTGCGGCGGCGCGGTCGGCGGCGTTGGGCAGCACGTCGCGAAGCTGCATGCCCAGCACAAGCAACGCGAGTGCCGCGGCGGTGGTCCACACCCTGCGGAAATTCATCGCAGCTCCACCTCCGCCACGCGCTCTTTGGCAAACCAGGTTTTGTCGCCGTCCAGGAAGGACTTGCGGTACTCCATCGACCACACCACCAGCGTGTCGCCGGCGTCTTCGCCGCTGAACACGAGGGCGATGTCCTGCGGCACGCCGGGGTTTAGCAGCTGGTTGTCCGGCAGCGGGACGCTCTCGAAGTCCTCGTCGCTGGTGAGGCGCGCGTCGATCTTTTGGAACTTCGGCTGCTCCTCCGACGCTGAATCCTCCAGATCAAACGCCTGGTGCCACTGCACCGCGTAGATGGGCCGCTCAGCGGTGTTGGTCAGCCGCATGTGCACCACCCGCGCGCCGTCGAGGACGTAGGTGCGTTGCACCTGGACGGTCAACGGCGAAACGTCCAGCTCCTGCGGCTCCGCCGTCTCGGTGGCGGTGACGACTTGCTCGGGCGCCGCCTCCTCGAACCCGCCGGCCAGCCCTGTCACGCCGGCGAGCGCAAGCAAGCCCGCGACGGTCGCGTTCGTCCTCGTCCCGATGTCCGCCGCGACCGACTTCGCCAACCCCCGCACGGGCTGGTGCTTCGCCGACTTTTCGCTCACACGTGGAATCTAAGCAGAATGCGGCAATATTCGCGTGCCTTTCGCCTGCCGACGCCGTCTTCGGCAACTACTGTCCAAGTTATGGACAACCCCACCCCGCCCCGCAAACGCGCCTCCGACGCTGAGCGCGACACCGCCGCCAAACACCTCCAAGACGCTTTCGCCGACGGACAGATCTCCATGGCCGAGTTCGACGAACGCTCCCGCGCCCTCTACGCCGCCACCTACGCCGACGAACTTCCCGGCCTGGTGGAGGACCTCTCGCCCGCCAAACGCCCGGACCGGGAAGTTGCCCCATCCCACGCGCTGGTCACAGGCGAAAGCGGCGGTTCCGCATTCACGCTGTCAGTCATGGGCGGGTCCGAACGCACCGGCCAGTGGCTCATGGCGCCGACACACACCTCCCTCACCCTGATGGGCGGCAACGCACTCGACCTGCGCGAAGCCCGGTTCGCCGCCCACGAAACCACGGTCAACGCCGTGGCGATCATGGGCGGCATCGACATCATCGTGCCCGACGACGTCCGCGTGATCGACGACGGCATCGGCATCATGGGCGGCTTCGGCATCGAAGACCACCCGTCCTGCACCGTCCCCGTCGCGCAGCTGCCTGCCGACGCGCCCGTGATCCGTGTCCGCGGCCTCGCCCTGATGGGCGGCGTGGGCATCACGCGCGCGGCCCGTGGCGCCCGGGTCCGGTAGGACGAGGCGTCGAAAAGCAAAACGCCCGGCCTCCCCTTTCGCGGGGAAGCCGGGCGCTTTTCACGCAGACCTAGCTAAGCCAGAATGCTGGGCCTCGTGTTACAGCTCCTCGAAGCCGAACTCGTCCATCGGGACCGAGGCGCCGGTGAACTCGCCGTAGCCCTCGTCGCCGTAGATGGAGTCGCCGAACGTCGGGATGGAGTACGCCGCGGAGCGTGCCGCTTCGGTCGGCTTGACCTGGATGTTGCGGTAACGGGAAATGCCCGTACCGGCCGGGATCAGCTTGCCGATGATCACGTTCTCCTTCAGGCCGATCAGCTTGTCGGAGCGCTTGTTGATCGCGGCGTCCGTGAGCACGCGGGTGGTCTCCTGGAAGGAGGCCGCCGACAGCCAGGACTCCGTGGCCAGCGAGGCCTTGGTGATGCCCATGATCTCGGAGCGCATCTCCGCCGGCTCGCCGCCGTCCGCCACAGCTGCGGCGTTGACCTGGCGTGCCTCGGACAGATCCACCAAGGTGCCCGGCAGGAACTCGGTGGAACCCGAGTCGATGACGGTGCCGCGGCGCAGCATCTGGCGGATGATGATCTCGATGTGTTTGTCGTGGATGGACACACCCTGGGTGCGGTACACAGCCTGGACCTCGTCGATCAGGTGCTTTTCTACACCGCGGCGGCCGAGGACCTCGAGCACGTCGTGCGGGTCGGCAGCGCCGCGGAGCAGACGCTCGCCCACCTCGACGTGGTCGCCCTCGCGCAGGCCGCGCTCGATCATGGCCTCCGGGTTGGACTCCATCGGGCGGCGCACCTGGGCCAGGCCCTGGCGCTTGGACAGCTTCTCGTAGACCACCACGTCGGAGCCGTCGTCCGGGTGGATGGTCAGGGTCCAGAAGTTGCCCTCGTCCTCGAGCGAGATGGTGCCCGCCACGGATGCGATCGGGGCACGGTTCTTCGGCACACGGGCCTCGAACAGCTCCTGCACACGCGGCAGACCGCCGGTGATGTCGCCGCCGACGCCGCCCTGGTGGAAGGTACGCATGGTCAGCTGCGTACCCGGCTCACCAATGGACTGCGCAGCCACGATGCCGACAGCCTCGCCGATGTCCACGAGCTGGCCGGACGCCATGGACTTGCCGTAGCACTTGGCGCAGACACCGGTCGGGGTCTGGCAGGTCAGCACGGAACGGACCTTGATCTCGGTGACACCGGCGGCCACGAGCTCGTCGATACGCTCTTCAGTCAGCTCGGTGCCGGCCTCGGCGATGACCTTGTCGTCGGCACCCTTGACGTCGGCAGCCAGGACGCGGCCGGACACGGAGGTCTCGACCAGGTCGTGGCGCGCGAACGAACCGCCGGACTCGACCGCAACCGGAACCTTGACGCCCTGGCGGGTGCCGCAGTCCTCCTCGCGGACGATGACGTCCTGCGCCACGTCCACCAGACGACGGGTGAGGTAGCCGGAGTCCGCGGTACGAAGCGCGGTATCGGCCAGCCCCTTACGGGAACCGTGGGAGTTGTTGAAGTACTCCATCACGGACAGGCCCTCGCGGAAGGAGGTCTTGATCGGGCGGGTGATGTACTCACCACGCGAGTTCACGACCATGCCCTTCATGCCAGCCAGGGTCCAGATCTGGCGCATGTTACCGGCAGCACCGGACTTCACGATCATCGGAATCGGGTTGTCGTCCGGGTACAGGTCCTCCACGGCCTGGCCCACCTTGTTGGTGGCGTCCTGCCACAGCTCGACCAGGCGGTCGTAGCGGTTCTCCTCGGTCAGCGCACCCTTCTCCCAGAACTTGCGCTCGATGGCCTCGGCTTCCTTCTCGTACTGCTCGAGGACCTCGGTCTTGTTCGGGAGGATGAGCACGTCGGCCATGGAGATGGTCACGCCGGAACGCGTCGCCCAGTAGAAGCCGGCGTCCTTCATCTTGTCCAGCACCTGCGCGACGGTGATCATCGGGTACTTCTCAACCATGGACTGGATGATGTCGCCCAGCAGCACCTTGCCGCCGCCACCGCCCTTACGGACCATGGCACCTTCCTGGTACGGGAAGTTGAACGGCAAAAGCTCGTTGAACATGATGCGACCCAGGGTGGTGTCCGTCATCCAAGCCTGACCCTTTTCCCAGCCGTCCGGGAACTGCTCCGCCTCGATCTCCGGGGTCGGACGCAGGTGGTCGATGCGGACCTTGATCGGGGCCTGCAGGCCCAGCACGCCCAGGTCGTAGGCCATGATGGCCTCGCGGTAGGACGAGTAGACGCCGCGGGCCGGACCGTTTTCGTCGGCAGGTGCGTACGCACCCTCGCCGCCGATCTCCTGCGGGCCCTTGAGCATGGTCAGGAAGTACAGGCCGGTGACCATGTCCAGGCGCGGCATCGCCAGCGGCTTGCCGGACGCCGGGGACAGGATGTTGTTCGACGACAGCATGAGCACGCGGGCCTCAGCCTGCGCCTCAGCGGACAGCGGCAGGTGGACTGCCATCTGGTCGCCGTCGAAGTCGGCGTTGAACGCCTCACATGCCAGCGGGTGCAGCTGGATGGCCTTACCCTCGACCAGCTTCGGCTCGAAGGCCTGGATGCCCAGGCGGTGCAGCGTCGGTGCGCGGTTGAGCAGCACCGGGTGCTCCGAAATCGCCTCTTCCAGCACGTCCCACACCTCGGGGCGCTGACGCTCCACCATGCGCTTGGCGGACTTGATGTTCTGCGCGTAGTCGTTGTCCACCAGGCGCTTCATCACGAACGGCTTGAACAGCTCCAGCGCCATACGCTTCGGCAGACCGCACTCGTGCAGCTTCAGCTGCGGGCCGACGATAATCACGGAACGGCCGGAGTAGTCCACGCGCTTGCCCAGCAGGTTCTGGCGGAAGCGGCCCTGCTTGCCCTTGAGCAGGTCGGACAGGGACTTCAGCGGGCGGGTGCCCGGGCCGGTGACCGGGCGGCCGCGGCGGCCGTTGTCGAACAGTGCGTCAACGGACTCCTGCAGCATGCGCTTCTCGTTGTTCACGATGATCTCGGGCGCACCCAGGTCGATCATGCGCTTCAAACGGTTGTTGCGGTTGATCACGCGGCGGTACAGGTCGTTCAAGTCGGAGGTGGCGAAGCGGCCACCGTCGAGCTGGACCATCGGGCGCAGCTCCGGCGGGATCACCGGGATCGCGTCCAGGATCATGCCGGCCGGGTCGTTGCCGGAGCGCTGGAACGCGGCGACGACACGCAGGCGCTTCAGGGCACGGACTTTCTTCTGGCCCTTGCCCTCGGCGATGATGCCGCGCAGCTCCTCGGCCTCGGCGTCGAGGTCGAAGTTGCGGATCAGGGTCTGGATCGCCTCCGCGCCCATACCGCCGGTGAAGTAGTCCTCGTAGCGGTCAACGAGCTCCTCGTAGAGATTCTCGTCGATGATCATCTGCTTCGGCGCGAGCTTCTGGAAGGTGGTCCAGATCTCGTCGAGGCGCTCAACCTCGCGCTCACCGGCCTCGCGCAGGTGCTGCATCTCCTTGTCGGCAGCGTTCTGCACCTTCTTGCGGGCAGCGGCGGTCGCGCCGGAAGCCTCGAGCTCTGCGAGGTCCTCCTCCAGCTTCTGCGCGCGGTCCGCGATCTCGGAGTTGGTGTCGTCCTCGACATCCTTCTTCTCCATCAACATCTCCGCCTCGAGGGTGGACATGTCGTTGTGGCGCGCCTCCTCGTCAACGGAGGTGATGATGTTCGCCGCGAAGTAGATGATGCGCTCGAGGTCCTTCGGCGCCAGGTCCAGCAGGTAGCCCAAGCGGGACGGAACGCCCTTGAAGTACCAGATGTGGGTCACCGGAGCGGCCAGCTCGATGTGGCCCATGCGCTCGCGGCGCACCTTGGACTTGGTCACCTCGACGCCGCAGCGCTCGCAGATGATGCCCTTGTAGCGGACGCGCTTGTACTTGCCGCAGGCGCACTCCCAGTCGCGGGTCGGGCCGAAGATGCGCTCGCAGAACAGGCCGTCCTTCTCCGGCTTGAGCGTGCGGTAGTTAATGGTCTCGGGCTTCTTCACCTCGCCGTGGGACCAACGGCGGATGTCGTCGGCGGTGGCCAGGCCGATGCGAAGCTCGTCGAAGAGGTTTACGTCAAACACGTAAAAATTCCTTTTCTTCTAGATGTGTGCTGTTCGTTCGTCGTGCCGTCGAAAATCAAAAGCTTTACGACGGCTACCTGGCGCTTAGGCGGTGTCCGCCGCTGCACCCTCGTCACGGGAAAGGTTGATGCCAAGCGAGGAGCCGGCCTGATCGAACTCGTCGTCGTCGCCGTCGAGCTCCATCGGGGTGCCGTCGGTGGAGAGGACCTCCACGTTCAGGCACAGGGACTGCAGCTCCTTGAGCAGCACCTTGAAGGACTCCGGAATGCCCGGATCTGGGATGTTGTCACCCTTGACAATCGCCTCGTAGACCTTCACGCGGCCCACCACGTCATCCGACTTGATGGTCAGAAGCTCCTGCAGGGTGTAAGCGGCGCCGTATGCCTGCATCGCCCACACCTCCATCTCGCCGAAGCGCTGGCCGCCGAACTGGGCCTTACCGCCCAGCGGCTGCTGCGTAATCATGGAGTACGGGCCGGTGGAACGGGCGTGGATCTTCTCGTCCACCAGGTGGTGCAGCTTGAGCATGTACATGTAGCCGACGGAAACCGGGTACTTGTACGGCTCGCCGGAACGGCCGTCGAACAGGGTGGTCTTGCCCTCGCCATCGACCATGACGTCGCCGTCGCGGTTCGGCTTGGAGTTTGCCAAAAGGCCTGCGATCTCGTCGTTGGTGGCGCCGTCGAACACCGGGGTTGCGGTGAGCGAATCAGCCGGCACGTCGTAGAGGTGCTCCGGCAGAGTCTCCAGCAGCTTGGCGTTTGCCGGGTCGTCCGGGTTGACGGTCCAGCCGGCCTTGGCCAGCCAGCCCAGGTGGATCTCCAGGACCTGGCCGATGTTCATACGGCGCGGCACACCGTGAGTGTTCAGGATGATGTCCACCGGGGTGCCGTCAGCCATGAACGGCATGTCTTCCTGCGGCAGGATCTTGCCCACGACACCCTTGTTGCCGTGGCGGCCGGCCATCTTGTCGCCGTCCTGGATCTTGCGCTTCTGAGCCACGTACACGCGGATCATCTCGTTGACACCCGGGGACAGATCGTCGTCGTCCTCGCGGGAGAAGCGGCGCACAGCAATGACCTTGCCCTGCTCGCCGTGCGGCACCTTCAGGGAGGTGTCGCGAACCTCGCGGGCCTTCTCGCCGAAGATGGCGCGCAGCAGGCGCTCCTCCGGGGTCAGCTCGGTCTCGCCCTTCGGGGTGACCTTGCCAACGAGGATGTCGCCGTCGCGCACGTCCGCGCCGATGCGGATGATGCCACGCTCGTCGAGGTCCTTGAGCACGTCCTCGGAGACATTCGGGATCTCGCGGGTGATCTCCTCGGCGCCCAGCTTGGTGTCGCGGGCGTCGATCTCGTGCTCCTCAATGTGCACGGAGGTGAGGATGTCCTCCTCCACCACGCGCTGGTTGAGGATGATGGCGTCCTCGTAGTTGTGGCCTTCCCACGGCATGAACGCGACCAGCAGGTTGCGGCCGAGCGCCATCTCGCCGTTCTTGGTGCCCGGGCCGTCTGCGATGACCTGGCCGGCCTCGACGCGGTCACCCGCGGAGACGATCGGGGTCTGGTTGTAGCAGGTGCCCTGGTTGGTGCGCTCGAAGGTGCGCAGCATGTAGGTGTCGCGGCCGCCCTCATCGTCCATGACGGTGATGAAGTCGCCGGTGACGTTCTCAATCACGCCGGCCTTCTTGGAGATGACGGTGTCGCCAGCGTCGTAGGCGGCGCGCTGCTCCATGCCGGTGGCCACGTAGGCGGACTCGGCGCGCAGCAGCGGCACGGCCTGCTTCTGCATGTTGGCGCCCATCAGCGCGCGGTTCGCGTCGTCGTGCTCCAGGAACGGAATCATCGCGGTTGCGACGGAGACCATCTGGCGCGGGGAGATGTCCAGGTAGTCCACGCCCTGCGGGCCGACGACGCCGATGTCGCCTTCCTTGAGGCGGACCTCGATGCGCTCACCGGTGAGGTTGCCGTCCTTGTCCATCGGGGTGGCCGCCTGTGCGATGGCGTAGCGGTCCTCCTCGTCGGCGGTGAGGTAGTCGATCTGGTCGGTCAGCTTGCCGTCGTTGACCTTCTGGTACGGCGTCTCAATGAAGCCGAACGGGTTGACGCGGGCGTAGGACGCCAGCGCGCCGATCAGGCCGATGTTCGGGCCTTCCGGGGTCTCAATCGGGCACATGCGGCCGTAGTGGGACGGGTGCACGTCTCGCACCTCGATGCCGGCGCGCTCGCGCGACAGGCCGCCCGGGCCAAGCGCGGACAGGCGGCGCTTGTGGGTCAGGCCGGACAGGGAGTTGTTCTGGTCCATGAACTGCGACAGCTGGGAGGTGCCGAAGAACTCACGGATCGCGGCGGAGACCGGGCGCACGTTGATCAGGGACGTCGGGGTGATGGACTCCGCGTCCTGGGTGGTCATGCGCTCGCGAACGACGCGCTCCATGCGGGACAGGCCGACGCGGACCTGGTTCTGGATCAGCTCGCCCACGGTTCGCAGGCGGCGGTTGCCAAAGTGGTCGATGTCGTCGGTGTTGATCGGGATGATCTCGCCCTCCGGGGAGGTCATCTCGGTCTCGCCGGCGTGCAGGCGCACGAGGTACTCAAGCGTGGTGGCGATGTCCTCTTCGGTCAGCGTCATCAGACCGTCGTGGTCGCCGCCCAGGCCGAGCTTGCGGTTGACCTTGTAGCGGCCTACGCGCGCGAGGTCGTAGCGCTTGGCCTTGAAGAAGGAGTTCTCCAGCAGGGATTGCGCCAGGTCGCGCGTCGGCTGCTCGCCCGGGCGCTGCTTGCGGTAAATCTCCAGCAGTGCTTCGTCGGTGTTGGACACACCGTCGTTTTCCAGGGTGGACATCATGATCTCGGAGAAGCCGAAGCGCTCCGTGATCTGCTCGGTGGTCCAGCCCAGGGCCTTCAGCAGCACGGTGACCGGCTGGCGGCGCTTGCGGTCGATGCGCACGCCGACGGTGTCGCGCTTGTCCACGTCGAACTCCAGCCACGCGCCGCGCGACGGGATGACCTTCACGGAGTGCAGCGGGCGCTCCGTGGACTTGTCGATGGTCTCGTCGAAGTACACGCCCGGGGAGCGCACCAGCTGCGAGACGACGACACGCTCAGTGCCGTTGACGATGAAGGTGCCCTTGTCCGTCATCAACGGGAAGTCGCCGATGAACACGGTCTGGGACTTGATCTCCTGCGTGTCGTTGTTAATGAACTCCGCGGTCACGTACAGCGGCGCGGAGTAGTTGATGTCCTTGTCCTTGCACTCGTCGATCGTGTACTTCACGTCTTCGAAACGCGGCTCGGACAGCGTCAGGCTCATGTTGCCGGAGTAGTCCTCGATCGGGGAGATCTCGTCGAGGATGTCCTCCAGGCCGGACGTGATGCGTGCATCGTCGCCGCGGTTGGCCTGCTCGCGCTCGCGCCACTCTTGCGTGCCGACGAGCCACGCAAACGATTCGAGCTGCACATCAAGAAGCCCCGGGACGGTGATCGGCTCATTAATCTTCGCGAACGAGTAACGTTCGGGAGCCCCGGGGATATCAGCCATGTTCATGGTCTGGTCTGAGACTGCCAAGTTGGGTCCTTCCAGCACCTCTGGCGGAGGCTCACCGCACCGCGTCTGGCTTCGCGGCCCAGTGGCGTTTCCGCAGGATAAGTTAGCATTCGGTCTGCTTCGGAAGACCCGCCCCCAGAGACAACAAAATCACCTTGTCAAATCGGGTTTTCTCAATCCCGCTGCACAAGGCTCTCTATGCGTACTGGAGACGGCTTCCAGCGCAAAGAACAACCATAGAGTAATCTCCCCCGTTTGTAAAGGCCCCCGCCATCACTTCCGCCGGTCTGCCCGATGCCGTCTGGGCGCCTCGTGCGGTTGCTGCCGGAAGCCTACCACCCGCCAACCGCGCGCGGTCAATCGCGACGCGCCGCACGCCCCGGCCGCAGCGCGCCCGCCAGGCCCGCAAGGGTCAACGCTGCACCAACCCAAGCCAGCACGCGCCACAGCCCGCGGTCCGCCGCGACGGTCTGCGCGTCAGCAACCTTCTGCACAAGCTTCTCGACGTCCTGCCGGTCCATCACCCCGTCATAGGTGACCATATTCCGCACCCCGGTGCCCTCCGCGTCTGCGTAGTAGTCGTCCACCTTCTCGTCGATGCCCACGACCACGCCGGTTTCCTGGTCCACCAGGATCTCGCGGTCGGCGGCGTGGTGCAGGAAAGTGCGCTGCGGCTCGCCATTTTCGCCCTCGAGCGTGAGCGTGTTTCGCGGGTCCGCGTAGCGCATGGCCACATTCGTCGGCTCGATGTGCTGGGCGTAGCGGTACACCGTGCGCCCGGCGATTTCTTCTTCGCCGTCAAACTCTGCCGGCGCGGCGCCGCGCAGCACCGGGTCGAAGACCTCCACGGTGTCCTGTGTCGCGGGGGCGGGGAAGGTCAGCCACGCGCCGTCGATAGGCAATTGCGTTGCGGGCATGCCCATGACCAAAAGCGCCTCCGCCGGCCCTGTCGCGGCACCCGTGACGCGGTCCACCGCGAACGACCACGTCGACGCCGTGAGCAGGTCATTGAAGTCCGAGCCGGACTCGCCCGCCCGCAGCGTGTCGCCCACGCGCACGCTCGCCGTGTCGGAATCGGACGGCTCCTGGATCTCCACGTGCAGCTGGCGCGTCACCGGCGCCGCCTCGCCGTCGCGGGTGCCGTTCGGGTCCGTGATGGTCCACGTGGCCTCCCCCAGCGCCAACGGCAGGCGGTTGCCGGAAAGCAGCACGTTCGGCGCCAACAGCCCCGCCACCACCAGTGCAGCACCGACGCCGGCGAGCAACACGGAAAGAATGCGGGAAGTGGGCAGCATGGTGGGTTACTTTACCGCACCCCAAACACGCGAAACCCCCGCCCGCCGGTTGATACCGGCGACGGGGGTGTTCGTCGTCAAGCAAAAAGCTCTTACTTGAGGGTGACCTTTGCACCAGCCTCCTCGAGCTTGGTCTTGGCAGCCTCGGCGTCGTCCTTGTTGGCGCCCTCGAGGATAGCCTTCGGAGCACCCTCGACCATTTCCTTGGCGTCCTTCAGGCCCAGGCCCGGAACCAGCTCGCGGACAACCTTGATCACGCCGATCTTCTTGTCGCCAGCGTCCTCGAGAACGACGTCGAACTCGTCCTTCTCCTCAGCGGCAGCCTCGCCGCCAGCGGCCGGAGCGCCTGCAGCTGCAACAGCAACCGGAGCGGCTGCGGTCACGTCGAAGACCTCCTCGAACTCCTTCAGGAACTCGGAGAGCTCGATGAGGGTCATTTCCTTGAACTGCTCGATGAGCTCGTCCTTGGTGAGCTTAGCCATTGTGGCTTCCTTTCTGTTGTTGGGCGTTTACAGCCCGGATGTAAAAGAGTGTTTATGCGGCTTCCTGCTTGTCCTGCAGTGCAGCGACAAGGCGGGCCGTCTTGGATGCCGGAGCCTGGAACAGGCCGGCTGCCTTTGCCAGAGAGCCCTCGAATGCGCCAGCAAGCTTGGCAAGGGTGGTCTCGCGGTTGTCCATCTCGGCCAGAGCGTCGACCTGGGAAGCGTCCAGGACGTTGCCGTCCATGTAGCCGCCCTTGATCACGAACGCGTCGTGGTCCTTGTTGAACTTCTTCATCACCTTCGCAGCGTCGACAGCAGCGTCGCCCTTGATGAACGCGACGGCGGTCGGGCCGGTGAGAAGATCATCGAGACCCTCAATACCCTGCTCGTTTGCAGCGATCTTGATGAGGGTGTTCTTGGCGACGTGGTACTCGACATCGAAGCCCATATCGCCGCGCAGCTGCTGCAGCTCGCCGACGGTCAGGCCACGGTACTCAGTCAGCACGAGGGAATCCGCCTCAGCGAACTTCTCCTTCAGAACTGCAAGTTCCGCAGTGTTCTTCGGGTTTGCCATGACACACGCCTCCTTCCGATAACTTCATGTTGTTCAATCCGCCCGGAGCATCTTGCCTATCGACGTTCGCTTCGCGCGAAGCTGACGTCTATAAGCAAAAATGCCCCGTGCAGAAGCACGAGGCATACGTTGGAGTGTGCCGCGTTTCTCCTGCGTGGGTCGGCCCCGTAAGTGGAGCGCCTTCGACTCCCTCACGAGAGTGACCGACGGTCTTCGGTGAAACTTGAGCTCGGCCTTTGCGGGCCGTTCAAACTTCGGTAGGGAATGCTAGCGGGTGGACGCGGGTTTAACCAAATCGCGGTTTACGCGGGCTGGCGGTTACGGCGGCGGTTCTCCAGGATCTCGCCGAGCCTAGAGCCGTAGCGCGCCCAAATCGCGCCCTCTTCCGGAGTGAAACCGAGGTACTCGTCGAGGGTGAGATCCTCACTTCCGGGGGCGGATTCGTGCCAGGCATCCACCCAGTCATCGATGTCACCCGGCTGCGCGGTGCCTTCCAGGCAGCGTTCCACAAACGTCTTAAACATCGATCCTCCTCCCTCGTTTGGCTTCTCCAATTTTTTCTCCGGTGATCGCGTCAAATACGCCGAGATGTATCCCCCGCAGGTTATAGCCCTCAATGTGGCCGTGTAAAGGGTCATACTCAAAGAGACGCTTTTCTTTGAGATCACGCCACCTGGGCGGACCGCTTCTACTCAGCCGCTCCAGTTTGTCCAAGAATCCCGGCCTCGGCCGAGGTATATAGCTCGCCATAAAACCCTCCCCACCCGTTAGACGTTGTGGAGAGAGTTCCGGTTCCCTTGCTTTACGACGTGCTCCGCTCCACCTTCCGCAGCAATCTCGCCGCCGCGACGAACAGGACGCAACCGCCGATGAGCGCCATGACGCCCACGCCGATGGCGAGTCCCGCCCAGAATCCGCCCGCGGTCGGCGACGGGTCCGCCGCCTGGCCGTCTGGCTGCGCGCCGGCTGCGTCGAGCGACGAGTGGATCCCGGTGCCGCTTCCGCCGGCGGGGTTGCGCGACGGGGCGTAGTCGTCGGAGGCGGATGATGCCTCAGACGTCGCGGGGCTGCTCGTGGCCCTCGCGGCCCTCGTGGACTTGGAGTCTTCCCGGGAGTCGGCGCTGGTCTTGCTTTTACTGGTTTGCTGGTTGCTGGGCTTGCTTGAGGGTTTGCTGGCTCGACTGCGTTCCGGCGCGCGCTGCGCCTGCGCCGCCGGTTTCGCGGAGGATGGCTCCGCTGCACGAGCCGGCTCAGCCTGAGCCGGCGCAGCCTGAGCCGGCGCAGCCTGGGCGGGTACCGGTTGCTGGGCGTGAGCGGCCTGGGCCGGCGCCGCCGGCGTTGCCAGCGTCGAAACAGCCCCTGAACCGCCTTTGCCGCCGTCGTTGGTCTTGCGCGCCAGCGGCGCGAGCGTGTCGCCCGCCTTCTTAATCTCCTTTTCCAGCGAACGGATGCCTTCCGCGAGCGCGCCCGGCAGCGTGAGCTTGCCCTTGCCGGCGCCGGCCCCGCCAGCGCCTGCGTCGCCGAGCCGGCCGTCGCGTGCGGCGGCGACGGCCTCGTCGCCCACGGCGAAGGTGGCCACCAGGTCCTCGGAGAAGTCCTCGCCGGAGGCGGACGTGCCGGAGAAGGTGAACGTGGCGGTGTACGCGCCGGGCTCGGTGAACCCGAAGCCTTGGTGGTCGTGCGCGTTGACCGGGTACTCCAGTTGCTTGGAAGCGTCGCCGGAGTCGAGCTCCACGCGCAGGCCCCGCAGGTCCTCGTGCCAGGTGTAGATGCGCCCGGGCCCGGACACGTCGCGCATGGACACTGTGACCTTCGAACCTTGCGACAGCGCGCCGGCGCCCACCCGGGTGGTGGAAAAACCCAGCCAAGGCAGGTTCTTCTCCTGCGCCTGCGGCAGGATCCACATCGCCTCAGGCGGCTCCGGGAAGCTCTCGCGCGCGCCTTCCGGCAGCGTCTTCTTGGCCGCGTCGGGCACGGCGAAAATGAAGCTGCCGGATTCGCGTTTGGCCTGGTTGTGGGGGTCGGAGTCGTCGATAAGCATTGCGCCTATCGACGACCCTTCGGCCACCAACGCCATATCCATATGTCCGGCCTCGATGAGCTTGCGCCGGTCCTCGGCCGCGGCGGAACCGGTGCTCGTGGGCGTTGGCGCGGTCGTGGACGTGGGCGGCGACGTGGGCGGCGACGTGGGCCGCGACGTGGGCCGCGGCGCGGGCTTCGGCGACGGCTTCGCGCTCGTCGTCGGGCTGGCGGTGGTGGTTTCCTCCGTGGTGTTGGGGGTGCGCAGGTCGGTGGTGGTGCCCTCGGGGAGGCCGACGGTGGTGTCGTCGCCGACGAGCCAGTACTGGGTCACCGGCTCGGAGCGCTCCACCCCGCCGCCTTTGAGCTCGGCGCGGCCCTGCCAGGTCATCTCGTAGATGCCTGGTTCGGAAAATGTCCAGGTGAAGTGGCCGTGGCCGCCGACGTCGTAGGTGATGGTGCGCATGTCCTCGTCTGCGGAGCTAAACAGCCGCTCCGGGTCACCCACGCGCGAGGAGAAAAACACGTTGACGTCGCCGGGGCCGTCCATCTCCACCAGGTCGAAGTGCATGACGTCGTCGACGAAGTTGTCCGGGATCTCGCCCGCCTCGTGCGCGGGGTCGAAGGCGCCCAGGCCAGACCAGATGGGCCGCCAGCTGTCGGTCCAGTCCGCGGACTGCGGCGCGGCCCACACGGTGCTGCCGGGCTCGCCGAGGAAGTCCAAGGAGCCGTCCTCAGGCACGGTCAAGGTGGACACGTCGTTGCCGTCGGCATCCGCGTCCGGGGCGAGGCGGAAGCAAACCTTTTCTTGGTCGGTGACCTGCTGGCCGTCCACCGCCATCACGGTGAGCTTGTCGTTTTTGTAGGTGCCGTAGAGCGCGTCGTTGTGGGAGTGGTAGAGCAGTTTGCGCCCGGCGCACGGGTGGTCGATCTTCCCCAGTTCCACGCTGTGGCCCGGGTCGCCGGGGTTGTGCTCCGCGGCCTGCGCAAGCGGCGCGGCCGCGAACATGAGCACCGCTACGGCTGCTGCTGCAACGAATCGCTTCACCGTTTCACCCCCTGAAGCCAGCCGGCCAGCGCACCGCGCTTCGGGGCGAACAGCCAGCTCAGCGCAAAGATGGCGGTCACGGCCAAAACGATGGTCGCGCCCGTGGGCGAGTCGTAGGACCACGCCAGCCACACCCCCATCACGCTGCCGGCCACGCCGAACGCGGCGGCGATGCACATCATCGCGCCCAGCTTGTCCGTGAACAGGCGCGCCGCGGCGGCCGGGGTGATCAGCAGCGCCACCACCAGGATGTTGCCCACCGTCTGCACCGCCAGCACCACTGCAAAAGTCACGCACAGGTACAGCGCCAGATCCAGCGCGGCGACCGGCAGGTTCATCGCGCGGGCGGTCTCCCGGTCCAGTGCCACCGCTGTGAGCCACGGGCGAAGCGCCACCACCACGGCCACAATCAGTGCGCCGGCGGCGGCGTGGATGGCTAGTGTGGCGGAGCTGACGCCCGTCAGCGAGCCGAACAGGAACGAGCTGACGGAGGCGGTGTAGCCCTCCGCACGGGAGATCACCACCAGGCCGAAGGCGAACGCGGCGGTGAACACGATGCCGATCACGGAGTCCTCTTTAATGGTGCGCCGCTGAGACATCACGGCGATCAGCACCGCGACGATCGCGCCGGCCACCGCCCCACCCAGCAGCACGGAGACCTGCCAGGCAAACGCCACCGCGATGCCGGGGAATACGGCGTGCGCCACCGCGTCGCCGATAAAGGCCATGCCGCGCAGCACCACAAAACAGCCCACCACCGCGCACAGCACCGCCGCGATCACCGCGGCCACCAGCGCGCGCGGCAGAAACGCCAGCTGGGGGTTGGCCATGTCGGCCAGGAATTGCACAAACGAAATCTCAGGCACGGGCAGCCTCCAAATGCGCTCGCACGCCGCGCAGCCACGGCGAATCCTCGTCGACGGAGAAGGTGCGGGTCCACGGGGCGTCGTCGTTAAGCTCATGCGTCGCAGCATCGGCGACGACCCCGCGGTTGAACAGCACCAAGCGGTCGCAGGAATCGATGGCCTCGGCGATGTTGTGGGTGGACATGACAACGCCGAGCCCCCGGTCCACCAGGCGGCGGAACAGCCGCAGCAGGTGCTCGGTGGTGGGGATGTCCAGGCCGGTAAACGGTTCGTCGAGAAGCAGCATGCCCGGCCGCCGCACCAGGGTGCGCGCGATAAGCACACGCTGGCGCTGGCCGCCGGACAGGTCGTGGATTGGTCGCGCGGCCAGGTCGGTCAGGTTGACCATTTCCAAAGCTCGCTCGGCGGCACGGTGCTCGCGCTCGCCAGCGCGGTGCCACCACGGGCGCTGGCCCAGAGTGGCGTTGAGTGTGGCGTCATAGACGTCGATGGGGAAATCCCAGGCCACGTTGTGCGCCTGCGGCACGTACCCCACCACCTTGCGCACCGGGCGCCTGCCAGCGGAAACCGTCCCGGCGTCCGCGGGGATAAGGCCTAACACCGCACGCATGAGGGTGGTCTTGCCCGCGCCGTTGGGCCCGAGCAGGCCGACGAACTCGCCGCCGCGCAGCGTGAGGTCCACCCCACGGAACACGTCGCGGCCCGGATACGACACCGCCAGGTCGCGCACCTCAATCCTTCTCATCGGCGGCCCCGCACAACAAACAGCGCAATCAAAGCGAGAAGCAGCACGCCCGCACCCGCCAGCAGTCCGATTTTCAGACCGTTGTTCTGCTGCTCCGCGCCGGCCTGCCCCTCAGCCCGAAACTCACCGAACTGGGCATCCGCCGCCTCCGCCGGGTCAACACCCACGGCGATGCGCACGACCTGCTCGTCGGTGTGCACGGTGCCGTCTTGGTCCTCCACCGTCGCGCGCACACCCACCAGGTGGGCGCCCGGCTCGGTGAACACCCAGTTGGCGTGGGTGTGCGTGTTCGGCTCCACCCACATCGACTGCGTGCCGGGCTCCTGCTCGTTCCACAGCTGCTGCGGCTCGTGGAACCCGCCGGGCTGGACAAACAGCGAGAACTGACCCGGGCCTTCGTGCCCGCCGAACTCCAGGCTCATCCCGTTGGCGGAGCGTTCCAGAAGCGACGGCGCCTGCGAGTTCCACCCCAGCCACGGCACGCCGGCAACCTCGGTCTGCGGGATCACCCACACCTCGGCCCCCGGCTTCGCGCCGGTGAACGCGAACTGGTCGGTCTCCGGCAGGGTCTGCTTCGCGCCGTCGCCGACGGCGAAGACCACGTCCTCGAGGTGGCGCCACACGGGCGTGTCCTGCGTGTCGTCGCGCACCAGGAACTGCATTTTCCCGTCGGCGAAGACGGGGCCCAGGTCCGCGTGGCCGGCGTCGATGACGGCGTGCTCGCCCAGCGGGGCGACCTGCTCGTCGGCGCCGACGACCTGCTGCAACGCCGGGTCGTTGTCCGGTACCTGGGCAGCAGCGACGGGTGCGGCCGCGATCATTGCGGCGGTGATAATGGCGGGAATCTTCATGGTTGTCCTTTCAAACATTTGCTTATCGACGCCCCATTGGCCCGCACCAGATCCACATACGTCTGCGCAGGCCCCTCCCCCGGCGGGTCCAAGGTGTCGCCCCAGATCGGGCACACCTCAACCCCGTGCGAGGCAGCGGTTTCGTTCAAAACGGGCGTTTCGTCTTCCTCGCCGTGCTCGACGAACACGGCCGGCACGCCCAGGTTGTCCAGCGTGCGCGACAACGCCATCAGATCGCGCGGGCTCGGCTCCACGCTCGGATTCGGGGTGACAAACCCGGCCACGCGCAGCCCGTAGGCGCGCGCCAGGTAGGCGTAGCCGTGGTGGGTGGTGACCAGGTTGCGGTTGGTCTCCGGGACCTGGTCGAGCTGCTCGCGCACCTCCTGCGCCACCTGCTTGAGCTGGGCGCGATAGCGCTCGGCGTTGTCGGCGTACGTGCTGGCGTGGCGCGGGTCGGCCGCGGACAGCTCGTCGCGCACCACCTGCACCACCGCGTCCATCGCGGCCGGGTCGTGCCAGATGTGCGGATCCAGCTCGCCGTGGACGTGGCGGCCCAGCACCGCCTGCGGCAGCAGGTACGTCTCCTCGCCCGGGTCGCCGAGAAAGCGGAACTCGCGCTGCGGCGGGATCGGCTGCAGCGTCTTCGACGGCACCACAACCACCGTGCCCGCGGGGTCCAGGTCGCCCTCGTCGTCCGTGCGCAGGGTCAGCTGCGTGTTGTCGTTGCCGGCGACCGTGGCGATGTCCACGTGCCCGCGCTCCACCGCATGCTTGCCCGGGGCGGCCTGCGCCGGGTCCTGCCCCACCACGAGGGTGACCGTCTGCTCTGTCTGGCTGCGCACCGGCGCGTCCACCGCGTCGCGCACCGAGGCGCGAAGCCGCAGCTCGTACACGCCGGGCGCGGAAAAGGCCCAGCTGACGTGGGTGTGCGCGTCCACCGGCAGCGTGGTGGCGCCACCCGTGGAGTCGAACAGCAGCTCCGGGGTGCCAAAGGTGCCGAGGATGAAGGCGGAGGCGGTGCCGGGCCCGGAGGCGTCGACAAGCTCAAGCTCCGCCACCGCCGTGCGCGGCAGATCCGCCGCAAACCGCAACCCCAGCCACACCGTGTCCAGGCTCGCGTCCTCCACCAGCGGAATCGGCGCGTAGCCGAAGCGCTGCGTCTGCTCCGCCAGCGCCACCACCCGCGCCTGCGGGCGCGCCGTCGCATCAATCGTGCGGGTCAGCGCCTGCGGCTCCAGCAACAACCCGTTGGTAAACACCGCGTCCGCGTACGCGATATCGCGCGTGTTGTGCAGCGTCGGCTCGTACGAGTGCGGGTCGGCACCGCGGCGCATCAGCGTCTTGACCTCGGCGTTATCGCCAGCGACGTTCTGTACGACGTCCGCAAGAATGCTTGTCGACGCCACCACGTTCAACCCCTCAACCTCCCCCGGAGCCTGCGAGCAGCCCGTAAGAGCAACGGCGAACGCGCACGCCGCCAACGCCCGGGCACGCCTCACTTCCCAACCCCCGCAAGTGCCAACAGCTTGCGGCGCAGCGCCGTATCCAGGCAGCACATCGCCGCGCCGAACACCGCCACGCCGAGGCCGAGAATCGCGAACGGGACGGTCATCACCGTCGTGCCGGTCTCCGCAAGCGTGTCCGGGCGCTCTTCGGCGGGCTGCTCCTGCTGGGCTGGTTGCTGCGCCGGTTTCTCGGCCGGTTGCTGCGCAGGTTTCTGGGCCTGCTTCTCGGGTTGCTGCTGAGCCGCCTTCTTCGTTGCGGTGCTCGATTGCGCAGCACTCGTCGCCGCCTTGGGCTGCGCGGCGGGTGCCTCCGTAGGCGCCTCCTCCTTCGCCGCCGGCGCCGCCTCCCCGTCGCCGACGATCCAGGTGTAGGTGGCCTCGTTCGAACTCGCGCCGCCGCCGGTGGCCACAACGCGCATCTCATACGTGCCGGGCTCGGTGAACAGCCAATTCGCGTGGACGTGGGCGGGCTCCTCCTGGGCGATCACGGAGCCCGTCTCAAGGCGCGTCGAGCCGCCATCGAGCACCGGATCCAGGGAGCCGAAGCTGCCGGTTTGGAACAGGTAGACCTCGCCGGGGCCGGTGACCTCTACAAACTCCAGATCAATCGCGCCGATATCGCGCGCGCCCTGCGTATCCCAGCCCGGCCAGATCAGATCCGAGCGCTGCGTCTGCGGCAGCATATAGCCGGCCTTGCCGATCTCCGGGATCTCCGCCGTGCGCTCCGTGTACGCATCCTGGCCGACGACCAATTCCACGTCCTCCGGAGCGTGGCGCACGTGGCTGCCGGTGGCGTCTTCCTTCAGATCCAAAGTCAGCTCGCCGCCGTCCGCCGTGACGTTGAACGCGTCGATGTGGCCTTGATCCAGGCGCTGCACCTGCGCGTGCGCCGGCGTGATGCCCAGCACCGCGAGCAGGAACACCGCCAAACTAATGAAAACTTTTTTCAACACTTAATGGAGATTAGTTTCAATAGCTATTGGCGCGGGAAATTTACCCCCATCACGGGGAAAACACAAGGGCCTGCCGCAGCTGTGGATGACTTGGGTGCTTTTTGGGGCGGGTTATCCACAGATTGGGCTCGTGGGGGTTGTGTGGGGTTGCGTTCGATTTAGTGTTCGTGGCATGACCCCGTTCGACGCATTCATTCAGGCGATGGCCGCAGCATCCATGGAGACGCTGCGGCACTTCGACCTGCCCGTCGCGCTGGACGCCGGGATGGCGCCGGATCGAGCACGCGCGTGGGACGCAATGCAAAAGGTGTACTACGGGCCCACCAAGTTCACCCGCAAGCAGGCCTTGGCGGCGCAGAAAGCCCGCGGGTTCTCCCTGGACGAGCTCGCACTGATCGAACGCCGCGTCGGAGGCGTGAAAGATCTCGGCGAGCGGTGGCGGCTGCGGCTGGCCTTGTTGGACGTCACCGGCGGGTACCGCGCGATCGAACGCGCCGCACGAGAGCTGGTGCCCCGCGACGATGACACCCCGAAGAAGAAACAGGTCGCGTTCTCCGCGCCGAAAAACGGGCGGGCGCGCATCACCATCGACACCACCGACCGCAAAGCCGCAGACCTCGAGCACCGCCTGCGGCAAGACATCGACGCCACACAGCCCGCCGCACCCCAGATGGAAGAAGCATTCTGGCGCATCGTCGAAGGCAAAACCGGCGGGGTCATTGCCGCCGCACCACGCCCGATCGTGATGGTGCCGATCACCGAACACGCACGCATCATGGCGGGAGACGGCGACGACATCATCCTGACGCTGACTGACGGCACCACCATGACCGGGGCGGAGTACCTCCAGCAAGAGTTCGGCGAAGCCTTGGAGGTCGCCGCCTTCCACCCCGAGGAAGGGGCGGTGAACCTCTACGACACCGAGCGCTTCGCCAACCAGAAACAACGCGACCTCGCCTGCATGGTCTCGCCCGTGTGCGCGTTTCCGGGCTGCCGCCACGGGGCGTACGGTGCGGAGATTCACCACGTGGACGCGTGGAAACACGGCGGGCTGACCAACATGGACAACCTGGTGCCGCTGTGCAGGTATCACAACCGGATCAACGACGACGACCCCTGGCGTAAGAGTCGCGGCCGCATCACAATGATCAGGGGCGCGCCCTGGTGGATCTCACCCCGCGGGTACCACCTGAAAAACACCGACCGCGGAGCACTCGACCAACTCTTCGGACCCCGAAGCACACCCCTGCCCTAACAACGCGAAACGCCGCCGCCCAACAACGGACGACGGCGATTCGGCGCGCGCGAAAGAAGACGAACTACTTGGTGGCGTAGTTCTTCTCCACGGAGGTGTCCACCGGGACACCCGGGCCCTGGGTTGCGGAGACGGTGATCTTCTTCAGGTAGATGCCCTTGGCGGATGCCGGCTTCAGACGGATGACCTCGTCGAGCAGAGCGCCGTAGTTCTCAGCGAGCTGCTCCGGGGTGAACGACGCCTTGCCGATGATCGCGTGCAGGTTCGACGCCTTGTCCACGCGGAAGGCGATCTTGCCGCCCTTGGAGTCCTGGATCGCCTTGGCGACGTCCGGGGTGACGGTGCCGGTCTTCGGGTTCGGCATTAGACCACGCGGGCCCAGCACGCGGGCGACGCGGCCGACCTTGGCCATCTGGTCCGGCGTAGCGATAGCCACGTCGAAGTCGATCTGGCCGGCGTTGATCTGCTCGATCAGCTCGTCGGTGCCGACGATGTCCGCGCCAGCCTCCTGCGCCTTGGTTGCGTTCTCGCCCTCGGCGAATACAGCGACGCGGACGGTCTTACCGGTGCCGTGCGGCAGGTTGACGGTGCCGCGAACCAGCTGGTCGGCCTTGCGCGGGTCGACGGACAGGCGCATTGCAACGTCGATGGTTGCGTCGTACTTGTCGGAGGAGGTCTCCTTCGCAAGCGTGACGGCGTCGAGCGGGTGGTAGAAGCTGTCGCGGTCGACCTTCGCCAGCTGCTCGATGTAGTGCTTGGACTTCTTAGCCATGTTGGGTTCCTTTCAGGAGTTGTGGTTTGCGGGCCTGGCTTGCGGCCCTTCCACGTGAAGCTCTTTACTTCTCGACGTCAATACCCATGGAACGGGCAGTACCAGCGATGATCGCAGCACCTGCCTCGATATCGCGGGCGTTGAGGTCGTTCTTCTTGGTCTCGGCGATCTCCTTGCACTGCTCCCAGGTGACCTTGCCAACCTTGTCAGTGTGCGGGACGCCGGAGCCCTTCTTCAGGCCTGCAGCCTTCAGCAGCAGCGACGCTGCCGGCGGGGACTTCAGGATGAAGTCGAAGGAGCGGTCCTCGTAGACCGTGATCTCCACCGGCACGATGTTGCCGCGCATGGACTCGGTTGCGGCGTTGTAGGCCTTGGTGAACTCGACGATGTTCACGCCGTGCGCACCGAGAGCCGGACCGACCGGCGGGGCCGGGTTGGCCATGCCTGCTTCGATCTGCAGCTTGATCAGGCCGGTGACCTTCTTCTTTGCCATCGCATTACCTCCTAGTTACAGCACCCGCAGCCACGATGAGCTGCCGCGGGGCTTCCGGATGCCGGGGGTAGACCCAGCCACCGGGGATTTACAAGAATTGAAAACGTCGCGCGTGCGTGCACGCGCGACGAATCAGGATACGCCGTGAGGACGTCGAGAAGCAAAACGCTCCTACATGATGCGCTCGATCTGGTCGGCGGTCAGCTCCACCGGGGTCTCGCGGCCGAAGATGGACACCAGCGCCTCGATCTTGCCGGTCTCCGGGTCGATCGCGTTGATGGTGGCGGACACGCTCGCCAGCGCGCCGGAGAGGATCGTGACGGCCTCGCCGACCTTGTAGTCGTGCGCGAGCTTCTTCGGTGCCTCTTCCTCCGGCATCGCCACGACGGTCTCGCCCTCGGCGTTGACCTCCGGCTTCGCACCGGTTGCGGCGGACTTGGGAAGCAAGAACTTTGCGACGTCCCGGTGCTTCACCGGCGTCGCATTACCCTCGTTGCCCACGAACGAGGTCACACCCGGGGTCTCACGGACCACGGACCAGGCAGCGTCGTTCATGTCCATGCGCACGAGCACGTAGCCCGGCAGAAGCTTGCGCTTGACCAGCTTCTTCTTGCCGTCCTTGTTCTCGATGGCCTGCTCGATGGGCACGACAACCTCGTAGATGGAGTCCTCGACCTCGAGGGTCTGGGAACGCATCTCCAGGTTGGTCTTCACCTTGTTTTCGTAGCCGGAGTAGGACTGGATGATGTACCAGTCGCCCGGCTGCTTCTTCAGCTCGCGGGTGTACTCGCGCAGGCGGCGCTTGTACTCGCTGTCGGAATTGGCGTCTGCCTCGGCGCCGGTGTCGCCCTCGGCGGCCTCGATGGTGTTCAGGTCGGTCTCCTGGACCGGCTCCTCCACCGCGCCCTCGGCTGCGCCCTCGCCGCTACTGTCGCTCTCCTCGTCGGAGGAGTCACCGCCCTCGGTGCCGGCCGGGTCGTCGTCGCCGCCGTTCAGGACCGGGTCGGTGGACGGCTGCACGGGCGCGCCCTCGTCGATCATTTCCTGCTCGTTGTTCTCGATTGCGCCTTCAACGTCTTTGTTTGCCTCAGTCATGGGTGTGTCTCCTCATCCGTCGAAACGTGTGCGCCCCAGGGTACCGGGGCAAAAATTATCCCGCCCTCCTCGGCGTCCGAGGCGGCGGGAAAAGTTTGTGCGCGTTGAATTGTACCTAGCGGATGAAGATCCAGCGAATCAGCCACGATGCCAGCGCGTCGGTGCCCCACACGAAGATGGTCAGCACGATCAGGAACGCAAACACGATGAGGGTGTAGTTGAGCATCTGCTTGCCGGTCGGCCAGATGACTTTGTTCATCTCGGAGACGACTTCGCCCGGGAAGGCGGCGACGCTGGAGCCGTCCTTCTCGTCCGCGTCGTCGGCGACGGGGGCACGCTTCGCTTCGTAGCCCTCGGAGGAAACGGGAGAAGCCCCACGCAGCTGACGCTTGCCGGTCGGCTGTGCGGGGTTTTGACCGTTGGGGTTAGTCACAAAAACTCCTCCAGGTTGTTTTGGCAGGGGCGACAGGACTCGAACCTGCAACCTACGGTTTTGGAGACCGTTGCGCTACCAATTGCGCCACGCCCCTAGGGCACTCGTTCAAGTGCGCCTAACCCTACCACGGTCACCTTTCGGCTCCCGTTTGAGGTGAGTAGCGATGGAGAGAATTGAACTCTCGACACAGCGATTATGAGTCGCTTGCTCTACCACTGAGCTACACCGCCCTGGTGTTCGCCGGGCCAAAAGGCCCCAGCAAACAACAGAGCCCCCTGACAGAATCGAACTGTCGACCTTTTCCTTACCATGGAAACGCTCTGCCGACTGAGCTAAGGGGGCACAGCCTCTGTGTTGTGGATCTTCGCTTTCGCTCTGACCCGCTCCGTTGAAGCCTTGGAAAGATTAACCCGATGTTGTTTTCAAACACAAATCGCCAGGCAGTTGCGGGTTTTTTAGGCGGTTACGGTGTGCACTTTAGACGTCGTGAAGCAATTGCTTAACGACGAAACCCCGCCGGTGAAACCGACGGGGTTTGCGTGTGGTGCCAGGTAGAAGATTCGAACTTCTGAAGGCAATGCCGGCGGATTTACAGTCCGCTCCCTTTGGCCGCTCGGGCAACCTGGCAAGCACGTTCAAAGTGCGGGATTTACTCTACAACACGGTCCCGCGATCGGTGCAAATCGGCAGGTTAACCGACCCGTTCGACGGTCATGCGGGTCATGGTGCGAAGCGCTTCGCGGGCGGGGCCTTCTGGCAGGGCGTCGAGTTCGCGCTCCACTGTCTCGACGTAGCCGCGCACGGTCTCCAGGGCGCGCTCGCGCCCCCGGGTCTGGCCGAGCAGTTCGAGCGCCCAGGCGACGTCCGCGTCGTTGGTGAGCGGGCCGGTGAGCAGCCCGCGCAGCTCCTCGCCGGCGGGCGAGTCCTCTTGCAGCGCGTAGAGCACCGGCAGGGTGAACACGCCCTCGCGCAGGTCGGTGCCGGGGGTTTTTCCGGACTGTTCAGGGTCGGAGAAGATGTCGATGATGTCGTCGACGATCTGGAAGATCATGCCCACCGCGTCGCCGATGCGGGCGCAGCGCGCCACCACCTCGTCGGAGGCGCCGGCGTGGCGCGCGCCCAGGTAGGCGGCGGAGGAGATGAGCACGCCGGTTTTTTCCTCGATGACTTTCAGGTAGTGCTCCACCGGGTCCGCCGCGCCCGTGCCGTCCGCGCCGACGGTTTCGCGCATCTGGCCGGTGACCAGCTCGGAGAAGGTGTCCGCGAAGTGGGCCACGGTGTCCAGGTCCATCAGGCTCATCTGCCGCGACGCGTGGGCGAACAGGATGTCGCCGGCGAGGATGGCCACGGTGTTGGTCCAACGGGTGTTGGCGGATTCCACGCCGCGGCGGCGCTCGGCTTCGTCCATGACGTCGTCGTGGTAGAGCGTGGCCAGGTGCACCATCTCGGTCGCCGCGGCGCCGCGGATGACGTTCTCAGCGCCGGGGTTCGGCCCGAACTCGCTGCACAGCAGCGCCATCATGGGGCGGAAGCGCTTGCCGCCGGCTTTTGCCAGGTGGGTGACTTTGTCGGTGAGGAAGCTCTCCCCGCGGGAAAGTTCCGTCATCAGCAGCTCCTCCACCGCTTCGAGCCCGGTGTTGAGCCGGGTGTTGAGCGCGTCGTCACCCAGGTCCAGGTTGAATCCGTGGCGCGGTGACGGAGTGGTGCCGTACGTCATAGATAACGTCCTTGCAGGTTGGATGGGCCCATGTGTAACGCACTAACCGTAGCCCAATAACCCCGCCGGGTGCACTTGCGGGTGGCGCTGGCAGAATGTGGCGCGTGAGTGAGTTGTTCGACCTCGTCGTTGTGGGCGCAGGCCCTGCGGGTTCCGCCGCCGCGATCGCCGCGCAAAGGGCCGGCATGAGCACCCTGCTTCTCGACGCGCAATCCCCCCGCCGCGACAAAACCTGCGGGGACGGGCTCACGCCGCGGGCCGTCGATACGCTTGCGCGCCTGGGGCTTGAGGTGCCCGCGTACCGCAACTTCGGGCTGAAGCTGCACGGCTTCGGCGGCGATGTGGTCGCGCCGTGGCCGCGCGGCGAGGGGTCCGCGTCCCCGCGCGCGAAATTCGACGCCATGCTTGTCGACGAAGCTTCGCTCGCCGGCGCCACCGTCCGCCACGACTGCGCCGCGACGGGGGTGCGTTTCAGCGACGGGGCGATCAGCGCGGTGGAGACTTCCGGCGGCGTGGTCCGCGCCCGCTGGGTGATCGTGGCGGACGGGGTGCGCTCCCCCTTCGGCAAGCTGCTGGGGCGAAAGTGGCACCGCGGGCAGGTCTACGGGATCGCGGCGCGCTCCTACTGCGCGTCTCCGTATGCGGACGAGCCGTGGATGCACTCGCACGTGGAGCTCCGCGACGCCGACGGGGTGATCCAGCCCGGCTACGGCTGGATCTTCCCACTCGGCGACGGCACCGTGAACCTCGGCTGCGGCGCACTGTCCACGGACGCGCGCCCGGCGAAGGTGAACACGAAGAAGCTGCTCGCCCTGTACGCCTCGCAGCAGCGCGAGGCGTGGCAGCTCGCCCCGGAGCAGTCGGTCGCCTCGGCGCTGCTGCCGATGGGCGGGGCGGTGTCCAACGTGGCGGGGCCGAACTGGGCGCTGGTCGGCGACGCCGCGGCGTGCGTGAACCCGCTCAACGGCGAGGGCATCGACTACGGGCTGGAAACGGCGGTCGCCGCCGTCGAGCTGATCGCGGACGGCGGGGACCTCACGCTCGCGTGGCCGGCGCTTCTGCGCGAGCACTACGGCGAGGCGTTCACCCTGGCCCGCACCCTGGCGCGTCTGCTCACCTACCCACAGTTTTTGCCGCTGGCGGGCCCGGTGGCGCTGCGCGGGCTGGGCGGGCGCTACCTCATGCCGGCGGCGGCGCGGCTGATGGGCAATCTCGTGGGCGAGGAGGACCGGGACCTCGTCGCAAGGCTGTGGCGTTTGGCTGGCAAGGGCGCGCGGGCGGCGTCCGGCGGCCAGCCACTTTGGGACGTGCGCTAGGCCGGCTTGACCGCGCTGTGCAGCGCGACGATGCCGCCGGTGAGGTTCTGCCAGCCGGCATCGGTCCAACCGTTGGCGTTAATCGCCGCGGCGAGCTCTTCCTGGCCGGGCCAGGCGCGGATGGATTCGGCGAGGTACTCGTAGGCCTCCGCGTTGGAGGAAAATAGCTTCGCCAGCGCCGGCACCGCCAGCGGCAGGTACTCCTTGTACAGCGTACGGAAGCCGGGCACGACGGGCGTGGAGAACTCGTTGACGGCGAGGCGCCCGCCCGGCTTGGTCACGCGCGCCATCTCGCGCAGGCCGGCCTCGAAGTCGTGGACGTTGCGCAGGCCGTAGGAGATGGTCACCGCGTCGAAGGTCTCGTCGGCGAACGGCAGGTGCATCGCGTCGCCGACGACCTTGGGCACGTCGCGGTCCTTGCCGGCGGCGAGCATGCCCTGGGAAAAGTCGCAGGCCACCACCCACGCGCCGGACTTGCCCAGCTCCACGGTGGACACGGCGGTGCCGGCGGCCAGATCGAGCACGAGCTCGCCGGGCTTTAAGTCCAGGCGCTCGCGGGTGCGACGTCGCCAGTACTTGTCCAAGCCGAACGACAGCACGGTGTTCGTCGTATCGTACTTCGCGCCGACATCGTCGAACATCCCCGCGACGTCGAAGGGCTTTTTCTCCAGATCCGCCTTGGCCATGGTGCGCAAGTCTACTTTGCCACCCACAAACGGAGGCCGTACGACAACACAACACTTGCAAGTTCGGCGTGCCGAACTTTATTATTCGCCGGTATGGGACTTGATGACTCCAACATGGGCGCATGGCTCGAAGCCATCGCATTGTTCGAGACCGCCCGCGAAGGCGACTACCTCGCGTCCGCGCGGCTCGTGCGCTCCAGCGCCAACCCGGAAGACGTCACGCTCAACCTGATGCGGCTGCTCGCCGTCTACCTGCACGACGAATCCCCGGAAAAGCTCGACCGATTCATTGCCACGTCCCACCGCGTCGGCCCGCCGCCGCTTCTCTAACCGCACGGAAAAGTACACAGAAAGAAAAGGACCAACATGCTGAAATCCAAGGTGCTCGCGCTCGCCGCCACGGCTGCGCTAACTGCCGGCCTCGCAGGCTGTTCGCAGGACAGCGCCGACGCCGCAGGCGGCAAAGACACCCCCGTGGTACTCACCACGTTCACGGTGATCCAGGACATCGCTTCGAACGTCGCCGGCGACCACCTGCGGGTGGAGTCCATCACCAAACCCGGCGCGGAAATCCACGGCTACGAGCCCACCCCGGGCGACATCTCGCGCGCCTCCGACGCCGACCTGATCCTGGACAACGGCATGAACCTGGAAAACTGGTTCTCCCAGTTCGTCGCCGACCTGGACGTGCCCCACGCCGTGGTCAGCGAAGGTGTCGACCCGATCGACATCGCGGAGGACGCCTACGCCGGCAAGCCCAACCCGCACGCCTGGATGAGTCCGGTGAACGTGCAGAAGTACGTGGACAACATCGTCGACGCGTTCAGCGAACTCGACCCGGAGCACGCCGATGATTTCAAGGCCAACGGCGAAACATACAAGCAGGAACTGCAGGCTGTGCAAGACGAGCTGGAAACCAAGCTCGCCGCTGTCCCCGACAAGCAGCGCGCCTTGGTCACCTGCGAAGGTGCGTTCTCCTATCTGGCTCGCGACGCGAAGTTGACCGAGCGCTACATCTGGCCGGTCAACGCTGAGCAGGAAGCCACCCCGCAGCAGATCGCCGGCGCGATCGAGTTTGTGAAGGAAAACAACGTCCCGTCTGTGTTCTGTGAATCCACGGTCTCTAACGCGCCGATGATGCAGGTCGTGAAGGCCACCGGCGCGGAGTACGGCGGCACCCTCTACGTCGATTCGCTTTCTGAGGAAAACGGTCCGGTGCCGACCTACCTGGATCTGATTCGCCACGACACGAAGGTGATCATCGACGGTTTGAACGGGGGCAAGCAGTGATCCCCGCAATCGCGGTTGACGATGTTGCGGTGCGCTACGGCGACGTCGTCGCGCTCGACGGCGCAACTTTGAGCGTCCAACCAGGCCGTATCTGTGGGCTGATCGGGATGAACGGCGCGGGCAAATCCACGCTACTCAAGGCGATCATGGGGTTGGTCAAGCCGGATCGCGGCACGGTTCGTATCAACGGCATCGACCCCATGCGCGCCCGCAAGACGCAGGTGCTGGGCTACGTCCCGCAGAGCGAGGACGTGGACTGGCAGTTCCCGGTCACAGTGCGTGATGTGGTCATGATGGGCCGCTACGGCCACATGGGCTTTACCCGCCACGCGCGTGCGGAGGACATTGCGGCTGTGGATCGCGCGCTTGAGCGCACCCACCTTGAGTCGTTCGCAGACCGCCAGATCGGTCAGCTTTCGGGTGGCCAGAAGAAGCGTGCCTTCATCGCCCGCGGTATCGCTCAGGGTGCGAGCATCATGCTTCTCGACGAACCCTTCGCCGGCGTGGACAAACATTCCGAGGCCACCATCACTGAGCTGCTGCGTGACCTCGCGGCAGAAGGCACCACTATTTTTGTGGTGACGCACGACCTGGTTGCCTTGCCCCAGCTCGCGCCGGAGACAGTGCTGTTGAACCGCCGGGTGTTGATGCACGCCCCGACTGAAGTGGTGTTAGAGCCGGACAATTTGGTACAGGGCTTCGGTATGGGGGTGTCAGCATGATTGCGCTGCTTACGGAGCCGTTTGGGTACGAGTTCATGATGCGTGCGCTTGCGACCTCGCTGGTGGCGTCGATTGTCTGCGCGCTGTTGTCGTGCTGGCTGGTGTTGGTTGGCTGGTCGCTGATGGGCGATGCGGTAAGCCACGCTGTCCTGCCCGGCGTGGTGCTGGCCTACATTCTGGGCGTGCCGTTTGCCGTCGGCGCGGTGGTGTTCGGGTTCCTTGCGGTGGCACTGATCGGGCTGGTGCGCGATACGTCCCGGGTGAAGGAGGATGCGGCCATTGGCATTGTGTTCACCACCATGTTCGCGCTGGGGCTCGTGCTCATTTCGGTAACCCCTTCGCACACGGATCTGAACCACATCATCTTCGGCAATCTGCTTGGTGTGTCCCGTGGGGACCTGCTGCAGGTGGCCATCCTGGGAGCGATCGTGTTGAGCGTGCTGGTGCTCAAGCGGCGCGACTTCACCCTCTACGCGTTCGATCCCACCCATGCACACGCGATTGGGTTGAATCCGCGCCTGCTCGGTGCGGCCCTGCTGGCACTGCTGGCGCTGACGTCAGTGGTGGCACTCCAGGCCGTTGGCGTGATCCTGGTGGTGGCGATGCTGATCATCCCGGGTGCGACCGCCTACCTGCTCACCAACAAATTCGGCACGATGCTGATCATCGCCCCGACCATGTCGGCGGCGTGTGCGATTGTGGGCCTGTACTGCTCCTACTACCTGGACACGGCCTCTGGCGGCATGATCGTGCTCGCCCAAGGTGTGGTGTTTGGTGTGGTGTACCTGTTCGGCCCGCATGGGGTGCTGCGGGGTCGTCGTTACGCATCCACGCGCACGAAGACGGAATCCGTGGCTTCCTCGCCGAGCGGCACCGCCTCCGCCGCGCCGGCAAGCCGGACCGCGACCGCGCCGGAGTAAGGGGCACCCTCTCCCACCTCGAGGGTTGCGCCGACGACGAGCCCGTGACTGTCGAAGAATTGCAGCAGTTTCGGGTCGTCGTCGGCAATGCGTTCAATCGTGGCCTTCTGCCCCGGCTGCACGCCGGTCAGTGGGACGGCCTCGGGGGCATCAACACGCCCGCTGGCTGAGGGGATGGGGTCACCGTGGGGGTCGCGGCTGGGGTAGTCCAAAAACGCGTCGATGCGGTCGACCATAAAGTCGCTCACCGAGTGTTCGAGGTTTTCGGCCTCGTCGTGCACCTGGTCCCAGGTGTAGCCCAACGCCTCCACCAAAAACGTTTCAATCAGGCGGTGGCGGCGGATCATCGCCACCGCGTACGTGCGGCCTGTGTCGGTCAGCTCGACGGCGCCGTAGGGCTTATGTTCCACCAGGCCCTGCTCGCCGAGCTTGCGCACCCCGTCGGAGACGGTGGATTTGCGCAGTCCAAGGTGCTTGGCCACTGACGACGGTGTCACCGGCGTATCTGACCACTCCGAAAGCGCCCAGATGCCTTTGAGGTAGTTCTGGGTACTGGTGGACAGGTCGCCGACGGACATGCTCGCCACTCTACTTGGCGGCGCGCATGCGCCTACGCGGTGTCGCCGCGCCGCGCTTGCCTGCGGGATTGGCCTAGGCGTGCCGGTGCCCAGCGCGGCAGGGCCACGTCGCGGCCGAACAGGCTGACCACCTTGCGCTCGTAGGAGTCCAGCACCTCGGTGTAGTAACCCAGCAGCTGGTCGCCGAGTGCGGCCCAGGTCTTGTCGGCCACGGACTCGCGGGCGGCGGCCTGCAGGGTGGCGTGGCGGGCGTCGTCGAGGATCCAGCGCGCGGCGTCGTAAAGCTCCTGCTCGAAGGTCCCCACCTCGAGCAAAAGCCCGTTGTCGCCGTGTTTGATCAGGTCGATGGGCCCGCCCGCGCGCGGGCCGATCGTGGGCACGCCCGAGGCTTGCGCTTCCTGGATGGCCTGGCAGAACGTCTCAAACTCGCCGGTGTGCACGAACAGGTCCAGCGACGCGTACGCGCGGGCGAGCTCCTCGCCGGACAGCGCCCCGGTGAACACCGCCGAAGGCAGGGTCTCGGCAAGGCAATCCCGCTCCGGGCCGTCGCCGACGATGACGAGTTGGACCGCAGGGTCGTCGACAAGCGGGGCAAGGCGGTGCACCGACTTCTCCGCGGCCAACCTGCCCACGAAGCCGACGATCTTCTTCTCGCCCGTGGGATCCCACATGCGGCGCAGCACGTCGGAGCGCTTTGCCGGATTGAACAGCTCGGTGTCCACGCCGCGGCCCCAGTGGCGCACGTTGTTGATGCCGTGGGACTCGAGCATGCGGATATAGCTCGACGACGGCGCCAGCGTCATCTCGCTCATGTTGTGGATCGTGCGCGTCCAATCCCACGCCAAGTTCGCCACCATGGGCAGGTGGTACTTGGTGGCGAAGCCGGCGACGTCCGTCTGGTACAGCGCCACCGCCGGCACACCGAGCTGGCGCGCCGCGAACACGCCGGCCCCGCCGAGGACGAACGGGCTAGCCAGGTGGATGATGTCCGGCTTGAACCCGGACAGCGCCGCCGCGACGGTGGAGGTGGGCACGCCGATCGGCAGCGAATCCACCAGGGGGACCATGACGGTGGGCACGCGGACGATCTCGAAGCCCAAGTAGTCGGGGATCTCGTCCTGGAAGTCGCGCGCGCCGGGGGCGACCACCATCGCCTCGTGGCCTTCGCGCTTGAGGTGCTCGAGCACGCGCAGCACCGAATTGGTCACTCCGTTGACGTTGGGGAGGAAAGACTCCGCCACGATTCCCACTCGCATATCAGGCACTCTCCCACTGCAATCCAAATTTGCCGCCAATTTTGGTTGAACCAAACATGAATTTTTACCCCTCCGGCGCCCACCGTCCGGCAGCGAACCACGCCGCGGCGGCGACGAGCGTGGCCACCGCCCACATCGACAGGGCGGGCAGAAGCGCCAGCGCCCAGCCGCGGCCTTCCACCTTGACCAGGTCAGGGTCGGTTTTGTCGTAGGTCACCCACACCTGCTGCCCCTCCCCCAGGCCGGTCGGGTACAACAGCCCGCGCGGCGGGGAGACCAGCTGGCCGTCTTCGGTCTGGTACTCCACAAAGGTGCGCATGCGCCCGGCTTCGGTGACTATCGCGGTGCCGCGGCCGGGGTTGGCCTGGATGCGGGCGTCGTTGAGCGCGGGACCTGCGACCATGGCCACGCTGCCGAGGGTGGCAAAGGCGTAGAGCGCGAGCACCACCTGGTGCGCGCGGCGGCGCCACCTCATCGGTTCAGGCGCGCCGCCAACGCTCGGCGGGTGGTGCGTGTGGTGGCGGCCTCCACGACGGTGATCGGGTTCGGCTGCGCCTCGAGCTCCAGCAGCGCCTCGTTGAGCTCGGCGAGGGTGTCGGCGCGCCGGTAGTCGGCGCCGTACGCTTCCGCCAGCTGCTCGATGTCCGCGCCGTGCGGCGTGCCGAAGACCCGCTCAAACGCGCCGCGGAGGTGATCCGCACCCGGCTCGAGGGCTTCGAAGATGCCGCCGCCGTCGTCGTTGGCCACCACGATGGTGAGGTTGCCCGGGCGCGGCTCGTCGGGCCCGATGAGCAGGCCGTTGGCGTCGTGGATAAAGGTCAGATCCCCCATGAGCGCGACGGTGCGCGGTGCGCGGATCTCGTCCGGGCGCAGCGCCTGGGTGGCCAATGCCACGCCGACGGCCTGGGAGACGGTGCCGTCGATGCCCGCAGCACCCCGGGCGGAATAGGTGTCCACGCCGTCGAAGGGCATGCCCACGAACGACGCGTCGCGCACCGGGTTGGACGAGCCGAGCACCAGCGTGTCGCCCACGCCGAGGGTGTCGCACACCGCGGCGGCGACGTGCAGGCCGGTGAAGCCGAACTCGTCTTCCGTGAGCGCTTGGCGCACGGTGTCGGCGCCGACGTCGCCGGCGGCCTCGCAGATCTTCAGCCACGTGTCCGTGGGCTGGCCGGCGGCGTTGACGCGCGAGCCGCGCTTGTCGGGCTGGCCGGTGAACGTCTCGGTGCGCGAGATGCCGACGACCTCGATGTCCGGGTCCGCCAACAGCGCCATCACGTCGCGGTGCAGCGTCGGGTGGCCGACCACGATGACCTGCTCCGGCTTGGTGTCGGCGGCGAAGTCGCCCCCGTCGTGGGAGATGGCCACCTCGGACTGGGCGAAAAATCGCGCGGCCAGCGGGTGCACCTGGTGGAACGGCGTGGGCGCGGTCGGCTCAGCGATGGTGGGCACGTGCTCGAGCCCCGGCACCTCCGATGCCTCGTCGCCGGCGATGACCAGGGTGTTGCGGGTCAGGTCCACGTCCACAGCGCCGTGATCGACCCAGTCGCGCGCCCCCTCGAGCGCGCCCGGCCCAACCCGGCGCGGCTGCCCCACCGGCTCCGGCAGCTGCTCCGGCACGAGCGGGGTGTCCAGGGCCACGTTGATGTGGACCTGGGTGGCGTCGAAGGTGGCCGCGTGGACGTCGTCAAGCGATTGCACCTGCTGCGTTTCGGCGTAGCGGCCGAAGATGCCCTGCTGCCAGATGGTCTGGCTCGCCCCGGTGCCGACGAGGCGCTCCGGGCGGTCCGCGCTGATCACCGCGAGCGGGGTGTGGGACATGTGCGCCTCGATCACCGCCGGGTACGCATTCGCCACGGCGGTGCCGGAGGTCATCACCACGCCGACGTGGCGGCGCTGCACTCGTGCCAAACCGAGGGCGGTGAAGGCAGCGGAGCGCTCGTCGATACGCATGTGCACCCGCACGTCGCGGCGCGCGAGCAGCGCGTATGCCAGCGGCGAGTTGCGCGAGCCCGGGCTCATGACCACATCGGTGCAATGCTTGGCGACGAGCTCCGCCACCGCCGCCGCAATCTCCATAGCTGCCATCTACTGCTCCTGTAGGTACTCGTCCGCGCCGCCGCGCAGCTGGTCCAGAATGTCGCGGGCGCCGTCGCGGATCTCGCGCTCAATCTCGTTCGGATCCGGAGCCGGCTCGGTCGGCTCCAGCGTGGCGGTGGGGTTGTCCCGGTCGCGGAAAATGGACGGGAACTTGGTGGTGGTCTCCGTCTTCGTCTCGCGCTCGGTGGTGGTTTGCACGATGGTGCTGGTCTCCGTCACCGGCGGCTTGTTCGCCTCCGCCGCCGCGCCGCGCCACAGCACGGCCAGCACCACCGCGGCGATGAAGCTCAGCGCCGCGAACACGCCGAGCGCAATCGCGCCTGCCGACGTGCCCTTCTCCGGCTCCGGCTCATACCCGTTGTCGTAGTACGGGTCCTGGTAGGGCTGCTGGTATTGCTGCTGCTCGTAGGCGGGCTGGGTGTAGCGCTCCTCGTAGCGGGGCTGCGCCTGCGGTTGCTGGTACTGGTTTTGGGACTGGTCCGGGAAGTACTGCCGGGGCCGCTCGCGGCGCGGCTCGCCACCCTGGGGGCCGTACTGTCTCGTCTCGTTATCCATGCGAAATACACTAGCGCGCCCCGCCAAAAGCTCTTGACGGGGCGCGGAAGTGTCGCAGCAGATTCGGGGCTTACAGCACCAGCCCGAACACAGGCACCGCGATGAAGTAGGTGGCCAGCGTGATCAGCACCATGGCGATCACGTTGAGCCAGATGCCACCCTTGATCATCTCGCCCATGGTGACGTAGCCCGACGAGTACGCGATCGCGTTCGGCGGGGTGGCCACCGGCAGCATGAACGCACAGGTGGCGGAAAGTGCCACCGGGATGGCGAGGAGCATAACGTTCATCTCGGTGGCGTCGGTAAGCCCGATGCCCACTGCCACACCGCCCATGATGGGCAGGAAGGTCGCGGCGGTGGCGGTGTTGGACGTCAGCTCCGTCAGCAGCAGCACAAGTGCGGCGACGGCCAGGATGAGCAGGATCATCGGCAGCGACGCCAGGCCCTTCGCCTTCTCACCGATCCACAGCGACAGACCGGTGGCGGTGAACATGCCGGACAGGGAAAGCCCGCCGCCGAACAGCAGCAGCACGTCCCACGGCATCTCGTTGGCAGTCTCCCAGTCCAGCAGGCGCTTGCCGTTTGCGGTGCCCGGCACGATGAACATGAGTAGGCCGGCGATGATGCCCACGATGGCGTCGTCGTACGGGAAGTCCCAGCCGAACTGGTTGATGCCCAGCGGGATGAAGATCCACGCCAGCGCCGCCACCAGGAAGATCAGCCCGACGGCGACCTGCGGGAAGGTCCAGGGGCCAAGCTTTTTCAGCTCCTCGTCGATGAGCTCGCGCCCGCCCGGGATGGTGTCCACTTCGGGCTTGAACACGGTGATGAGCACCCACCACGCGATGAAGGTGAACACCACGGCCACCGGCAGGCCCACCAGCATCCACTCGCCGAAGCCGATGACGATGCCGTGAGCCTCCTCCATGTACCCCTTCAGCAGCGCGTTCGGCGGGGTGCCGATGAGCGTTGCCAGCGAGCCGATGGACGCCGAATACGCGATCGCCAGCATCAGCGCGGTGGCGAAGCGCTTCTGGTTTTTCATCCCGCCGACGGTGTCCGCGGTGAGCATGAGCACCGAGGTGCCGATGGGCAGCATCACCACGGCGGTTGCGGTGTTGGACACCCACATGGACATAAAGCCGGTAGCAAGCATGAAGCCCAAGATGATGCGCTTCGGGCTGGTGCCCACCACCTTGACCACCATCAGCGCCAGGCGGCGGTGTAGGTTCCAGCGCTGCAGGCCCAACGCCATGAGGAAGCCGCCCATGAAGAGGAAGATTGTCGCGGACGCGTACGGCGAGGAGACGTCCTTGAACGGCGCCACGCCTGCCAGCGGGAACACCGCGATCGGGATCAAAGCGGTCGCAGCCAGCGGGATCGCCTCGGTCATCCACCACGCGCCCATGAGCACGGTGGTGGCGGCGACGATGCGCATGGTGTCTGCGGAGTACTCCACGCCTTCCTTGGCGCCGGAGGAATGCGCCACCGTGTCAGCGGCTCCGGATGGGAAGAAGAAGTAGACGAGCGCGGCGAGCACCACGCCGGTGATCAGGCCGATGAGTTGGCGGCGCCACTCGCCGGGTTCGGGTGCTTTGGCGAGGTCGCCGTCTGAAAGTGCGGCGGAATCGTGGATCACGGGAGTCGACATGGCGCAAAGGTTAGCGGGCGCGCCCCCGATTCCAACACGATTGTCCGATTTTACACCCGGAATTGGGGATCTACTGATAGCACCTCTACGCAGGCGCGGACGCGGTCGAACCACCAGTCGCGGCGCTTCGCCGGCGCGCGCAGCCCGTGAAGCCTGTCCGGATCGGGGGTGGTGCGGGTGATCTCCAGCCGGCCGTTCGCGAGCTCGCGCGGCGCGGCGACATCTTCTACGAACAGCCGCTGCGTGGCCAGCCCCGCCGCGCGCGAGCCGGTCAGCTTCGCCGCCACCAGACCCGCGTCCATCCCGACGGCGGTATCCAACGCGCTGGCCACGGTCACATCGAGGTCCAAGTCGCGGGCAATACGCAGAAGCTTATCGACGCCACCTAACGGCGCCACCTTGCACACCGCCACATCAGCCGCCCCGAGTTCGGCCACACGGTACGGGTCGGCGGCGCGGCGGATGGACTCGTCCGCCGCGATCGCCGTGCTGGTGCGCCGTCGGACCTCCGCGAGTTCCTCCACGGTGGCGCAGGGCTGCTCGATGTACTCCAGCTCCCCGAGCTTCTCGGCGGCCTCGATGGCCTGGTCGACGCTCCAGCCGCGGTTGGCGTCCACGCGCAGCTTCGCGTCGGGGCGCAGCTGGCGGACGGCGGCGACGCGCCGGAGGTCGTCGTCAAGCGACTGCCCCTTCTCCGCCACCTTGATTTTGAAGGTGGAAACGCCGGGGTAGCGCGCGAGCACTGGCTGGACGTCCGCGACGGCGGGGATAGTGCCGTTGACCTCGACTTCGCCGTGAGCCTCGGGCAGCCCAGTGAACGCCGCTTCGAGCCCGGCGCGCAGCCACGCGGCGGATTCTTCGGGCCCGTATTCGGTAAACGGGGAAAATTCGCCCCAGCCGGCGGGGCCGTCGATGAGCAGGGCCTCGCGGGTGGTCACGCCGCGGAATTTCACGGCCATGGGCAGGGCGACGACGTGGGCGCGCTCGAGGATTTCGTCGGCGGAAGGCAGCATGGGTGCTTTATACCTCTTTATAGGTTGGGGTAGTTATAAAGAGTTATAAAGCAGGCGCATCGGCCAGTTCGCAGGACACTGCCCATCAAAGCAAAGCCGCCTGACTAGAAATGTCCGTGAGTACGATTACCCCATGCTGTACTCCACCGCCCAGCCCTTCGATCTCGCGCAGGGACCAACGGCAGGCAACATAACACTATGGGTCCTTTCAGTGATTCCGTCGAGGTCAGCACAGTTGGAATAACCTGCGACATCGTGAAGGCCCTCGCGTACACGCCCCATAACAATTGATTACGGCGCGGCATCCTCAGCCCATTTATAGAGACGCCCGCTGCCTGCAACGAATGCGTAGAGAAGAATCGGATAGAGCAAGGAAGCCGCAGAAAGTCCCCCCTGCCAAAACCCGATGACACCGGGGATGTACGCCGCAAACAATGGAGCAAAGGAACTGGGCAGAAATCGCCTGGGCTTCGTGCGGGAATACCTGGGAACCAAATAGAAGAGGGCTCCAAACACAATTACGGCTGCGGAGATGCCCCAACAATATTCAGCTGCAGACTGTGCATTGGTAATGCACGAATAAGCCAAGCCCAACGCGGGCACCGTCAGCGCGACCAGCCACGAGAGATTGAGGCCCCTCTCCCGCCTAGTGAGCCTGGCAGAGTGAAGATTTGCTCCAGAGATCGGCATCAGCTAAGCACATCCCTGCGTGTAGTGTTCCGGAGTTACTCCTAACGATGGAGGAGAAACGCTGCCCGTAGCGCCAACTTTGAGCGCGAGACATTTGTCCTGCGCCACCGCCGCTGTTGCCCAGACGGTCACGTTAACACTATTGTCTGCCCACCACGCCCCTAATACCTCGCCGAACGGGGGCGGAACCAGAACCCAGAAAGGTGAAATTGCTGCCCCCGCTGCCGATGAGGCAGCCATTCGCCGAGTTTCTTCCTTGCTGAAGTAAATATGACCGCTGACAATCCCCCAATTCACGCGGGGATCGGCTTCAATGGGATAGGCCACGTCGGGTTGATTCACCTCGACAACTTGGGTGAACGTATCGCCAGCGACTTCGTAGTGGGTGGGGAGCGCCTTTCCGGCAGCGTCGCGCGCCCACGGAGCGTCAATGAGCGCCACATCAGATCCGTCAACTCGGACGAGTAGAGCGCCACTGTTCCGATCGACATGCAGGTCAACCTGACCATCCGCCTCTACCCTGAACGACTTTTGATGTTCCTCTACGGGCGACTCAATACTCCACTCGAGTTGCACCCCCGAAGGAGTATCGATCTTCTCCCCGATCCCACCTCCCGAGGCATTCCGAATTGTAATGCTCTTTGCGGATGGAGAGACGCTACGCGCAGCGTCACTGTTGTTGTTCACGGTTACAATCTGATCTGAGTCGGTGACGTCTTTAGCATTCGCCTTTTCGGTCACAAATCCGCCGGAAAGGATCACCGAAACACTGAGACTTGCGAGCAATTTCTTCATGGACTACTCCTTGTGTCGACGCTAATCCAATACTCACGCATTGAATTAGGGCTGTCCCCAAAACCAGGGACTGCGAGCTCCCTCTCCGAAGAGTCGGCCACTCGACTTAGGTTCTCCAGCCAAGAGGCTAGAACCCACATCCCGCGGGCGCAACCCGATTTTGAAAGTCGGCACTAAAGTAGATAAGAATTGCGTGAGTTTGCGCACGGGTGAGAATGATGGAAGGTATCGTCCGCACCCTTTACACGACAGTGGTGACGCCGTAAGCAAAAACCGACGCGAGCGATGTCGGAAAGGCCGTGGTTTTCACGATTACCCCCCGCCTGAGGTAAGCAATACCTAACTTCGGATTTCTCCACACTTCTGTTGTGAAATTGGCGACACGTAGGATGAGCCGCATGAGCTACTCCACCGCCCAGCCCTTCGACCCCAGCCAGTGGCGCGAGGTCGAGGGCTTCGATTTCACGGACATCACCTACCACCGTCACGTGGGCGACACGCGTGCCGACGGCACCGTGCGCATCGCGTTCGACCGCCCCGAGGTGCGCAACGCGTTTCGCCCCCACACCGTGGATGAGCTCTACCAGGCGTTGGATCACGCCCGGCGCGATCCGTCGGTAGGCGTGGTGCTGCTGACCGGCAACGGGCCGAGCGAGAAGGACGGCGGCTGGGCGTTTTGCTCCGGCGGCGACCAGCGCATCCGCGGGCGCTCCGGCTACCAGTACGCCGGCGGCGAGACCGCAGAGACCGTCGACGAAGCGCGCGTGAAGGCCGAGGGCGGGCGCCTGCACATCCTGGAGGTGCAGCGGTTGATCCGCACGATGCCGAAGGTGGTCATCGCCGTGGTCAATGGCTGGGCGGCCGGCGGCGGGCACTCGCTGCACGTGGTGTGCGACATGACCATCGCCTCGCGCGAGGAAGCCCGGTTCAAGCAGACCGACGCGGACGTGGGGTCCTTCGACGCCGGCTACGGCTCGGCGTATTTGGCCAAGATGGTAGGCCAGAAGTTCGCCCGCGAGATCTTCTTTTTGGGCCGGACCTACTCGGCCGAAGAGATGCAGCGCATGGGGGCGGTAAACATTGTGGCGCCGCATGCCTCGCTTGAGGACGAGGCGATCCAGGTCGCCCGCGAGATCAACGGCAAGTCCCCCACCGCGCAGCGCATGCTGAAATTCGCGTTCAACTTGGTCGACGACGGCCTGATGGGCCAGCAAGTCTTCGCCGGCGAGGCCACCCGCCTGGCGTACATGACCGACGAGGCCGTGGAGGGCCGCGACTCCTTCCTAGAGAAGCGCCCGCCGAACTGGGAGGAATTCCCCTTCTACTACTAGGGCTGCTCGGCCGCGCCGGCGAGCAGCTTCTCGACGGAGATCGCGCCGCCGGCAGCTTCGAACTCCTTCTGCGCGTCGGCTAACAGTTGCGGGTCGTTGAGGATGTCCGCAATGGTTTGCGCCAACCCGACCGCAGCGTCGAACGCGCCCTCAAACGCCTGGTCCGAGATCGCCGCCGCGGCGAAATCGGTGGTGTGCAGCGCTGTGCCCTCCGGCGCGATCTTCACCAGCGGATGGATGCCCGGAACCAGATGGGACACGTTGCCGAAATCGGTCGACGCGGCCTGCGAATCCGGCAGGGTGCCCGCCGGAAGCACGTCTCTTCCGCGTGACGCTTGCGTCGCACCCCACCGCCGGGCAAGCGTCGCGTTGTTGCGGACAGGCAGCGACATCGGATGTTCGTCCCACTGCGCATCTACGGTCGTGCCCGTCATCAGGGCCGCGCCTTTGAGGATGTCCTCCACGCGCTGGCTTAAGTCCATCAGCGTCTCGGTGTAGAGCGAGCGGACGTACATCTGCAGGGTGGCGGTCTCGGGGATGATCGAGGCGCGGGCTCCGCCGTCGGAAAGCACTGCATGCAACCTGTCCGAAGGCGGCATCTGCTGGCGCAGCAACCCTCACGCTTGATAGGCGAGCGTGGCCGCGTCGAGGGCGTTTCGCCCCATGTACGGCTGCATCGAGGCGTGCGCGGGCACGCCGGTAAACGTCGCGGTCAGGGTGCGGCGCCCCACCCACACGTGGGAGACAAGGTCGTAGGAAAACGGGTGGACCATCACCGCGCAATCGACGCCGTCCAGCATCCCGCCGCGGATCATGTACTCCTTGCCGGTGTGCCCCTCCTCCGCGGGGGTGCCCAGGAACACGATCCGGCCGCTGCCGCTTCCCACGGCACCGAGGAAGGCCCCCACCCCAGCGGCCGCAATGACGTTGTGCCCGCAGGCGTGGCCGATGCCGGGAAGCGCATCGTACTCGGCCAGCACGGCGACCGTGGGATGCACCGTCGAGTCGTAATCGGCGCTGGACCATTCGGCCCGCACTGACGTCGATACGCCATGTGCACCGCGTTCCACCTGGAACCCGTGGCGTTCAAGAACCCCGGCGATCACCGCTTGCGCGTGGTGCTCTTCAAACGCCTCTTCCGGGTGGGCGTGCAGGTCGCGAACGATGTGGTCGAGGTCCGCGCGGACCTTTTCCACCCGCGCCTCCGCGTCCTCCCAGGACTGCAGGTGCTCAGGGCTTCTGGTCCCAAGGTTAAAGTCCGGCTCCGCCTCCGCGAGCCGGTCCTGGACGGCTTCATCCATGCGCTCCAAGAACGCGCTGGAGGGGGCGGTCGGTCGGGCGGGTGGGTCGAAAGTAGACATTGGTGCTCAGCAGTGATCTTGTCGAAAAGGACATTTCGGCCGACGGTAACAAAAAGCCCGCGCACCACGTCGGAGCCAATTCCCCCGCTACTATTAGACACCTGTACGGGTATTTCAGGGCGCTTCAAGGTCCGCGGGTTACGCTCCGGGCATGTTGAGACGAACGATGACAGCCACAATCGTCGCCGCCTCGCTGACTCTGGCCGCGTGCGACGGAAACATTCCAGACACCCCGACCGCCGCTGATGCCGCCGATACCTCCGCGGAGGCGGCACCGCCTGCTGATGCCCCCGCCCCTGCTGAGCCTGCGACCCCGCCCGCCGACGATCCCGCTGCCGACCCTGTCGCGCCGGTTGCGGACGAAGACAACCTCCCCGCGCCCCCGCCATCGTCGGCGGTACCCAACAAGCGCGACGCGTACGCCGCAGCACTTGCGGACCCGGCGCAATACTTCGCCGACCAGGACGGCCTCGACGGCACGTTCACCTACGACCTCATCGATGTCGACGGCGACACCGAGCTCGAGCTGCTCCTGCGCGCCGGTAAGGAAGGCCCGGCACCGGTGCGCGTGCTGCAGCTTTTCGACGGCACCCTCACGGCCACCGCCGGCTACCTGGTTGACGCCGCCGGCACCTACCCCACCGTGTTCACCGCCGGCGTGCAGCCGGGACTGACGCAATACGAAACGGACGGCACGACGCTGACCGCGACCCAGTTCGAACTGCACGGCAACCGCCTGGTCAAGGCGTTCGGCCCGGAGGAGACCGTCGTGGGCAACCCGCTAGACGACGCCACCTTGATCCACTGGACCCCCACCACCGACACCGCGCAGCTGGCGGAGATGGACCAGCCCGACCCTCTGAACGTGCCGCGCGAAGGCACCATGAAGCAGGTCTCCGACATCCCGGAGCTCAACGACCAGTCCTACCGCGTGCAGTTCGGCACCCGCGACCGCGGCGGCCGCATCCCGGTGACCTACCCGGACCTCGGCTGCGCGGGCCTCCTCGAGCCAGTGCACGCCTCAGCCGGCGAGGAGATCCAGGACGGCTTCCGCGAGAACATCACGGAAGGCACCTGCGACAACGGCGGCACCTGGCACTTCTCCATCAACGACTCCCGCGAGCGCGCCACCTACAACGCCCCCACCGGGCGCTACCACGCGGAAGGCCCGCTCAACCGCGCGGGTTAAGCGCGGCTCAGCGCCGGACCGGGCGCATCCCGCGCAGTACCCGGAGCAGCACAACCACCACCGCGGCTAGCAGGATTGCGCCAACCGCGAGCGCAACCCACACCCGCGGGCCGGTGGCGGTGACGGGCCAGGCGGGCACCGCGGCGATCCACAGGAAGGACTCCGCCAGCACGTCGCCGCCGATCGTGGCGGAAACAATCGTGACCAGGATTGTCGCCGCCAGCGTCCACATCACGCCGAAGCGCACGGTCACAGCGAGCGCGGCGAGGGTGAGGACGGTGCCGGCAATTGCGGCGAGCACACCAAAACGCGCGCTCCCAGCCACCACACCCGCGAGCAGGCACACAAGCGCAACGATGCTGGTAAACCAGCTCATCAACGCGACGCCGACTCGCGGGTGCTCCACTTGCATCAGCGCCCATGCCGGGCGGATCCGCGGCCACACAAGCGTGGGCAACACGCCCGCGCCTACCGGGAGGATCGCGTACGCGAACAGCGCCTGGCGCACGTCCGCCGGATAACGTATGGCGAACAGCAGCACCAGTGCGGTGAGCACAAGCACCATGCTTAACGACGGCATCCGCCCCGCCCTCGCAACCCCCTTCCACGCGGACACAAACCCGGTGTGCGCGGGCCTCGGCATGGCCGGCCCAGCAGGCGCGGGCGCAACGACTTCGTGGGTGGTGCGGCGCCTAAAAATGGGTCGCGTGCGGCGCGGGGTGAGCACGGCAGCGGCGAATCCGGCCGTGGCTAGAAGCAAGGTGAGCGCGAGCGCAGGAAACGGCGACTCACCAGCCATGGGCGAGGTGTCCTCCAGCGGCAACAGGTTGAAGTGCATCTCCATCGTGGGCAGCGCCAAGCGCGCGGGCCAGGCACCGGGGTTGCACCACCACCAGCTTCGCTCCACGAAGTACCCGAGCTCGATGGTGAACACGAATGCGGCTACGAGCGTCGGCAACAGCCCAACACGGCGGGTGGCCGCGGCTGCCAGGCCCGCGGGGCCCAGCATGCCGAGCCACACAAACGCACCGACGAGCGCGACTTGCGCAGCGCCGTCCAGGCCGAACACTAGCGCCGCCGCAACGGGCACCACGAAGTCCAAAATGACGAACACGGCCAGGGCCAGCCACACCACTGTGATGCGGGCGGCGCGGGTGCCCGTGTAAGAGCCGGGCCGCCAGAGTGTGCCCCCGGCGCGGGTGTCGCGCTCGCGGTTTTCAGCCAGCCCCGCAAACAGCGCCGCTACGGGTGCGGCCATGCCGGTGACCAAAAGCCCCTGGGGATACAGCAGGGACTTCGCGGAGCCAACATCACCGACCAGCGAAAAAGCAGTCAGCAGCAGGCCAAGAAGCAGCCCCGCTCCTGCGAGCCACCACAGCGTTGAGCCTTTGGCGCGGATCCATTCGGCGCGAAGCAGACTCATTTCCTGCCCCCTGCGGTCAAGCGGAAGAAGGATTCCTCCAGGTTCGGGCCCAGCTCCGCAAGTTCTCCGGCGAAGCGGACGTCGCCGCCGGCGATGACGGTGGCGTCGTCCGCCATGTGCAGTACCTCGCCCAACTGATGGGAGCTGACCAGCACAGTGCGCCCGGCGCGGGCGTAGTCCTTCAGGTAGGCGCGCAGGTGGGCGATGCCCTCGGGGTCGAGGCCGTTTTGGGGCTCGTCCAAAATGAGCACCTCCGGCTCACCGATGAGCGACTGCGCCAGCGCCAACCTGCCCTTCATTCCGGTGGAGAAGGTGCCCGCCTTCTTCTTGCCTGCGCCCTGCAGGCCGACGAGTTGGAGCACCCGGTCCGCCTCCGAGTCGGGCAGGCCGAGCAGCGTCGTGTGCACGCGCAGATTGTTGCGCGCGCTCAGGTGGCTGTAGAAGGCGGGGTCATTGATCGAGGCGCCCACGTGCCGCAGCGCCTCGCGGGTGAACGGCTGGCCCATTAGTGTCACCTCGCCCGCGTCGGGTTGGATCAGGCCAAGCAGCACTGACATCAGCGTCGATTTCCCCGCGCCGTTGGGCCCCAACAACGCGTGGACGCGGCCCGGGGTGGTTGTCAGTGAAATATCGCGCAGCACCTGGTGCCCGCCGAACGAAACTGCGACACCGCGGCAGGCGAGTTGTGTATCGGTCATGCCCCTATCGTCCGCGGTGAGCAAGCCTTACACATCGGCCGGCGGGACCACTATCCCTCCTCCTCTAGGAGGAGATGCCGGCGCGTTGCGCGATCAGCGCCAGCGCCACCCGGTCACGCGCGCCGAGTTTGGCCAGCAGACTGGATACGTGCGTTTTCACTGTGGTTTCCGCGATGTACAGCGCGGCGGAGATCTCTGCGTTGGTCGCTCCGCGGCCGATCTCGGCGAGCACCTCACGCTCACGGGTGGTCAGCCCCTCCAGCGCAGTGGCCAACGCCGGGCTACCTGGACCTTCGCGGACCCACTCCATCACCCTGCCGGTCACGCCGGGCGCGAGGACGGATTCGCCGCCGGCCACCGCGCGCACCGCTCCCGCGAGCACGTCCGGCTCTGCGTCCTTGAGCAGGAATCCGTGGACGCCGGCGTCGATGGCTGCGTGGATGAGCGCGTCGTCGTCGAACGTGGTCAGCATGATCACCCGCGGGCCCAGCTCCATAATTGTGCGGGCGGCGGCAATGCCGTCCAGCACAGGCATGCGGATGTCGAGCACGGCGACGTCGATGCGGTGCGCCCGCGCCTTCTCCACCGCCTCCGCCCCATCGGCGGCTGTGGCCGCGACGGTGATGTCGTCTTGCGCGTCCAGGATGGTTTCGAGTGCGCTGAGCAGCAACGGTTGGTCGTCCGCAAGCAAAATCCGGATCATGCCGCCAACTCCGCCCGCACGGTGAATTCCTCTCCTGCCTGCCATGCTTCGAGCGTGCCGCCGGCGCTCGTGGCGCGCTCGCGCAGGCCTTCCAAACCGACTCCGGTGCCGGGCTGCGGGCACACCCGCCCGGTAGAGACCACCTCCACCACAACAGTCTGCCCCGGTGTCACTTTTACAGAGACGACCGGGTCAACTTGGTGACGGGCCGCGTTGGTCAGCGCTTCGGCCACGATGCGGTGGATGGCGAGGGAGGTCACCGGAGGGACGTCGATAGGCGGGGCGTCAAGCGCGACCTGCATGCCGGCGTTGCGAAAACGCTGCACCAGCGCGGGCAGATCCGCGATCCCGGCCACCGGCGCGAACCCGCGATCGCTTTCGCGCAGGCCACGCACGAGCAGGCGGATCTCCGCCAGCGACTCACCTGCGGCGGCGTTGATTTGCTGCAGCGCCTCCCGCTCGCGCCCGGACGCGAGCCCCGCGTTGGCCTGCGCCTTAATCAGAGTCAACGAGTGCCCCAGCACGTCGTGGATGTCCCGCGCGATGGCCTGGCGCTCGTCCACCCGCGCCGCCGCCAGGCGTTGCTCCTTCGCTTCCGCGGCCCTGCGGCGGGCGGCCTCCTCCCCTGCCAGATTCGCACCCAGAAGGTACGCCACTGCGAACGCTGCCCAATGCAGCGCCAGCGTGAGCGCGCCGTCTGCGCCACGGCGGTAGAACAACACGAGTTGTTCGTCCCACGTCCACATAAACGGGGAGAGCAACGCCCACCCGCACGCCGCCGCCAGCACCCCAAGTGCGAAGCGTTTGCCGGCGTACCTGCCGGCGACGAACACCGCCACCGGCACTGCCAGCACCCACAGCGAATACCCCAGATTCACCGGCGCAGCCAGCCACACCAGCGCCCAGGCGGTGTTGAGCACCACTAACGCGGCCGACGCCACCCGCGGCTTGCCGGTGAGCACCGCGAACGCAGCGACGAACCCCCACGACAGCAGCGCCTGCGCCCAGGCGGCGGCGCCCGGGTCGCTGATCGCACTCACGGTGTAGACGGCGGCAAGCACCGCCGCCGCCACCGCGAGCACCGCATCACCCGTCTTCACCTGCACGGGCGTCTAGCTTATCGACGCCTCCGCGCCCCCACATCCTCCCCAAGGAGGAGACCTACTTAGTCAACCCCGGGATCTGCGGAATGGTGGGCAGGCCCTTGACGCCTGCGTTCTGCGGCAGGGCGAACAGCGCACCCAGGGCGGTGAGCACCGCGGCGACGATGCCGATGATCTGCGCCAGCTTGGCGTCGAAGGTCTCCGGTGCCTTTTCGTCCGGTGTCTCCACCGGGTCCTTCGGTGCGGGGCCCGGCTCAGGCGCGGTGTCGCCCAGGTCGGCGTTTTCCAGCTTCGGCGTCTCCGGCAGCTTCAAATCCTGCGTGGGGAAGATGACGTGGCTGGTGCCGTCGTGGCAGGTCTTGGCCTCCTCGAGCGCGTAGTAATACGAGCTTTCCAGCGTGTCCTGGACCTGGCCGAAGTAGGTTGCCTTCATGTTCGCGGCGAACGCGTCGCGCTGCCAACCCTCCACATGTCGCAGCCACTGCGCGGTGTTTTTGCCGGTGCGGCCGAACACGTAATCGTCGCCGAGCGGCTGTGCCTTCGGCACCCCGCCGTCAATGCCCACGAACCAGTCGGCGTTGCCCTTCAGCGCGCGGCCGGCCGGACCCAGCGGGATCTGGGCGCTTTCCTTCATGTCCAGGTAGAAGTCGGCGTCGGTGGTGTGCAGGCCCAGCGGCGCCAGCTTCTCCTTCGCGGCGGCGCGGACGTCGGCGCGGACGTCGCCCTCGGGCGTTTTGTCGTCCCGCAGCAGGCGCAAATGCTTGACGACGTCCGGCTCGGCCACGTAATCGTCGCCAAGCTTCTTAAGCTCTGGGAACGTTGCCTCGAATGCCTCGGTGACCGAGGTGGCGTACATGCCGTGCGTGAGCGTTTTCGCGGCGCGCTCGGCTTGGTTGGCGGGGCCGCGCTCGACGTCGTTGAGCGTGACGCGGCAGTAGTTGGTGCCGTCCTTGGTAAACGGGGTCAAGGTGGCGGCGGTCGCAGTGACAGGGACGGTGAGTGAAAGGGCGGTCGCCGCAGCGACGGCCGGTGCGATGATCTTCCTCATGTCTATGTAATCGGTGGGGAGTGAGACCTGCGTTACAGGTGACCAGGAGCGGGCCTAGCCGGGTCGATGGCTCGATGTCGATACTTCCAGGTCGATAGTTCCAGGTCAGCGCGTCGGGGGTGATTTCGGCCAAAATTCGACGAAACGCTGTGACCAGCAACTATCGACATCGAGATATCGACCTCGCCGCAAACGCCCGTTTATCCGCCCCGTCGCACCGCCCGCTCCACCGCCCACCGCGACCCGCCACGACCGCACCGGTATCGTTTCTGCCATGACGATGGGCCTTCTCATTCTGCAATTCGTCGGCTTGGCCGCTCTCGTGCTGGCCGCGTGGTTCGTGGGGAGGCGCAGGCTCGGCTTCAGGTGGGCGTCGCTCGGCTGGGGCACACTGGCGTTCCCACTGTCCCAGGTGGCCAGGTTCGCGCTGGTTATTCCGCTGCAGTTCCTGTTCAGCAAGACATTCGATCCAGCGACGGCCACCGCCCTGACCACTGCACTGTTCCTGGTCACCTCGGGCCTGTTCGAGGAGACCGCCCGCTGGATCGTGCTGCGTTTCTGGGACAAGAACACCCGCGAGTGGAACGACGGCGTCGGCTTCGGCCTGGGCCACGGCGGCATAGAGGCGCTGCTGCTCTTCACCAACCTGTTCATCGGCAACATCATGCTGCTGACCACCGGCGACGCAATCAAGGCGCAGGCCACCGGAAACGACGACCCCGCCACCGCGCAGGCCATTGCAGAGCAGATTGAGGCGCTGCAGAACATCGGCATGGGAATGATCGCCGCGAGCTGGTACGAGCGCGCGCTCGCGATCGCCGCACACGTGGTGTTCACCCTGATCGTGCTGCGCGCGGTGCGCGAGCGCCGCTGGCAGCTCTGGGCGCTGGCGGTAGTGTGCCACATCGGGTTCAACGCCGTTGCCGTGCTCATCGCGCCCCACAGCGCGCCGGTGATGTACGTGTTGCTCACCGCACTCACAGCCGCGGGGCTTTGGGCGACTATCGACGGCCCGCTGTCGCGCAAGACCTTCGCCCGCACCAACCCCACGACCCCTCTCGAGAACGAAACGCCCGCCAAGTGACCCACCTGCTGGAACTTCTCCCCGTCGACCCCGCCAACCCGCTGGCCATCATCCCCGCGCTGGAAGAGGCGCTGACCGGCCAGCGCACGCTCCTGCCGGTGCCCGCGAACGACCCGGCGCGCACGAACCTGCTGCGCAACACGCTGAAGCCCGGCGCGCCCATCGACGAAGACATCGCCCTGGTCGTGTCCACCTCCGGCTCCACGGGCAAGCCGAAGGGCGCGATGCTCACCCCGGCGAACCTGATCTCGAGTGCGGACGCGACCCACCAGGCGCTCGGCGGTGAGGGCCAGTGGCTGCTAGCCATGCCCGCCGCATACATCGCCGGCCTGCAAGTCCTCATCCGCAGCATGGTCGCCGGTGTGGAGCCCGCGTTCATTGACCTGACCCGCGGCTTCAACGTCGCGGAGTTTGCCGCCCGCGCCCACGAGCTCGCCCAAACCGGCGAGCGCACCTACACTGCCCTGACCCCGATGCAGCTGGCCAAGGCCACCTCCACGCTCAAGGGCATCGACGCGCTGCGAACCTTCAGCGCGGTCCTCGTCGGCGGCGCAGCCACCAACCCGCGCCTGCTCGACTCCGCTAAGAAGCTGCGCATCAACGTGGTCACCACCTACGGCTCCAGCGAAACCTCCGGCGGCTGCGTCTACGACGGCCGCCCCATCGCCGGAGCCCGCGTGAAAATCCAGGACGGGCGCATCCACCTCGGCGGTCCCATGGTCGCCCGCGGCTACCACAACTTCGACTCCCCCGATCTCGCCGGCGGCTGGTTCCGCACCTCCGACGCCGGCGAGCTCAACAGCGGCGTGCTCACCGTCCTCGGCCGCACGGACAACGTCATCTCCTCGGGCGGCCTCAAGCTTCACCCCGAAGTGTTGGAAGAGGAGCTCTTGCGTATCGACGGCGTGACCGCCGCTTGCGTCGTCGGCAAGCAAGATGCCCGCTTTGGCCAGCGCATCTGCGCCGCCTACACCGGCTCCGCGGCAGTGCCGGACATCCTGGACGCGCTGGCTGATGCGGAAGATGCCGGCCGCATCGCGCACTGGCAGATCCCGAAGGAGCTCAAGTCGGTGGCGGCGCTGCCGCAGCTCGGGCCGGGCAAAGTGAACCGCACGGCCGTGCTGGAGTTATTCGACTAATTTAGCCGCCCCTCGACGTATGAGATGCGGTCACCGCCGACTTACCGGTTGGAATGGAGGGACGGTTTTTCGGGGGCCTGCATGTAAGCGGCAACACCCCAAACAGCAACACAGAAAAGAATCACCAGCACAGTGCCTGACCACTCGATGAGTGCCATACCGAATATCGCAAGCGCCGCTATCGAGTCTCGAATAAGAAGTGATTGAGCTGATTGCTGGGTCCCGTCCGCTTTCAACGCGGCCACAGCAACGAAGCACAGTGCCGCAGCGGCCGTGACGGCGAAGAACACACCGGTAACCACAGGTGCATCTGCATAGGTGCCGTCATCGAGGTTGTGGCGTAGCGCAAGAGCAACGCCACCTACTAGCAGCGGACTCCAAAACCGCAGTCCCAGTTTCTTTTGCATAGCGCACGCCCTTCTCATTCAATCTTTGGCTTAACTGGCGGGAACCCCCAGCTAACGTACAATGCAACGCCTTTACCTTGGACCATCGCGCCCGTAATCTTGGCAGCAAAATCAATGAAGAAGCCGATTCCAAGGAGCGCTACTCCACCCGACAGCGCTGTTCCAATGGGCCCTCCCATCATTGATGAAACGGCTACAGTCGCAGCTGCCAGAGCTTCTGGACTTGTCTCTGCAGCTGTAACGAGCGCCGCGAAGGCTCCAGTCTTGAGAGCTTCGTGAGAGATGTAGAAGCGCTTGCCCTCCTCTTCCGCATAGAAGCTAATTTGTGGGGTAGAAGGCTCGTAGTCCCCTGCAAGAATTGCCCGAAAACCATCCACTTGCTTGGCGGAGAAATTGAAGTCGTTTTGAAGCTGCTCGTCCTCCTTTTCCTTACCCCGCCGCCAACTCCGACGCCCGCTGGTACGACACCCCGAGTACCTGACCCATCTCGCGGAGCGTGAACCCCTCGTCCTTCAACTTGCGCGCCAGCGCCGACCTCGCCGCCGCAGCCTCATCCGATGCGGCTTTCGCCTTCACACCGAGGTCGTCGGCACGCTTACGCAACGACTCAACCTCAGCAGGCAGGATAGGCACGACCTCGATCTCAAACTCGCCCGGCTGCATCCCAGACTGAAACGCGATCGCCTCCGCGACCTCGCCCTCCGCACGGTCGAGCCTCCGGGTCTGCGAAACCACCCCCAGTTCGTCGCATTCCAGCACCCAAGCGCCGCTCGGCCCACGCTCTGCAGTCACCGTGAACGCCTTCATCGCCACCACCCTTTTCCTAACTCGTTCTTAAATTGGTCAAAGAACTTCCGCGCCGCAAGATCATCAATCTCGTTATGTCTGCCCAGCGTCCGAGTCGTGTCTCCAACCCGGCATGCGTCATGGCGAGTTAGGCATATCTCCTCAAATTCGAGTCCGCGTCTGCGCGCTTCAGCTCGCAACTTCCTAATTACTGCATAACGCTTCATAGTTCAACCTCCCCCATCGCATATCTGTCAACCGTAGATTGACACTCCGACATTCGCCCTTCACTTCTTTAGACGAAATGAACCCGCCGCCGGTTCCATGGATCTTTTGCCTATCGACGCCCTCCGGCCTTCTCCCCCGCCGCCAACTCCGTCGCCCGCCGGTACGACACCCCGAGCGCCTTCCCCATCTCGCGGAGCGTGGAACCTCCGTCCTTCATTTTGCGAGCCAGCGCAGTAGGCCGCTTACTGCTCTAGTCTCGGGGAAGAAGATAAACCGCCGGATGGAGAAGCAATGGACCAGGAGACAACCCGCACGGGACAGCCAGGCGATCCGCAGAGCAACATATTCAGCCGTATTCCGGAACCGCTACCTCCCCACGGTGCTCAGCTGGACTTGACCACACGACCTCTCCAGCCCGCTGAGGCAACGCCCGTCGCCGAACCGCAAGCACCCTCGCCTTCCGGCCCGACCCCCGAAGAGCTCCTCACCGCCGCGCAAACTCCGCAGCACACCCCTGCGCCGGTGCCCTCATCCTGGAGCACCCCAGCTTCGACGGAACCCGCACCCCCGCCGGTCAAGCGCCCGAAGGCCGCCAAGGTGTTCAAGTGGTCCGCGGGCCTCGGTGTGCTGTGCTTCTTCCTGTTCGGTTTGTGCATCGAGACCTTCGACCCGGACGCCGAGTCCTTCATCGCGGGAGTATTCGCATTCGGCTTCTTCTTCGGAGGCCTCACCGCTGCGATTTCGGGAGTAATGGCGCTGTTTAACTTGTTCCGGAAGTGACGGAATGTCCACAAATCAACCAGACCCTTGTACATGTCGGATATGTAGTTACACTGGGACACGACATGACTGGTGATCATGTCGGCCAAACGGCTAGGCCCCCGCGCCGCTTTAATCGTCAGCGCGAGGGTTTGGCGAGACTAGCTATCTGGCCAATTGAACAGCTCGTGGACCATGTCCTCGAGCAGCCTGGCCAGTAGCCCGCCTAAGGCTCGGACCGCGATCTCGACCATCGCGTTCCGAGCCTTGCGCTTTTCCGGTTGGTTACCGGACTCGTGCGTAGGCATCCATCTCACCCCCTTCCCACGGTCGGAGTGAACCCTTCTCAAAGAGCGCACTCGTCCCGCCTAGTGACGGAGACGAACGCGCCACTAGGAAGGGGTGCCCATTTCGGACACATTTGCGAATATAACAACCATCCCCGACATGCCGGCCGGGCCGTCGACTAGCTTGGATTACTGAAAGGCGATCTTCGAACCGACCACGATGATTGCCCCTGGTACAAACCGCCTACGCAGGAAGTTGAGCCACCGATGAAGGGCACCACCAATCCAATTTTGAATGCGTTCGATGGCAACCATAAGACGCTTTTCATCCCTGTTTACCAGCGCAATTACGACTGGCAGATTAAACAGTGCGAGCGCTTGTTTCAGGATCTCGAAGACATCATCATCGAGAAGCGCCCAAAACATTTCTTCGGCGCGGTAGTGGGCAAGCCCGAATCGTGGCAGTGGGTTGTCATTGATGGGCAGCAGCGTCTCACAACGGTGAGCCTGCTTATGCTCGCACTGGCGAAGTCGCTTGATGAGGGCACCATCTCCTCAGAAGACGATGAGCTAGCCCGGAAAATCGAATACGACTACCTCCGCATCGGCGCTTACAAAGAAGAAACGAAGTTCAAACTGAAGCCGGTCAAGGACGACGACAAGGCGTATCGACGCCTTTTCGGACCGGAAAAGAACTTCATTCCCGGTTCCAACATCACGGCGAACTACAAATATTTCCGAGAGCGCCTCGCCAACACTCCATTCACTGCGGACCAAATGTGGGAAGCTATCCGCAGCCTCGAGGTCATGCACCTCGACCTCGAAGATTTCGACGACGCTCAACGAATCTTCGAGTCGTTGAACTCAACAGGACTCGAGCTCAAAGAGTCAGACAAGATCCGAAATTTCGTGCTCATGGGGCAGGACTCGGCTACCCAGACCCGCTTGTACGAAAACCGTTGGAACCCCATCGAAGAGAACAGCGGATTCGGCACGGACGCTTTCATCCGCTGGTATTTGACAACTAAGACTTCCTCTACTCCGAGGGAGCAGGACGTTTACGATGCTTTCAAAACCTACGTCTCCAAGAAAAACTTGGAGACAAGTGAGGTGCTCGACGATCTTTACGAGTACTCGACGTACTACCGCAAGCTGAAGAACGCGCAAACCGGAAACGACAAGGTCGACCGATTGCTTCAGCGCATGAATCCGATTCGTGGTGCTGTCACGTTCCCGTTCCTGCTTCCACTCCTTCGGGAAGTGGAAAATGGAGCCACGACGTACGATGACTTCTACAGCGTGCTCAAGATTATCGAGTCGTTTGTCACGCGCCGCTTTGTCGCTGGCATTGCCACTAACTCCCTGAACAAGATTTTCGCGACCGCATTCTCCGAAATTTCGAAACTGCGGACCGACAATCAGCCTTATTCCGAGATTTTTGCTTATACGCTTCTTCGGCGCTCCGGTTCCGGTCGATTCCCCAGCGACACTGAATTCAAGGAAGCGTTCGCGACCAAAAACATGTACTCGCTCCGAGCATCTTGGCGCGACTACATCTTCGATGTGCTGGAGAACGGGGAATCCAAGGACGTCCGAGACATTTCCCGCGCACTGCAGGACGGAGACATCTCCATCGAGCACATCATGCCGCAAACGCTGACTCCTGCCTGGAAGGAAGCGTTGGGTCCGGATGCGGAAGAAATCCACGAGACCTGGCTGAACCGCATTGGAAACCTCACCGTGACCGGGTACAACTCGTCCTATTCCAATGCTTCTTTCGAACGGAAGAAGTCAATGGAAGATGGCTTCGATGCCACGCCGTACCGTCTGAACGACATGGTGAAGTCGACTGAGACATGGGGCGTCGAGCAAATGCGGGACCGAACGGAGGCGTTCACAGACGCGGCTCTCCAGTACTGGAAATCCCCCACGACTGACTTCGAGCCTCCAGCCGCAGTGCTGCCAACAGAGCCCATGGGCGATGAAGCAAGCTTCACCAACCGCGATATCGCCTCGTTCCAAATCGGAGACTTCCATCAGACCGTGGAAAGCTGGGCTCACATGGTGCAGGTGCTGCTCACTCACCTCGTGCGTGAGCACAGGACTAGCATTCAAGATTTCGCAGAGGCGAACGGCCAGATCAAGGTGATCAACCCGACGGATGACACTCCTTCGGAATGGCGCCGGTTCGATGACAGCTTGATCGTGTTCACCGCCACGAGCACAAACGCGAAGATGACTCTCCTTCGTGCGCTCTTCGAGCACATTGGACTCGATTCCAACGAGCTTGTGTTTACTCTTCGCCCAACCAAGAACGGCAAAGCGGGCAACAGCCAGGCAGAAACCACTCCCGCGCCGACCCCTGAAAACAAGTTTTCACCGATGACGAAATACCTCGACGAATTCGCAGAGGCTGAGTCTCTAAGGAGTGATGCGGATTCGACAGCAGAACTCCGGGATCAGTTTGCTGCCGATTTCGAACCATTCAAGCATCCCGACGCAGCGACGGTTCTGAAGAATGCTCCCCTCCCCGAATATCTCGCTACTCACAAGCCGGAAGACGCTTCAAGCGAAGAGGTGCTTGCGGTGATAACGCAGATTCTCACCGTCTCTACCTTGATGGGGCACGACTTTCTTCACGGCCTCATCGTCGACGGAACTCTCGGACGGTGGGTGCTGCAGCTGGAGAACGCCGAGAGCTAACTGTCACCGAACCCCCGCAACAACACCGCATACTAGACACTCTGTTCGATTCTGAGATTTGCATATCGGGACGCTAAGTAACGTCTCAGCATGTACGTATTCGATACCGCCGGAAGACGGCAGAGAGGACCGCGAAATGATTGAGCGTGAGTATGTAGAAAAGGTCATGCGTACCTGGAATCCCCACATCCCGGACCACGACATTGATTCGACCTACAGGTACATGCAGTCGGACTTTCAGCGGCGCGTCGAGGGGTCGCTGAAATCCAAGATGGAAGAGTACGAGGCCGCGGGGATCCCTCCCGGACCTCTGGTTGAACAGCTCGAGGGCGCATTCATTGAGAAGGCAGTGCTCGACGAGGTCATCCAGTACCACCTCGGCGAGTACCTAGAGGAGATCGAGAAGCGCCGCCGGGGTCTGGACCGGGACTACTACGCACACCTCTGGACTATCCAGGATCCGGATGGGTGGAAGAAGACGCCGTGGGAAATCGACATCAATCCGGAGCTTTTCGCCGCCGTGCGGCAGACGTTCCCTGAGGAAGAATCCCCATTCCACGTCTTCACAGCGGCCCGCATCGAGCGAGAGATGTACGCGAGTGAAGACATGCCAGAGGTCGACGTTGCGTTCCTCAAGGAGATCCACCAAGCTGTCGCGGACTGGGAGGCAGCGGGATCGCCATTGGAGAAACTCTCGTTTTCCCATCTGACGGTGGATCCACCGAAGGCCCGTCGATAGGCAAAGGCCCCTAAGGCTTCGTCGCGGTGATAGCGAATTGGAGCGGCAGGCGCTCGGGGTTGTCGCGGAGGATGAATCCGCGGGAGTCTTCCACCATGAGCTCGGGCCAGGGGCACCACGCGGAGTAGGGGGTTTCTTCGAGGGCGGAGATGGTCAGGCCGGCGTCGATGAGCGCGGTGACAATCTCGCCGAGTGAGTGGTTCCACTGGTGGTTGCGCGGGCTAGACAGCTTCGGCGCGCCCGGGGTGGTGACGTAGCTGTCCTCGTCCTCCCAGGTCAGCGGGTCGGGCATTTCGAAATACGGCTGCTCGATGCGCAGGCCCTGAGAGACGTCCTCGCCGATGGTCATGAACATGGGGTGGTCGTCGCGGATGAAAAAGGTGCCGCCTGGGGCAAGTAGCTTTGCGACGACTTCCGCCCATCCCCGCACCTGCGGCAGCCAGCACAGCACGCCGGCGGAGGTGTAGACGAGGTCGAATTCGCCGTCGACAGCTTCGCGGGCGTCGTAGACGTTGCTCTGGATGAACTCGACATCCGCGTCGGCCTGGGCAGCGAAGCCGCGGGCGTAGTTGAGGGACTCGGCGGACAGATCCACGCCGACAACTCGGGACGCCCCGCGGCGGGCAAACCCGATGGTGTCGGTGCCCACGTGGCACTGCAGGTGGCACACGGACTTCCCAGTGAGGTCGCCGAAGCGGTCAATATCCACCGCGAGGACGCTGCTGATGGCAGTTTTGTCCGCGATCAGCTCGTCTTTGCCGCCGTAGTTGCCGAACATGTGGGCGTGGGCACGGGAATCCCAGTTAGCTTGTGTTGCGTGGTCGCATCTAGTAACACCGTGGTGAGTATCGAGTAACGCGATGGTGAGCATCCAGTAACAGTCCGGAACAGGGTACTGGTGACGCGCCCCGTCAGTGCGCCGACGTTGTCAGAGGCACTGCAACGTGCAAAATGCCCGTGAACTCTCGCAGCACAAAACATCACCCTCTGCGCATAGGGTCGTGGTGTGGTTGTTCACATGAGCCCAGCTGGGCGCGGTCAATACTCAGCCGCTACCAGGCCCCTCCTTTTGGCCCGGGCCGGCGGTTCCGCTGTACGTGCTGCTTCGCTAGCTCGTAGCTCAACACGTCGAATCGGCTGAGCGGACAGCTAGGAGAACCCATGGCATACGTTCAAGGCGCACTGGCCCGGCTGTTACTCGATACCCACCCGAGCGTTACCCGAAACCCACCACACCGTTACTAAATACGTGGTCTAAACAAGCTTGGTTGTCATCGAACCAGGACGCGGTCTCGCGCTGCGGTGCGTTGGTCTGCTCATCGCTCATGTTGGCCGAGTTTAAGTGTCACGGGCTTCGGTTTTCGGACCGGCAGGCCGCGGTTTGCAGAAGTTGACGGTCCTCGGAATTTTCGGCTCTAAAACCCCAGGTCAGATTTGGCTCGTTAACTTTTACGAACCGGTGCCGGTTTGCGGCGGGAACCGAAGGTCCGTCGACAAGCAAAAGGCCCGGTGGCAGGCGCCCGAGGTTAGGCGCCGCGGGCTTCGTCAATGAGGCGAAGGAGCTTGCTCACTGGAATTGAGGCTTCGGCCCCAGCCCGATCATCCACTCCGGCTTCGATGAACCGCCGGAGCACATCGTTGGTAGAAACTCCCTCGGCTGCGGCCATTCCCCGCGCGGTGCGGAGAACCCGATTAGGCATGGTGACAGTAAACGCAACGCTAGCTTCGGGGTCTGCGACATTGCCCAGGTCTCCTGGTTGAGCATCTTCCATGAGATCGGAGGTGTCGGTGTTGTCGTAATAGGAACGTAGTTTTTCCGACTGCTGCTCGTTCATCGTTGCTCCTTCCTCCGGAATTGCCTGATTTCTTGGACCGCGGACACTTAGTCGGCATTTTTATCACCCGCTGGCGAGACTAGCTTGCGCGAGAGTAGAAACCTACCCATTTAGCTGTCTAAAATGCGTAATTATCTTCCCCATCCTAAAAACTAAGAACGGAGGTGCCATGAGAAAGTCTCTGACCCCAGTTCGGAGAACTGTGGAGGAATTGGATGAAGAACTCGCCAGTTTGAAAGCCCAAATGGCACCTCTCACCGTCGAGCACCTTCGTCGCTTACGGGATGCTGGTGCGATTGAGTATGCGGAAGAGCGACTCTTAGAGCGGTACGAGGCCTGTATGTGGCTCCGATACGGAGTGGCGTGACTTCGGGCGGTCACCATTCTGGAAGAAAGCGGGTACAGGGTCGAAGGACCAGAATAAGGACTGCTACCGAACGTCCCCCGGATAGCCAACCGCTCGCAAAGCACAATCGTGTAATTCGTGCCACAATGCGGTGGTGTGAGGCACGAGAAGCTACGCTCCCGCAAACCGTCCACGAATCCGAAGTACGCAACCTCCCCCTCCACCACCCACTACCGCGACACCTCGCCGGCGCGCATGCAGGCGTCCAGGTTCCGCAACAAGCAGCGCATCCCAGTGACCCCCGCCTGGTAGTTACTGCTCCAACATCTCGGCGATAAGCGCCTGCACGCGCTGGTCAATGTCGTCGCGCACTAGGCGCATCCGCTCCATGCCCTCGATGCCGCGGGTCGATGGCTCATCGGTGAGCCAGCGCTCAAACGTGCGGCCCTCCGGCATGTCTAGCTGCGCGTCCGCACCCAGCACCACCACGCGGTCCGCAAGGAGCATCTGCCTATCGACGCCCTTCGGCACCCCACCCGACATATCCGCACCCACCTCAGCGATCGCCGCAACTGACTCCTGGTTCAGTGTCGTGCCGGGGTTGGTGCCGGCGGAGCGGATGTCCAACCTGTCGCCGGCGTGCTTCTCGGCGAGTGCCGCGGCCATCTGGGACTTGCCGCCGTTGCCGACGCAGATGAACACAACGCTGGGTTTCATGTCAGGCTCCTTGAGTGAGGAAGGGTGGAATCTCCCGGGAACAGTTTCGGTCCGATGGCGCGCATGAAGTACACCAGGCCGACGAGCACCGGGATCTCAATGAGCGGGCCAATCGTACCCGCCAACGCCTGCGCCGAGGTGGCGCCGAACGTGCCGATCGCCACCGCAATAGCCAGCTCGAAATTGTTGCCCGCGGCGGTAAACGCCACCGTGGCGGACTGGGCGTAGTCCATCCCCGACAGCTTGGCGGTAGCAAGCGCAATGGCGAACATGCCTACGAAGTAGCACAGCAACGGCAGCGCCACCGTGGCCACGGTCCAAGGCTGCGAGGTGATCTGCTCGCCCTGCAGCGAAAACAGCAGCACAATCGTGTACAAAAGGCCCACCAGCGCCAGCGGGGAAATCTTGGGCAGGAAGGTGTTCTCGTACCAGTCGCGGCCCTTGGTGCGCTCGCCAATGATGCGTGAGAGCAACCCGGCAAGCAGCGGGATGCCCAAAAACACCAGCACGGAGGACACGATTGCCCAGAAGGAGAACTCGACTGAGGTGGTCTCCAGGCCCAGCCAGGACGGAAGGATCTGCAGGTAGAACCACCCCAGCACGCCGAACATGAGCACCTGGAACACGGAGTTGATGGCCACCAGCACGGCGGTGGCCTCTCTGTCCGCGCACGCCAGGTCCGACCACACCAGCACCATGGCGATGCAGCGCGCCAACCCGACGATGATCAAACCGGTGCGCAGCTCCGGCTCGTTTGGTAAGAAGATCCAGGCCAGGGCGAACATGAACGCGGGCCCGACAACCCAGTTGAGCACGATGGACACGACCATCAAGCGCTTGTCGGTGGCGATCTCGCGTGTCTTGTCATAGCGCACCTTCGCCAGCGGCGGGTACATCATCACCAGCAGGCCCAACGCGATGGGCAGCGAGATCCCGCCGACCTCCATGCGCTCCAGGGCGCCCGATAGCCCCGGCACCGCTCGCCCCAGGAAAAGGCCCGTCGCCATGGCGAGCATGATCCACACCGGCAGGAACCGGTCCAAAAATGATAGGCGCTCTACTGGCTGAGAGGTTGGGTCATGCATCTGAAATCCTTACCTATTGACGACAATCAATACGAACACTAAGTGGTGTATTTATCACTGTCAATATGAGAAGGTAGGGGGCATGAAAGATTACGTTGCCACGGCAGCACACACCGGCCCCGAATGCTGCTCGCTGGGCTCCGGCTTGCTTTCCGCAAACGACGCAGCGCGTTACGCGGCCCTGTTCAAAGTGTTAGCCGACCCCGGCCGGCTGCAACTCCTCTCCAGGCTCGCCGAAGAAGGCTGCGAGCCGATGAGCGTGAGCGAGCTCACGCAACGCTCTGGGCTAAGCCAACCGACAGTCTCCCATCACCTCAAAAAGCTGACCGAGGCTGGTCTCTTAGAAAAGAGCCGCCAGGGCAGGTCGGTTATACACCGGCTGCGCCCGGAGCTATTCGCGGAGCTTCGCGCCGTGCTGCAGATGGACTGAGACTAACCAGCTGAGACAGAACTACTCCCAGCCGAACCGATCCATAACCTGCCGAACTCGCCTACTGCTGGGACAAACGCTCCAAGTCGTCCGGCGCGCCCGCCATCACAATCAAGTCCGACGGAGAAAACTCCTGGCCCGGCACAAACGGCTGCCACTCGCCGTTGCCGTTGCGCACGGAGACCACCTGCACGCGGTACTTCTCCCACAGCGGGGCGGCGTTGCACGGCCCGCTGAGCAGGACACGCGGCGGGACCGTCTTGATCACGCCGTAGTTTTCCGCCAGCTCCGCAAAGTCCTGGAAGCGCCCACCTAAAAGGTGCGCGACGCGGCGGCCGGTGTCGAACTCGGGGCGCACCACGTGGTGCACGCCGAGGCGCTGCAGGATGCGGGCGTGGGACTCGGAATCGGCCTTCGCCCAAATGTCGGGCACGCCGAGATCCACCAGGTTCGAGGCGGTCAAAATGGACGCCTCCAGCGCGGAGCCGATACCGATCACGGCGCGGCGGACGTCTTCTAGCCCGAGCTGCCGTAGTGCCTCGAGGTCGGTGGTGTCGGCGACGATGGCGTCTGTAAGCATCGGCGCATGCTCGCGCACTGACCGCTCGTCCGAGTCGATGCCCAGCACCTCCACGCCGTAGCGAGTCAGCTCGTGCGCCATGGCGCCGCCGAAACGGCCCAGGCCGATGACTATGACCGGAGGGATGTTGATGCGCTGCCGTGTGTGCGCACGGGCAGAAGGGAACTTAGCCAATGAAGGGCCTTTCTGTGGGGTAGTCGAACCTGCGGGAGACGTTGCGCAGCGCAAGCGCCGCCACGAGGGTGAACGGGCCGATGCGGCCGAGGTACATCAGCAGGCACAGCGCCAGCTGGGAGGGGGTGGACAAATCCGCGGTGATGCCGGTGGAAAGCCCGGTGGTGGCAAACGCGGAGATGACCTCAAAGTTGACCTGGTCGGCGGTGAACTGGGGGTCGCAGATGCGCAAGACGGCCACGCCCAAGGTCACCGCCCCGAGGCCGGCCGCAGCCACCGTCATAGCCTGGCGCACCACACCCTTGGGCAGGCTGCGGTGGCCGACAGTGGTGGAGGCGCGGCCGCGGAACTCTGCCGTCATCGCCGCCAGCAGCACCGTCGCGGTGGTGAGCTTGATGCCGCCGGCGGTGCCTGCGGAACCGCCGCCGATGAACATGTAGATGTCCGTGACCATCAGCGTGATCGGATGCGCATTGGCGTAATCGATGGAGTTGAACCCGGCCGTGCGCGGAGTCACCCCGGAAAAGAACGCGTTGAGCCACTTCACGCCCAGCGGCATCCCGGACAAAAAGCCGCGCCACTCCAGCATCGCCACCAGCAACGTGGCACTGACCACCAAAAACGCGGTGCCTTTCAGCGTCATGCGGGTGGTGATGGAAAGGCGCCGGGAGCTCACCGGAGTGCCCTTCAACCGCCCGCGCACCCGCTCGCGGCCGCGGCGCACCAGCTCTGCAAGCACCGGGTATCCCAACCCGCCGATCATCAACGCGCCCGCCAGCGGGATGAGGATCCAGCCGTCGTGGTTGTAGGAGATCAGGCTGTCGGGGCGCAGGCCGAAGCCGGCGTTGTTGAACCCGGAGATGGCGTGGAACACGCCCTCGTACGCGGCGCGGCCCAGCGGCATGTCGTAGGTGGTGGCAAAACGCACGCACAGGATCACTGCCACGAGCGCCTCAAAGAAGAAGGTCAGCAGCAGCGTGGCCAGAAGCGTGCGCTTTACCCCGCCCTCCAGCATGGGCCGGCCTTCCGCGGCCGTGGAGTTCCGAGCCCGCAACTTCACGCGCCCAGTGAGCAACATGCCGGTCAAGGAGGTGATGCTCATGATGCCCAGGCCGCCCATCTGGATCAACGCCAGCACGACCAGCTGCCCGAAGATGCTCCAGTGGCTGCCGGGGTCCTCTGTGACCAGGCCGGTCAGCGTGGTTGCGGAGGTCGCGGTGAACAGCGCGCTCATCGGCGCGGTTGAGGTGCCGTCAGCAGAGGCCACCGGCAGGGTCAACAGCGCCGTGCCGCTTAAAATCAGCGCCAAAAAGCCCAGCGCAGTCAGCTGCGCGGGCCCGAACCACCTCGGAGAGGTCGTGTTACTCACTGACCAAACGCTACTCCGCAGCGCGCAGCTTGGCTACGTCTTCTTCCGTATACGTCGCCGCAATCTGCGCGTCGTTGCCACCGGAAAGGTTCACGCGCGACAGGCGCACGCGCTGCGAGCCCGGCACCAGCGGAAAGTTCGCGGAGCGCTCCGCCACCAGCTGCACCGGAAACCCGGCGCGCAGGGCGCAGTGATTCAGCCACACATCGTCGGCGCGCGGGGCGAGATCCAAAAACTCCGTGCCGCGCTGCGCCACAAACTGCACCATCTCCCGCGGGTAGCGCACCCCGTCGACCCCGGTGGCAAAGTTCAGCACCGACGGCCCGGGCGTTTTGACCGGCTTCCACCGCCTGTAGGGCGCAATACCTTCCTCGTCCAAGACCACGCGGTGGGCGCGGTAGGCGGTGATGGTGGTATCCGAAGGAGCGTGGATAAGCTTCTGCGCAAACGTACGCGGGTACAGCACATCGTCGTCCACCGTGATCACGTTGCGGTCCGGGTAGCGCTGGAACGTGCCGTAATACTTCGTGTGCGGGCCTAAACCGCCGGAAGACTCGTGCACCTGCAGGCCGCGGTCCGCCAGCCCCTGCAACGCCTCCGGCCAGCGGGCGTGGAAATCCACCGGATCCAGCCACAGATGCACCGGCAAGCGCACGTTGCCCACAAGCAGCGACGCAATCGCGGCCGCCGCGGACTTCAAACGGGTGCCGTGGGTGGTCAAAGATATGACGGTGTCGCCGTCCTGCGGAAACGACGCATCCGAGTGGGACGCGGCGTTGAGCAGCAGCGGCAGACGCACAAATGCGCCGGTCGCCACAAACCCCTGGCGCACGGCGTAGTCAATCCACATGGCGCATTACCCTAGCCCACCGCGGGGCAAGGGTGCATGATGGAGACCATGAACTCTTCCGCCACCATCCGCGACTGGTGGGAGGCCGCGCGCCCCCACACTTGGCCCAACGCAATCGCCCCCGTCATCGCCGGCACCGGCTGCGCCGCACTGTACCTCCAAGCCCACCCGGGCCGCGCCGTCCTCGCCCTCTTGGTGGCGCTGGCGCTAATCGTCGGCGTGAACTACGCCAACGACTACTCCGACGGCGTGCGCGGGACCGACGACGACCGCACCGGACCGACCCGCCTGACCGGCTCCGGCCTCGCCACCCCAGAACAGGTGAAGATGGCGGCGTTCATCGCGTTCGGCGTAGCCGCCGTGTTCGGCGTGGTGCTCTCCGCCATGGCGGGTGCGCTGTGGCTCGTGCTCGTGGGCGCGCTGTGCATCGCGGCGGCGTGGTTCTACACCGGCGGCGACAGCCCCTACGGCTACTCCGGCTTCGGCGAGCTTTCCGTATTCATCTTCTTCGGCCTGGTGGCGGTGATGGGCACGGAATACACCCAGTCCGGGATAGTCACCTGGGAGGGCTTCCTGTGCGCGTTGGCCATCGGCGCGATCTCCGCGTCGGTGAACCTGGCCAACAACATCCGCGACATCCCCACCGACGCCGCGGCCGGCAAGCGGACGCTCGCGGTACGGCTTGGCAGCGAACGATCCCGCACCCTCTTTACCGTTCTCACCATCTTCCCGTTCTTCATCTCAGTGGTGCTGGCCATGACCACGGTGGCTTCCCTGGCCGCACTGGTGGCCCTGCCGCTGGCGGTGGCGTCCGTGATGAAGGTGCGCGGCGGCGCCTCCGGCACAGACCTCATCCCGGTGCTGGGCATGAACGGCAAGACAATGCTCGCATGGTCGATTGTGACCGCGGTGGCGTTTGCATGGTTCGGCTGGGACTTCTGGGTCGGCAGTGCGACCGGGGCTGTGCCCTACACCAACTAGACCAAACGGTCGTGCCCTAGGGGACCAGCACGTGCATAGAGGCCACCGCCTAGACTCCTGACTTATGCTCGACGTCCTCACCGGTTTTGCCATCATCTTCACCGTCATCGCGGCGGGGTGGTGGCTGGCCCACAAGGGCGTCATCGGGCCGGGCGAGCAGCGCCTGCAGCTCAACCGCATCGCGTTTCACGTCGCCACCCCGTCGCTGATCTTCTCCTCGGTGGCGGTGTCCGACACCGACGCCTTCTTCTCCCCCGTCATCCTCGTCATCGCCATCGCCACGGTGGCGACAATGTTGATCTACTGGGCCATAAGCGCCACCTCTTTCCGCCAAGACGCCGCGGAGACCATGGCGGGGGCGGCGTCTGCCAGCTACTACAACTCCGTCAACATCGGCCTGCCCATCGCCACCTACGTGCTTGGCGACCCGACCTATGTCGTGCCCGCCCTCGTGCTGCAGATGGCGGTGCTGTCCCCCATCGTCATCGCCGGGTTGGACCGCGGGGCCAAGGGCGTGGGCAAATCCGTCGTCGCGGGCCTGACCGCGCCGGTGGTCGTGGCGGCGTTCGCCGGCTTCGGTGTGTCCGCCGCCTCGTGGACGGTGCCGGAGCCGGTGCTCGCGCCGCTGAAAATCCTCGGCGGCGCGTCCATCCCGCTGATCCTGATGAGCTTCGGCGCGTCCCTGACCGGCGAAAAGGTGCTGCGCAGCCACCGCGCGCCCACGCTGACCGCCACGGCGCTGAAGCTGGTGGGGATGCCGGCCGTGGCGTGGGTCGTCGCAAAGCTTCTGCACTTGAGTGCGGAAGAGATGTACGCCGCGCTGATTCTGTGCGCGCTGCCCACCGCCCAGAACGTGTACAACTACGCCGCCACGTACCGCTCCGGCGAAGTGATCTGCCGCGACACCGTGTTCCTGACCACCTTCCTGGCCCTGCCGGCCATGCTGCTGATCGCCGGTGTCTTCTAACTGTACTGACCTCAAACGTTGGTCAATCGTGAAAACCCAGTGCAACCAGCCGTCGAGCTCGCCACGGTAGCAAAGCGGTGGAGAGGCGTGAGGATGATGTTGGCGTGTCTTAGGTCTCTCATGCTTCGGCCAGCGTCTTCTGTGGCATCTTGAGTTGACCCAGGGCTAGGAGCAGTGCTGCCGTGGCCAGTGGCACCAGGCCGGCGGTGATGAACAGAGTTCTGGAGTCGATGAAGCGGCTGAAGAGTCCGGTGAGGGCGATGGACAGAGGCATGAAGGCGATGGAAATGAAGAAGTCGAGGCTGGCGACCCTGCCGAGCATCTCCAAGGGGACGTGCTCTTGGAGCACTGTTCCCCAGATGACCATCCCGATCCCGATCAGCGCCCCGTAGAACGCGAGTCCTGCACCGATGGCCCACGGATTGCTGGTGAGCGCCGGGATGGACAAGGGCAGACATCCGAGCGCCCAGACGCCGACCATTGCGGGCAGGAAGCGTTCCGGTGTGCGCCACGACCCCGCCAGCAGGGAGCCCACCAACCCGCCCGCGCCGAGGGCAGCCAGGACGGCCCCGTAGAGGGCCGGTCCATTGTCATGCGAGGAGCGCATAAGAGCGGGTAGGAGGACTTCGAGTGGTCCGGTCACGACCAGTCCCATGACGGCCGCGAACAGGACACTGGAGCGGACCCAGCGTGTGCGGGAAACGTAGCGGAAGCCATCGAGCAGGTCGGTGATTGGTGAGTCGGCCGCAGCGTCGGCATCGGCCTCCGTTTCGGCGCGGGTGGGGGTGGGAAGCCGCAGGGCTGCGAGCAGACCAAGTCCGCTTGCTGCTGCGATGAGGTACCCGCCAGCGGCGGGCATGCTTGCGCCGATGACCGCTCCGACGACGGCGGGCGCAAGTGCCTGTCCGACCAAGGGACGGGTGGCGCCTTCGAGGCCGTTGACGGCCATGAGGTCGTCGCTATCCACCAGGACTGGCACCAGTGCCGTGTAGGCGGGGAAGAAGAAAGCGGTTGAAGCGCCATTGATGAACGCGGAGACCGCGAGCATCCAGAAGGTGACAAAGTCGAGGATTGCTGCTGTGGACGTCGCGGTCGCGATGGCGAGGTTCAGGGCGAGCACACCCACGATGACGGACTTGTTGGGGATCCGGTCGGCAATTACGCCAGCTGGGAGGGATCCCGCAAGCAGGCCGATGCCGCTCCAGGCCACGACACCCGACAGGGTGGCGGGCGTGGCGCCCAGGTCGAGGGTCTGCATGGTCAGGTAGAGGGCCCAGACGCCCTGGGCGAAGATGGTCAGCACCATCGCTGCGAACAACTGGCGGTACGTGGGGATGGTCAAGGGGTGAAGCGGGTTCATGGCATGTCCTTCAAGTCAAGGTTCAGGTGGGGCCAGTCGGTAAAGTCGTGGAGCATCTGCCGGTCATGGGTGGCGACGATCACCGCGCAGGAGGCCTGTTGGAGCTCGGTGGTGATGTCGTCGACGAGGCTCGATGACAGATGATTGGTGGGTTCGTCCAGGAGCAGCAGGTCTGGGTCCTGTGCCAGACATATGGCCAGGTGGAGTCGGCGTTGCTGTCCTTGCGACAGGCGCCCCACGGGCGTGTTGGTTGCAGAGGCCTCGAGCAGCCCGAGCGAGCCGAGAGTAGGCGCCTGAGATCGGCGGCCCAGCTTTGTTAGGTACGCCTCGTAGACCTCGTGTGCGGAGCTGGAGTGATCCCAGTCGGAGACCTCTTGAGACAGCAGAGCGATGCGCGCTGTAGGGTTCACTCGCACATGTCCCGTGGTGGGGGCCAGACGCTGTGCAAGAACTGCCAACAAGGTGGACTTTCCCGCGCCGTTTGGTCCGGTGACCACCAACCGGTCACCGCCGTTCACGTCAACCGACACCGGAGTGTCCAACCGGTCCTTCACAGCAACTTCGGTGGCGTTCACGATGCTCTGTCCGGCACGAGTTGTCAAGGCGGGCCACGCTAGACGCAGTGGCGGTGCCGGCACGTCGATCTCATGACGTTCCAGGTCTTCTATACGTCGGTTGAAGGCTTGAACCACTCCAGCAGCGCGTGTGGCGCGTTGGTGCTTGCCTGTGCCCTTGTCAGGTCTCCATCCCCCCTGAGACAGGCGGGAGCGTGCCTCGGCTGCAGCGCGTGTCAGTTCCTTGTGCCGGGCGACCTGGGCGGCGTGGTCCTGTTCCCACACGAGGCGTTCTCGTCGGCGACCTTCAATCCAGCCTTGGTAGCCACCCGAGTAGGTTCGCGGCACGGCATCTCGGGTCGGGTCGAGATCCAGGAAGGTGGTCGCCACATCACGCAGCAGGGCGCGGTCGTGACTGACCAGAGCCAGACCACCGGGGTGATCACGCAGTCGTTCGGTTAGGAAGGACAGTCCTGCAGCGTCGAGGTGGTTCGTGGGCTCGTCCAGCAGGAGCAGGTCAGGGGTCGATCCAAGTGCGACGGCAAGCCGGACCCGGTACCGTTGCCCGACCGACAAGGTCGACAGTTTGCGGGCGCGGTCGCTGCAAGCGTCAAGGCCTGCAAGTGCGATGTCCACGCGCCTTTCTGCATCCCAGGCATCCAATAGCGTGGCGGTCTCGAGCGCTGCGGAATAGGCATCGGCCGCGTCGTTTCCTGCGGCGAGTGCTGCGCTCGCCACGTCGAGTGCCTCAAGTGCAGCCCTGGAGGGAGCTGTCGCTTCGGCGATGAGATCGCCGACGGTGCGGTTGCCCTCAGTGGGCATGTCCTGCTTGACCAGGACGAGGGAACCCATCTGGGTCACTACTCCCAAGTCAGGGGTCAGGAGCCCCGCCAAGATATGGAGCAAGGTGGTCTTACCACGGCCGTTGTCGCCGACGATCGCCAGGCGTGAGCCGGCGGAGACGGTGACATCCAGCCCGTTCAGGAGGTGCCTGTCTCCCAAGGTGATGTGGATTGATTCGGCACGGATGTGTGCGACTGGCCCGCGGGGCGTTCCATTCCACACACATGACCGCAAGGTTGGTGTGATTGGCATTTCGTACTCTCAGCTCGTCATGGAGCCGGGCAGCACTAAATGACCGCCCGGCAGATGGCCAGGACGGCAGACGAGAGATCAGAAGGGGTCCCGCCGCCGTCAGCGGGCGGAACGCAGCTTCATGGAAGCGATGCCTGAGTACATGAGGCAGAGTTTACCCAGCGTGGCGGATCTCGGCCAATTAACGTCTCAGGTCAATACGTCTAGCCCGCTTGACGCACCGAATGCGGTGGTTCACACTTTGGCAATGAAGAAGGCACGGAAAACAGTGGCAGCCGCGCTACTGACGGTGGCGGCGGTGTTGGGCGGATGCTCGTCGACAGGCGGCGCCCCCCGCAACGAAAACGGCAGCGGCACGGCGGGCGGCGTGGACACCCCGCGGTACGTGGTGGCGATGGTCACCCACGGCGCGCCCGGCGACACCTACTGGGACCTCGTGCGCAAGGGCGCCGAGGACGCCGCGAAGAAAGACAACATCGAGCTGCGCTACTCCTCCGACCCGCAGGCGCCCAACCAGGCGAACCTCGTGCGCTCCGCGGTGGACGCGGGCGTGGACGGCATCGCTGTGACCATGCCGAATGCGGAGGCGATCGGCCCAGCGGCGCGCGACGCCGTGGACCACGGCATCCCCGTGGTCGGCCTGAACGCCGGCATGACCGCGTACCAGGACTACGGGTTGACCGGCTTCTTCGGCCAGGACGAGACCGTGGCCGGCCGCGCCGCCGGCGAGCGCCTCAAGGAGGAAGGCAAGAAGAAGGTGCTGTGCGTGATCCACGAGCAGGGCAACTCCTCGCAGGAGGCGCGCTGCGACGGTGTGCGCGACGGCCTCGGCGGCGACTCAAACGCGGTGGAGCTGCTGTACGTCAACGGCCAGGACCTCACCGCCGTGCAGTCCACCATCACCTCGAAGCTTTCCCAGGACCGCTCCTTCGACACCGTGTTCGCGCTGCAGGCGCCGGTGGCAATGCGCGCCGTGGAATCCGTGAACCAGTCGGGCGCGCAGGCGCAGGTGTCCACCTTCGACACCAACGCGGAGCTCGTTGGCGCCATCGCGGACGGGCGCGTGGCGTGGGCCGTGGACCAGCAGCCGTACCTGCAGGGCTACCTGGCGGTGGACTCGCTATGGATTGCAAAACGCAACGGCGGCACCCTCGGCGGCGGGCGCCCCGTCTACACGGGCCCGAGCTTCGTGGACGCTACCAACGTGGACAAGGTCGAAGAGGCCGCGAAAGCGGGCATGCGATGAGGGACGACCGTCTGAAAACCCGCACCGGGTTCGCGCGCCTGATCCGCCGCCCGGAGTTTGCCAGCCTCCTCGGCTTCATCGCCATCTTCGTCTTCTTCCTCTCCGTGGCGCCGGCGTTCCGCTCGTTTGAGGCGCTGGCCACCACGCTCTACGCCAGCTCCACCCTGGGCATTGTGGCGCTGGCGGTGGGCATGCTCATGATCGGCGGGGAGTTCGACCTCTCCTCAGGCGTGGCCGTGACCACAGCCGCGCTCGCCGCGACGATGCTCAACTACAACCTGCACCTAAACTCCTGGGTGGGCGCGTTCCTCGCGCTGGGGATCTCGCTGGCCATCGGCGCGCTCAACGGCTTTTTGGTCACGCGCACCGGCATCGACTCCTTCCTGATCACCCTGGCGGCCTTCCTCATGCTCCAGGGCCTGAACTTGGCGGTGACGAAGCTGGTCACCGGCCAGGTGGCCACCCCGACCATCGCAGACATGGAGGGCTTCCCGTCCGCCCACGCCGTGTTCGCCGGCAACTTCCACATCGGCAACGTGCGCGTCTCGGTCACCGTGCTGTGGTGGATCTTCTTCGTGGCCGTGGCGTCGTTCGTGTTGTTCCGCACCAAGCTCGGCGGCTGGATCACCGCGGTCGGCGGCAACGCCGAGGCCGCCCGCGCCGTGGGTGTGCCGGTGCGCCGCGTGAAGATTCTGCTGTTCATGGGCATCGGCTTCGCCGCGTGGTTTGTGGGCATGCACACCCTGTTCGCCTTCGACTCCATCCAGGCCGGCCAGGGCGTGGGCAACGAGTTCCTCTACATCATCGCCGCGGTCATCGGCGGCTGCGCCATGACGGGCGGGCGCGGCACCGCCGTGGGCACCGCCATCGGCGCGCTGATTTTCGGCATGACCAACCAGGGCATCGTCTACGCCGGTTGGAACCCGGACTGGTTCAAGTTCTTCCTCGGCGCGACACTGCTGGTGGCGGTGCTCGCGAACACCTCCTTCGCCAAATACACCAAGGGGCGCTAAGTGGCTGTCATCGAACTGGAAAACATCACCAAGTCCTACGGCAGCTTCGAGGCGCTTCGCGGCGTCAACCTCGCCGTGCGCGAGGGCGAAGTCACCTGCGTGCTCGGCGACAACGGCGCCGGCAAATCCACCCTGATCAAAATTCTGTCGGGCCTGCATCAACCCACTTCGGGCACCATGCTTATCGACGGCTCCGCCACCACCCTCACCTCCCCCCGCGACGCCATCAGCGCCGGCATCGCCACCGTCCACCAGACGCTGGCGATCGTCGACGAGCTCAGCGTATGGCGCAACTTCTTCCTCGGCCAGGAACTCACGGGCGCTTTCGGTGTGCTGCGCCAGGCGGAGATGAAACGGATCTGCTCCGAGCAGCTTCTAGAGATGGGCATCGACATCCCCGACGTGGACGTCGAAGCCGGCAACCTCTCCGGCGGCCAACGCCAGGTCATCGCCATCGCGCGTGCCGTCTACTTCGGCGCCCGCGTGCTCATCCTCGACGAGCCCACCGCGGCACTCGGCGTGAAACAGTCCGGGGCGGTGCTGCGCATGGTCGCCGCCGCCCGCGAGCGCGGCATCGCCGTCGTGCTAGTCACCCACAACCCCCACCACGCCTTCTTGGTCGGCGACCACTTCACCATTCTGAAGCTCGGCCACCAGGAGCTCGACGCGCCACGCTCCGAAGTCACCCTCGAAGAGCTGACCCACCAGATGGCCGGCGGGGGCGAGCTCGAGGCGCTGAGCCATGAGCTGCGGCGGGACTGACCTTTGGTGCGTCGATAAGCAAGCTAGCGATCGGCGAGCTCAGACTGGATCCAGTCCTTGCGCGCCCGGCGCTGGCGCTTCAGCTCCGCGACCGCCTCATTCGCCTCAATGCGGTGGCGCTTAAACAGCAGCATCGACAGCGGGAACGCCACAATCAGCGCCAACAGCGCCGACATGATCACCGGCACCGGCGCGCCGATGAGCACCGCGGCGAGCTGGATCACCACCGTCAGCGCGATGAACAAAAGCAGGCGGTCCAAGCCGTAGATGGCCACGGCCTTGTTCGCCCGGGACTTCGCCTCGGGGTCCACCTGCGGAGAACGTTGATCAGTCACGGTTGTTCACCCTATCCGGTGGCCAAGTATGTTTAAAACCATGGGAAGGTTGCTACTCCTCGCATTGGTTGTCTTGGCCGCCGTGCTGCTCTGGCGCGCGTTCGGCCCCGGCTCCGCCGAGCGCTACGGGTCGCTGCGCGGCGGTTCGCAGCCGCAGGTGGAGCAGAAACCCGTGATCAAGGGGCCTGACGACGACGAAGAGTTCCTCTGGAACATCGAAAAGAACCGGTTCAAGGAGCGCCGCGCGCGTGAAGAGGCGGAGCGCAAGCGCCGGGAGGAAGAAGAACGCCGCCAGCGCCGCGACGACAGCTAGATATTTGGGGCTAGGCGGACCCTATCCAGATTTGTTCACTAGCCCAGTGAACAAATTCGGGTTTCGGGCCCATTTCTCGGGGCGGCGGGCCACATTTCCCCAGGTCGCGACCCGGTCGCCCGAAATTTATTCACTCGCGACGAGCCTGAGAGTGAACAAATTTCGAAAAGGCGCCAGATTCCTGACAGATCACGGCAGCCGTTTGCGCCGACCTGGGGAAATAGGGCCTGCCTGACAGATTCCGCCGCGGAGTGTCAGCGGCGGGGCGGAACGCGGCCGGGAGTCCCAGGCGCGGCGGCCGGCGGCTGCCCGCGGAACCCCCTACGCCTCGGTGAACCCGACCTTCAGGCCGAGCTCGGCCGCCACGGCGATGACCTTCTCCCAGCGCACGCCGGCGCTGCCGTGCTCGATGGTGTGCAGCGTGGAGCGGGAGACCCCGGCGGCGTCGGCGACGTCCTGCTGGAGGCGGCCGGCGGCGCGGCGCCGGGAGGCGATCTGCTCCCCGAGGGCGATCAGCACCGGGTCGTCGCTTGCGGGTTTGCCCTGCTTGTTGCGGGGTTTGTGGTGGGCGTCGCTCATCGGCCGGCCTCCTTCAGGCCCTCTTCCTCGGCGAGCACTGCGGGCAGTTTCTCGGCCCAGGCGAGGGCGTCGCGGACGCCGTCGACAAGCGAGCGCTCCGCGGACCACCCCAGGACCGACCTCGCCTTGTCGGTGCGCGACGCGCTGCCGACCACGTCGCCGGGGCGGGCGGGGCCGGTGCGGACCTCGAGTGGCGTGCCGGTGGCTTCGCCGAACGCCTCGGCGAGCTCGAAGACGGTGGTGCCCTGGCCGGTGCCGAGGTTGATCACGTCGTAGCCTAAATCCCCCACCACGGAGTCGAAGCGCTGCAGCACCGCGACGTGCGCGCGGGCGAGGTCCCAGACGTGGATGTAGTCGCGCAGGCCAGAGCCGTCGCGGGTGGGCCAGTCCACGCCGGTGACGGTGAACGGCTCGCCGGCGGCGTGGGCCTCGATCATCTTGCCCATCGCGTGGGTGGGGTGCGGGTTCTGCAGGCCGGTGCGCAGCGCGGGGTCGGCGCCGATCGGGTTGAAGTAACGCAGGGCGACGACGCCTAAGTGGCCGGTGGCGGATTCGTCGCGAAGCACCCGCTCCAACAGCCACTTCGACGCCGCGTACGGGCTCTGGGGATCAACCGCGCTGGTTTCGTCTACCATGTAGTCCTCCCCCGGCTCGTACATCGATGCCGTCGACGACAGCACGAACCGGCGCACGCCGTGCCGCTCCAGCACCTGCAGCAGCGTGATGGCCTTGCCCACGTTGTTGTCGTAGTAGACCAGCGGCTGCTCCACGGACTCGGGCACGACGATCTTCGCGGCGCAGTGGATTACAGCGTCGATGTCCGGGTGGTCGCCGAACACCCGCTCCAACAACGCCTCGTCGGCGACGTCGCCCTCGTAGCAGGCGAAGCGCTGGCCGAAGACGCGCAGGCCGGTGGAGAAATCGTCCAGGATCACCGGGGTGATCCCGGCGTCCGCGCAGCACGACGCAATGGTGGACCCGATGTAGCCGGCACCGCCGGTGATCAGCACCTTCACTAGTTCAGCCCCGCGTAGGAGTGCAGGCCGGCGACGACGGTGTTGACGTAGGTCATGTTAAAGATCGTCATGGCCATGGCGAACACGTTGATCCAGGCGGCGGCGGTGGACTTCCAGCCGGCCGTCGCACGTGCGTGGAGGTAAGCGGCGTAGAGGATCCAGGTGACCATGGAGACGGTTTCCTTGGCGTCCCAGCCCCAGAAACGCCCCCAGGCCACCTCGGCCCAAATCGCGCCGAAGACGATGCCGATGCCGAACAGCGGCAGCGTCACCACCGCGGTCTTGTACGCGATCTGATCCAGCGTCTTCGCGTCCGGCAAGGGACGGGCGATCGCGCCGAGGACGCCGTGCTCCTCGCCGCGCGGCTGGCGCATGCGCAGCAGGTACAACAGCGCGAACGCGCCGGAGACCAGGCCCACGGACGCGCCGATGGACACCGTAGACACGTGCACTGGCATCCAGTAGGACTGCAGCGCGGGCACCACGGGCGCGGCCTGCATGTGGAACACCGTGGAGTTCAAGAACATCGCGATGACCATGGGGAACAGGAGCCACGGCCAGACGGTGTGCCAGTTCTTGCGCTGCACCACCACGGCGGCGACGACCATGATCACGGCGGTCATGAACAGGATGTACTCGTACAGGTTGCCCAGCGGGAACCGCCCGGCGGCGAGCCCGCGGGTGACAAACGCCACCAGGTGCAGCGCCACGCCGACCCAGACAAGCGCCTGGGTCATGCCGGCCCATTTGCGGGCGTTGGCGATCATGTCCTCGTCGGACTTTTGCTTCTCGACGACCTCCGGTCCCCCAGCGCCAACCAGCACCTTCTGCTCCGCCAGGGCCTCGCGGCGCGCCTCGATGACGCTGTTGACGCGGCCGTAGTAGATGAACGCCAGAATCAGCGCCACGATGTAGACGATGAATGCGGTGCGGAACGTCAGGTCAGACAGCTCCGCCATGGTTGTGTTGACGAGCATGCCCATAACCTACCCCACTAGCAGGCGTTATCAAAGGTCATAGGGGTTGAACTCCCCCTGCTCGCCCTCATCGTCGTCGGGGTCGAGCCCGAGGATGGCGGCGGCGATGTCGTCGAATTCACGGCCCCACCCGGCGCGGTCGGTGCGGGCGAGCCCGGCGATTTCGACGTGGGTGTGGCCCGAGGTACCCGGGCGAATTCTTACCCACACGCGGCGGCGCTTGATGGCCAACGAGCCGGCGAGCGCACCGAGCATGATCGCGGTGGAGACCAGCGCCCACACCTGCATCGGGTCGCGGGAGATCTGGTAGTTGGCGTACTCGGCGGCGCCGTCGAAACGCACGCGCACCTCGCCGTCGCCGGTGTCCACGGTGGCCTCGGAGCCGGGGGTGAGCTGGACGCGGGAGACCTTTTCCAGGCGCCCGTCGGCCACCAGGGACTGGTCCAGCACGAAGATGTTTTGCGGCCGGCCGGTGTCCAGGCCTGCGTCGCCGACGTAGACGTCCACGGACACTGCCGGGTCGTCCATGGAGGGGAACGCGGACTGCAGCTGGTCGCCGTTCGGCCCGGCCCAGCGGGCGGTGGGCGCGAAGTTGCCCTCGATGGCGATCTGGTGCTGGCGGCGCTCCGCCAGGTCCGGGTACATGCCGGCGGGCGGGTCGAAGCGCATCACGCCGGAGGACAGGAACGTGAACACGTCAGTGGGCCGAAACTGCATCATCTGCGTGCGGGTCTCCCCGTTCGGCCACGTGATGGTTACTTGCGGGGCGAAGCCGTGGCCCTGCAGGTAGACACGGTCGCCGCCCACGCGCAGCGGGTGGTTCACCGCCAGGCTCGTGGGCGTCCACTCCTCCTGCGGGACCGACAGGTCGTCGGTGTAGGTGATGTCGGAGGAGAACTCGTTGGCCTGCCCGTTATTCAGGTAGGTGGCCGAGAAGTTCTGGGATTCGAAGCAAAACGGGGTCAGGCCGGTGCCGTCGAAAAGCGGGCCTGCCCGGAAGACGTCGAAGTTGGCGGGCGAAGTGTTGCAGAACACCCGCGATTGCTCCACCGGCACCGCGGATTCGGCCTCGGAGTTGGTGACCACGATGACCTGGCCTTCGTAGAAGACCATGCGGCCGGCCACGAAGGTGAGGATCATGGCGACGATGCCGATGTGGAAAATCAGGTTCATCAGCTCGCGGGTGTAGCCGCGCTCCGCGGAAATCGAGAACGCCCCGGCGCGGTCCTCGTCCGGTTTGTAGGACGCCACGTGCCAGCGTTTCAGCTGCTTGCGCAACTGCTTCTCGACGTCCTCCGGCGCCCCCGCAACCTCCCCCTCCACGTGGTGCGGCATGCGCCCCAAGTACTTGGGCGCGCGCGTCGGCTTGGCCTTGTACGCGCGCCAGTGGTCGATGGAGCGCGGGATGATGCAGCCGACCAGGGAGATGGTCAGCAGCAGGATGATGGCGAGGAACCACGTAGACTGGAAGACGTCGAAAAGCTGCAGCTTGTCGTAGATCGGGCCGGTGGTGGGGTTGGCCTTGAGGTAGTCGTCCACCAGCGAGGACGACACGGTGCGCTGCGGCAGGAGCGCGCCCGGGATGGACGCGACCGCCAGCACGAACAGCAGCATCAGGGCGGTGCGCATGCTGGTGAGCCAGTGCCACGCCTTTTTCAGCCAAGTCAGTGCGGTGCGCATTTAGATGATCGTCCCTCCGAATCCGTCGACAAGCTGGCGGGTCCAGCCGATGAAGCCGTTCCACGCGCCGGTGACAAGCATCAGCCCGACGACGATCATGGCGACACCGCCGGCGATCTGGATGGCCCGCGAGTGCCGACGCAGCACGTCAATGCCGCGCACCGCGAACGAGGACCCCAGCGCCACCAAGAGGAACGGCAGGCCCAGGCCCAGGCAGTACGCGATAACCAGCAGCACGCCGCGCACCGCGGTGAAGCCCTGGGTGCCCACGGACACCGAGATGATCGACGCCAGGGTCGGACCCAGACACGGCGTCCAGCCGAGCGCGAACACCCCGCCGAGCAAAGGCGCACCAAGGATGGTGGTCCACTTCTTCGGCTGGAAGCGGGTGTCTTTCTGCAGGACGGGCACCGCACCCATGAACACCACGCCCATGAGGATGGTCACCACCCCGCCGATGCGCATCAGCGTGTCGGCGTTGAGCGCGATCGCGCGCACCGCGCCGAAAACGGTGACGGTGGCCAGCAGGAACACCACGGTGAAACCGGCGATGAACAATGCCGCCGCGCCCGCCACGGCCCAGTGCTTGCGGGACACGCGCGCGCCGTTTTCATCCAGCGTCATCTCCCCGCCGACCACGCCGGTCAAATACGAGATGTAGCCCGGCACCAGCGGGATCACGCACGGGGAGGCAAAGGACACCAGGCCGGCGACCGCCGCCGCAAGCAGGCCCAGCAGCAGCGGGCCGTCCGCCGCCAGTTCCGCGAACCCCACCTACGCCTCCTCGGCCAGGCGGTCGGTGAGCTCGATCAGCTCGTCCGCAGAAACGGCGCGCAAGAACACCGCCGCCGGGCGGTGCTGCTTGTCCAGCACGATGGTCGTCGGGATGACGGAGCTGGGCACGCCGCCCAACTGCGCCGCGGTCTTAAACGGCGGGTCGTAGATGGACGGGTAGGTCACGTGATTGTCCGCCAGGAAATCCCGCGCGATCTGCGGGTTCGGGTCGCGGACATTGATGCCCAGCACGGTGCCGTTTTCCTGTGCTTGGAGGTGTTCCTGCGTCTGCTGCAGGTCGTCCACCTCCGCGCGGCACGGCGCGCACCACTGGCCCCAAGCGTTGAGCACGACGATCTCGCCGTCGAAATCACTTAAGGCAATGGTCTGGTCTTCGTCGAGAAGCGACTCGCCCTCGAAGCCGGCCAGGGGCTTGCGTTCCGCCTCGTCGTAGAGGATTTCAGTCTGCCCGCCCGGCGAGTGGAACGCGAAGTTGCCGCCGTTGTCCGCGCCGGAGCAGGCAACCAGCAAAAGCGCGGCCGCGCAAAGCGGCGCGGCGAAAAGCTTGCGCATAGTACCTCTCAGATGTGCTGGGCTGGAGTGTTGTAGGCCCAGTCAACAACACTGTCGCCGTCAAACACAAGTGAAGTCACGCTGGCCAGGTCGCAGTTGCGGCTCGCGTGCGCCAGGCGCTTGCCCTGCACGTGGCGCTGCACGGTGACAATCGGCAGCTGGTGGCTGACCAGCACGGCCTCGTGGCCCTCGGCCTTGTCGCGGGCGTCCTCGACCGCGGACCACATGCGCTCGAAGATCTCCTGGTAGGGCTCGCCCCAGCTCGGCTCGAACGGATTAGTCATGTGCCGCCAGCGGATCGGGTTGATCAGCTGCGAGCGCCACCCCTTCGTGCGCAGGCCCTCAAAGGTGTTGCCCGCCTCCAGGATGTCCTCGCGCGTGTCCACCTCGCAGCCGGTGACCTCCGCGATCGGGCGGGCAGTTTCTTGCGCGCGCTCCAGCGGGCTCGCCGCAAGGTAGACCACATCGCGGCCGCGGAAAAACTTCGAGGTGGCCACGGCCATGGAGTTGCCGCGGGAAGACAGGTGGTAGCCCGGCATGCGCCCGTAGAGGATCTTCTTCGGGTTGTACACCTCGCCGTGGCGCACCAGGTGCACCGTCGTCCTGGTCATTTAGGCCTCCGCGGGTTTCGCCGCCGCGGCGGCCTTCGCGGCGGAGCGCAGCGCGTCCTCGATGCGGCCGAAGTCCTCGTCCGTCAGAGCGGTGGAGACGAACCAGGTCTCAAACGCGCTCGGCGGCGCGTACACGCCAGCGTCCAGCAGGGCGTGGAAGAACGGGGCGTAGCGGAACGTGTCGGCGGCCTGCATGTCGGCGAAGTTGTGGCCCTCGCCCTCCCCGAACCGGACGGAGAGCATGGTCGCCGCGCGTTGGATGTGGTGAGTGACGCCTTCGGCCGTGAGGGCGTCGTGAAGCAAACGCTCCAGCAGATCCGCGTTCTTGTTCAGCGTCGGGTAGATGTCCTCGGTGGCCAGCTCGAGCGAGGCCAGGCCGGACGCCATCGCCACCGGGTTACCGGACAGGGTGCCCGCCTGGTAGACGGGGCCGTTCGGCGCGAGGTGCTCCATGATGTCGCGGCGACCGCCGAATGCCGCGGCGGGCAGGCCGCCGGAGACGACCTTGCCGAAGGTGGTCAGGTCGCCCGCAACGTTGTCAACGCCGTACCAGCCGGCGTAGGAGGTGCGGAAACCGGTCATGACCTCGTCGAGGATCAGCAGCGCGCCGTTGAGATGCGCGAGCTCCTTGAGCTTGGCGTTGAAGTCGTTCTGCGGGGCGACGGTGCCCATGTTGCCCGCGGCCGCCTCGGCGATGACCGCCGCGATCTCGCCCTCGTTCTCGCGGAACGCGCGCTCCACGGCCTCAAAGTCGTTGTACGGCACCACGATGGTGTCCTGCGCCTGCGCGCCAGTCACGCCCGGGGAATCCGGCAGCGAGAACGTGGCGATGCCGGAGCCCGCGGACGCCAGCAGCGCGTCGACGTGGCCGTGGTAGCAGCCTTCGAACTTGAGGATCTTCGGCCGGCCCGTGAACCCGCGCGCCAGGCGGACGGCGGACATGGTGGCCTCCGTGCCGGAGTTGACCATGCGCACCTCCTCCACCGACGTGCGCTTCACAATGTGCTCCGCGATCTCGATCTCCGCCTCCGTGGGCGCGCCGAAGCTCAGGCCGTTGCGCAGGGCCTTCTCCACGGCCTCGACGATCTTCGGGTGGGCGTTGCCGTGCACCATCGGGCCCCAGGAGCACACCAGGTCCACGTACGAGTTGCCGTCCACGTCCACAAGCTTCGAGCCGTGCGCGCTCTGGATGAAGCGGGTTTGCCCGCCCACCGAGCCGAAGCCGCGCACCGGCGAGTTCACGCCGCCCGGGGTGGTTTTCTGCGCCCGCTCGAACAGTTCGTGCGAGCGCTGGGTGTTAGCTGAAGTCGGCTTTTCCGCAGTCATGGTTGTCTATCCTAGGCCATATGAAAATCGCGTTTTTAGGCCTCGGCCGCATGGGCACGGAGCTCGCGCTCAAGCTTGTCGACGACCACGAACTGACCGTATGGAACCGCACCGCCGAGAAGACCGAACCGTTGGTCTCGCGCGGGGCTACCGCCGCTTCGACCCCCGCGGAAGCCGTCGAGGGCGCCGAGCTGGTGATCACCTGCCTGTTCGGCCCCGACATCGTGCGCGAGGTGGTGATCGAGCCCGGACTGATCCCCGACGGCGCGACCTGGGCCGACGCCACCACCATCTCCCCCGCGGACGCCGCCGCCTTCGCCGACGCCGTGCCCGGCTACGTGCACACCCCGGTCGTCGGCTCGCTCCCGCCCGCGCGCGCCGGCAAGCTCGGTGTGTACGTAGGGGGCGCCGATGCTTATCGACGTTCTAAAGTCGCCGACGTCGTTGCCCCCTGGGCCGCCGCTAATCCTGAGCGCTTGAAGGAGGTGGACACTGCCGCCGGCGCCGCCGTGGGCAAACTGCTGGCCAACCTCGCCCTGGCCGTGACCATCGAAGGCTTCAAGGAAGCGCTGGTCCTGGGCGAATCCCAGGGGTTGACGGAAGAGCAGGTGGTGGACATGCTCGGCTCCACCGGCCTGGAGTTCATCGTGAACATGAAGTCGCCGTTCCTTTTGGGTGAGCGCTCTACTTCGCCCGGTGATTTCACCGCCGACGCCATCGCCAAGGACGCCCGCCTGATGCTCGCGTCCGCGGACAAGGACCTGCCCGCCGTCTCCGCCGCCCTGGCGTCGTTGGAGGCGCAACAGGACGCCGGCCACGGCGACGAGGACTTCTCCACCGTCGTGGTGAACCGATAGCGGGTTCCCGGGGCCGGCGGGCGGGGGCCCGACACTTCGCGGCGGAATCTGTCGGGCCCCCTAAACCCCCAGGTCGCCGCAGACGCCCGGCGGAATCTGTCAGGCCCCCTTCGGTCCAGCGACGCGAAAGTCGAGTCCGGGAGGTCGAGTCCGGGCCTAAAACAGGGCGAACTCGACCTCCGCCGCTCGACTTTCGGCGCCGCCCGGCCGCCCTACCGACCGGCCTCGATCTCGTTGCCCACGACCTCGGCGGCCGGCTTCTTCTTCCCCTGGTTGCGGAAGATGCCGTAGAACACCACCACCAGCAGCGCGATGGCGATCCAGTTGGCCACCTTGGCGTACTGTTCCAGCACCATCACGACCGGCTCACCGATCCACCAGCCCAGACCGAGGTAGAGGAAGGACCACAGCGTCTTGGAGATGAAGTCCAGGACCATGAACTTCCACAACGGCATCCCGGTCATACCCATGAGTACGAACACCACGAACGCGATTGGCAGCGGGATGGGCACGTAGGCGAGGAAGATGCCCAGCCAGCCCAGCTTGATAGCCCACTTCTCCACGCGCTCGATGTTTTTCGCGGCGCGCGGCGAGTTCGCTGCCTGCACGTCCAGGATCCCGCGGCCCCAGAGTTTGCCGGCCCACCAGTAGATCCAGTCGAACTTGATGTTCACGATCGAGCCGATGAGCAGGAACAACAGCCAGTGCGGCGCCTCCCCCACCGCGGCGAGCGCGCCGGTGGACGCGGCGCCGACGCGCGAGCCTGTCAGCGCCAGCATGATCGGCGGGTCCAGCCCCAATAGCCACGCCCGCAGCGGGATCATGGCCAGGCCGAAGATGCCGACGAAGCCGAACCAGCCCAGGCACCAATAGTCGGCTTTGGTGGGTTTGCCGTTCCATGGCAGGCCGTCTTCTTCCCACCATTCCTTCTCGGCAGGCTCAGCAGGCTCGGCAGCCCTCTCGCGTGGATGCGCGTGTTCTTCCATAGGTGATCAACCTAGTGCACATCCGCCCGCACCCCCTACCCAAGCGGAGAATGAGGTGCTAGGTTCTGCGTGCACGCGACTCAGAGAGGAGGCGCAACATGGAAACACCACAAAACGAATCCGACCGAGGCACACGCCCTGTCGATGCCGGCCGGCTCATCTACGAGCTTTCACGGGAATACGGCGGCTTCGACAACTTCGAGCTTCCAGAGCGCACTGGCAGCCGGGACCTCCCGCTGGTTTAGGGCTTTTGCTTTGCGACGGCAGCTGCCGCCACGGCCCTCGCATCGGCAATAACCGCCGGCACGCCGACCCCACCGGCCCACGCGCCGGTGAGGGAGATGTGGGAGGCCTTTGGTTCGTCGAGAAGCAGGCTGCGCACCTTGGACACGGTGGCGAGGTGGTTCTCGTCGAAGCGGGGCAGGCCGCCGAGCCAGCGTTGGACGTAGATTTCCTCGAGGCCGGCGGCGCGGCCGTCGAAGCCGGTGATGGTTTCGAGGTCGTCGAGGGCCCAGTCCACGAGGTCGTCCTCGGAGGCGGTGATGGCGACGTTGTCGCCGAAGCGGCCGAAGCTGGCGCGCACCAGTGCCCCGCCGCGCTCGGCGAGGTGCGGCCACTTGCGCGAGGAGAACGTGAACGCCTTCGCGTGGACGTCCTCGGCGCCGGTAGATACGAGGACGCCGGAGTTCTGCGGCAGGCCCTCGTCGGAGGCAAAGCGCATGCCCACCACCGCGGAGTTGGCCAGCTTCACGGTCTTCAGCGCCTCGGAGGCCTCGGGCGCGATCTCCTTGAGCAGCAGCGCCGCGGTGGGAGCGGGCACGGCGAGGATGACGTGGTCGTAGGCCTTGTCCTCGCCGCCCTTGAGGCGGTACTTCGGTTCCTCAGCCGAGCCCTCGAGGCTGATCGCCGAAATAAACGCGTCGATGTAGATGTCCGCGCCGGATTTCTCGGCGAGGGTTTCGTAGACCTCCTGGTAGCCGTCGCGGAACGTCTTGAACACCGCACCCTGGCCGGTGGGCATCTCGCGGCGGGAGCGCTCCAGGTTGGCCACGGCGGTGGACAGGTGCACTGGCCCGTCGGCGGCGAGGCGGTCGAACTCCTCCGCTAGCTGCGGGATGGTCGCGCGCACGCCGAGGTCGTCGGCGATGCAGGAGTACACACCGCCGAGCAGGGAGGAGACGATGTTGTCCACCACTTCGTCGCCGTAACGCTCGCGCACAAGCTTGCCGACGTTGACGTCGCCGCCGACTTCCCAGTCGAAGCCTTCGCGGTCGGCCTCGGTGTCGATGCGCTGCGCGGTGTCCTCGCTGACCAGGTGCTTGACAGTCTCGGAGGTGGACGGGATGCCCATCACCCCACCGGTGGGCAGCGCGCGCGCCTCGCCGTCGACCCACACCAATGAGCGCAGGCCAGACGGCTCCACCAGGGAGTCGGTGAGGCCGAGCTCGGTGAAGAATTCCACGGCGTCCTGGCGGCGCGCCATGAACGCCTCGGCGCCCATGTCGGTGGGGCCGGCCTCGAAGGCGACGGTGTGGAGCTTGCCGCCGAGGCGGTCGGTGGCCTCGTAGACGTCGACCTTCAAGTTGTCTACTGCCCCGGCTTCTGCACTGAGCGCGCGAAGTTCGTACGCGGCGGTCAGGCCCGCCAGTCCGGCGCCGATGATGGCGATGTTCATTAGCTCTCCTCGTGGATGATGCGCACGGCCTCGGTGATCGCGTCTGCGTCGGTGGTGGGCAGCACGCCGTGGCCGAGGTTGAAGATGTGTCCGGTGGCGTCGCCCGCTGCAATTGCGCGGGCGGCTTCCGCCTTGATGCGCGCGACCTCGCTGCGCACCACGTCAGTGCCAGCGAACAGCATGGCCGGGTCCAGGTTGCCCTGCAACACGCGCGGGGAGGCAAACCGGGTCGCGGCCGTATCCAGCGGCACGCGCCAGTCCACGCCCATGACTTCGCTGCCAGCCTCGGACATCGCGCCGAGCAGCTCGCCGGTGCTCACCCCGAAGTGGATGCGCGGGATCTCGCCTGCGACGGATTCGAGGATCTCCTCCGAGTACGGCAGGACGAATTCGCGGTAGTCGGCTTCGGTGAGGAAGCCCGCCCAGGAGTCGAACAGCTGCATCGCGTCGATGCCGGCCTCGACCTGCGTGCGCAGAAACGCGATGATCGTGGGCACCAGGCGGCGCATCAGCGCGTGCCAGGTTTCCGGCTCGGCGTGCATCATCGCCTTGGTCTTCTCGTGGTTTTTGCTCGGCCCGCCCTCGATGAGGTAGCTGGCCAGGGTAAACGGCGCGCCGACGAACCCGATCAGGGCTTGGGTGTCGTTCAGTTCGTCGAGGATGATGCTGATGCCATCGGACACGGCGGCGACTTCGTCGTCAAGCAAAGGCAGCTTCTCGACGTCACTCCGCGACCTCACCGCCTCCGCCATCACCGGGCCGCGGCCGGGCACGATCTCCACGTCCACACCCGCTGCCTTGAGCGGGACCACGATGTCGGAGAACAGGATCGCGGCGTCGACGTCGTGGCGGCGCACCGGCTGCAGCGTGATCTCCGCGAGAAGTTCCGGCATGAAGCACGAGTCCAGCATGGGGATGCCTTCGCGCACTTCGCGGTATTCGGGCAAGGAGCGGCCGGCCTGGCGCATGAACCACACCGGGGTGCGCGAGGGGGTGCGGCCACAGGCCGCCTCGAGCAGGGGTGCGTTGGCGAGATCGCGTCTGGTCATGGCACCCAAGCCTACCGGCGCAGACCCTGAACCCGGAACCGGCTGGCGCGGCGCGAGCTGTACTCCACGAGCAGGGAACTTCCCAGCATGAGCAGGGTTGCGCCCACCGGGGGCAGCACGCCTGCGGCGGCGAGGACGATGGCGGCCGCGTTGTAGATGCCGGCGAACCACAGGTTCCTGTCGGCGATGCGGTTGACGCGGCGGGCGTGCTCGATGGCTTGGGGCACGGCCATGACGTCGTTGCGCACGAGCACCACGTCGCTGACGTTGTTCCAACTCGGCGCCTTGGTGCTGTAGAGGTCCTCGCCGGCGTACAGGATGCCGGAGTCCGCCACGCGCAGCACCGGCAGCACGCTGGAATCGCCCACCATGGCCACAATGCCGCCCTGGGTGTGCAGTGCACGCACCGAGGCGGGTTTCTGGTCGGAGCGGATGCCCGCGAGCACCTGGGAGATGCCCAAAAAGTCGGCGAAGCGGCGCGCGACCGGATAGGTGTCGCGCGAGAGCATCACCGTTTCCACGCCCATGGATTCCAGGGTGTCCACCGCCTGGATAGCGTCTTCCTTGGCGGGATCGAAAAGTGTGATCACGCCGCGGTCCTTGCCGTCCCAGCGCACCACCACCGGGGTGCCGCCAGTGGTGGCGGCCACCAACAGCTTGCCATTGAGCTGGGACAGGTTGGTGGGCCTCCACAGGGAGGCGTCGAAAGTATGGGTGCGGGCGTTCTCCCCGGAGCCCCAGGTGGCGGTGAGGCGGCCGCCGAACTCGCCGTCGGGGGTGACTGTGTCGTCGCCGACCTCGATCCAATCCGGCAGGCGCGGGTCTCCGGAGCGGGCGTCGCGCACCTCGCGGGCCGCCTTCACAATGGCGCGCGAGGCCGGGTGGTCCGAATCCGCAGAAAGCACGCCGGCGATGCGCACCACCAGTTCGCTGCTTTCCCCGTCTGCGGCGGTGACCGTTTCCACGTGCATCTGCGGCAGCACCAGGGTGCCCACGCGGTTGAACACGGCGGTGTCCACCTTGGACAGGACTCTCAGAGCATTGCCGTCTCTCATCAGCACGCCGTTGCGAACGGCGGCCTCGATGCCCTGGCGGATCGCCAGCGCCGGCGAGATGGCAAGGCTAAACGGGGCAACCACCACCAGGATCGCCAAGGCTGTCGACGCCGCAGTGTTGACGTTTCCGGTAAACAGCAGCCACAGGCCGAAGTCCAGCACCGCAATCGCGTACGCGGCCGGGATGAGCATGCTGGCGGAGCGGGTGGAGACCATCGTGGCGGCGTTCTGGTGGCGCGAGGCCTCCTCCAGCCATCGCTGCACTGCGGTCAGAAACGTGGTGTGGCCGACGCGGATCGTGCGAACCTTGATGTCGCCTTCGCGCAGCACGGATCCCGCCACGACGCGCTTGCCCACCTTCAACTGTGGGCTGTCGTGGGTGTCCACCAGCTCCCAACCGATCGCGCCGGATCCGCCGACCACTTCCCCGTCGACGGGGATGACCTGGCCTGCGCGGACGCGGACGTCGTCGCCACGCATGATCTCCGTCGCTGGGAGCTGCTCGCAGCCGCCGCCCTTCTTGCGGTGAGTGACCTCGTAGGTCGACTCTGCGCCGGGGCGGCGCGCCTCCAACTCGTCCAACAGGTTGGTGCGCACCCGCATGGAAAAGAAGCGGCCGAGCAGCAGCAACGTCGTCACCGTGCAGGAGACTTCCAGGTAGAGCTCCGGGCCGCGGCCGATCTCCAACGGCACCCAGGTGCCGCTGGATTGGTAACCGATGCGCCCGGCCTGGGTAAACAACAGCATGGCGAAGGACCACAGGTAGGACGCCAAAATGGCGATGGAACTCGCACCGTCCAGCGCGGAGAGCCCGCGGCGCACACCCCCGGCCATCGCGCGGTGGAACGGGGAGGCGCACCACAACGCCACCGGGGTGGTCAGCGCGAACGCCACCCACTGCCAGCCCGGGAACCCGAGGGCAGGCACGTAGGTCAGCAGCAGCACCGGAATGGTCAGCACCACCGCCAGCCACAGCCTGCCCGGGGTGACCAGGTCGCGGGCGGTAAACAGCACGTCGCCGCTGCGGCGCTCCGCGCGGGTTTTGTTCTGCACGAACCCCTGGGCGCGGGCCAAAAGGTGCGCCGCTTCTTCTTTCCGGTGGTGTTTGGCGCGCCGCGGCATGGGGTGTTCCGTCCAGTAGCGGCCGTGGGCGCGGCGCTGCAGGGTGGAGTCTGTGACCACGGCGGTCACGCCGAACTCTTCGATGGTCTTGATCAGCTGCGGCAACGGCATGGTCGCCGGTGCGGTCACCCACGCCATGCGGGTGGGGTACACCAGGCGGGCGGAAACCCCTTCCAGGGATTCGAGGGCGTCTTCGATTTCCGTCAGCTGCGGGCCGTCTTCCACCCCGTGCAGTTCGAAGGCGTAGGAGGCGTTGGGGCGCACGAGCTCGCCGTCCAGGTCGCGCCTGGCGGTGGCCGGGTCGACGCCGGCTTCGCGGGCCGCGTCGCGGGCGGCCTCGATGTATTCGTCGAGCTCTTCGCCGCTCAGCTGATCCAGCTTGGCGCCTTCGCGCCCGGTGGTGCTGAGTTTTTCCAGGTCCTCGCCTTCGTACTTGCTCATTCCACCCCTTCCCAGACGTCGCCGCTGCGCTTATCCATAAACGCGTTGGCGGCCGGGCGGAACACGAAAAACAGGGCGAAGACGAGAACGACAACCACGACGACGGACGCCAGCCCCGCCACGCCGACGACGAAGCTGGCCAGCTGCAAAAACACCGCCAGGCCGATGAACCCGGCCAGCCAGCGCCGCGCAACTTTCGAACCTTTTGGCAAGTAGGCGCAGCACGACGTAATGAGGGAGCCGAGAATGATGCTGCCCCAGGTGAAAACCCGCTGGTTCCGTGCGAAAGTGTCGTAGAGCTCCTCGTCGGCCCCCTCAATCATCCACGTATCCGGCAGCCGGTCCGGCACCCCGTTGGCCATGGTCAAAAACGCGATGACGAACATCAGCACCGCCGCGATCAGGCACAGGTAGTAGCCGATTTTCAGCGGCTTCGGCCAATCCGGGCCGACCTCGCCGGTAAAGCGCCGGTTCCTGTCATTCGGGTCCGACACCATGGTCGGGAACATCCCTGCCACCGCTTAGCTCTCCTTCTTCTCCGGCGCTCCCGCCGCATCAGCACTACCACCGGACTTGTCCTTGGGCGGCTTGGTCCACGCCACGGAATCCTTGTCAACTGAATAGATGATGCCCAGGATGCCCGCAACACCAAGAATGATCTGGATGACGCCGTCTATGCCGAACATGGCCGTCGGCACCGCGGTGGAGGCCGGCACCATCATGAACAGCGTGACCATGCGCAGGGCGAAGAAGACGGAGAAGATCTGCAGCAGCCTGCGGGCGTTTTCCGCCCATTTCGCCTGTTTTTGTACCGCGCGCAGCGCGAAGACGAACAGCAGGATCACGCCGAGCTGCAGCAGCGCCATGATGAAGATCGAGCCATACACGCTGGCGTTCATCAGCGCCTCGGAGACCTCGCCGTCGCCGTTGGTGGCGCGCTCCTTGGCCACCTCGCGCAGCGCGGACGGGTCGATCACGCTCGCCGCCACGGCGAAGATCTGGTGCAGTAGTTCCCCGCCGATCATCACGGTCCAGGCCGCGAGCATGTAGCGCACAGCTTCGGGCATGGAGCCCTTGTGCTTCTCGACGGCCTCCGGTCCCACCCGGCTCGGTGATCCCGGATTCATTGGGGGCAAGCTAACCATTGAGCCTCTTTGCTGCCTCGATGGCGTAGTAGGTGAAAATTTGGTCTGCCCCGGCGCGCTTGATGGACATCAGTGCTTCCATCATCGTCTCCTCGTAGTCGATCCAGCCGTTCTGACCGGCCGCGTTGAGCATGGCGTACTCGCCGGAGACTTGGTAGGCGGCCACCGGCACCGGGGACATCTCCGCGATCTTGGCCAGCACGTCCAGGTACGGCAGCGCGGGCTTGACCATGACAAAGTCCGCGCCTTCGGCGATGTCCAGCTCCGTTTCCAAAAGCGACTCGCGCACGTTCGCCGGGTCTTGCTGGTAGGTGCGGCGGTCGCCCTTCAGCGAGGAGCCGACCGCGTCGCGGAACGGCCCGAAGAACTTGGAGGCGTACTTCGCGGAGTAGGCCATGATGGCGACGTCGGCGAAACCCGCGCGATCAAGCGCCCTGCGAATTTGCTCGATCTGGCCGTCCATCATGCCGGACGGGCTGACAATGTGCGCGCCCGCGCGCGCCTGAGCCACCGCCATGTCGCAGTAGATCTCCACGGTGGGGTCGTTGTCCACCACTTCCCTGCCGTGCGCGTCGGTGGTGAGCACGCCGCAGTGGCCGTGGTCCGTGAACTCGTCCAGGCAGGTGTCCGCCATGATGATCAGCTCGTCGCCGAACTCCTTGCGCAGCAGCGCAATCGCGCGGTTAAGCACGCCGTCTTCGGCAACGGCGACGGAGCCGGTGGCGTCCTTGTCCTCCTCGCGCGGCACGCCGAACAGGTCCACACACTTCACTCCGGCGTCGAGCGCCTCGCGGCAGATCTCTACCAGCGATTCCGGGGTGTGCTGGTACACGCCCGGCATCGACGGGATCTCGCGCGGAGCGTCGATGCCGTCGGCGATGAACAGCGGGAGGATGAAGTCGGCCGGGTGCAGGCGCGTCTCCGTGACAAACTCACGGAGAGCGGGGGTTTGTCGCAAGCGGCGGGGGCGTCGAATCAAGTCGTAATCAGCCATGCGCCACATCTTAGAACGCGCACCCGACACGACCCAGCCGGCGCGTTTCTAGCCGGCTGCGGCCGCGGTGTCCCCGCCGGCGCTCTTCTCAGCCTTCGCTGCCTTCCGACGCTTCTTGCGCGGCGGCGGCAACTGCCCCGACGCGCGCAGCCCTGCCACGTGGTCGGCCAGGGCGTCGACGAGGTTGGGGATGTCGGCGACCTCCGGGACGACGTCGACACGCAAGCCTTGCTCCCGCGCCTCCGCCTCGGTGACCGGGCCGATGCAGGCGATGATCGTGCGCGAGTGCGGCTTGCCCGCAATACCCACGAGGTTCTTCACCGTCGACGGGGACGTGAAGCACACGGCGTCGAAGCCGCCGGTCTTGATCATGTCGCGCGTCTCCGGCGGCGGCGGGGCGGCGCGCACGGTGCGGTAGGCGACCACGTCGTCGACCTCCCAGCCCTTCTCCTGCAGGCCGTCCACCAGCACGTCGGAGCCGAGGTCCGCGCGCGGCAGCAGCACGCGCGAAACCGGGTCGATGTCCTCAACGTACTCCGGGAACGCCTCCGCCAGACCGGCCGCGTTCTGCTTCGTGCGGTGCGGCACAAGCTCCGGCTGCATGCCGCGGGCGATCAGCGCGTCGGCGGTCTTCTGCCCCACCGCGCCCAGGTGCACGCCGGCGAACGAGCGGGCGTCCAGGCCCAGCTCCTCAAACTTCGACCACACGGCATCGACGGCATTGACCGAGGTGAACAGGATCCACTGGTAGCGGCCCTCCACGATGCCCTTGATCGCGCGGTCCATCTGCGCCGGGTTGCGCGGCGGTTCCAGCGAAATCGTGGGCACGGACTGCGGGATCGCGCCGTGCTGCGACAGGCGGGCATTCATCACTCCTGCCTGCGACTTCGCGCGCGGCACGAGTACACGCCAGCCGTAGAGCGGGCGGTTTTCCCACCACGAGTACTTCGAGCGGTCGTCCGCCGCGGTGCCGAGGGTGACCACCAGCGGGCCCTCCAGATCGGCGTCGAGCTTGCCCACGGTGCCCAGCGTCGCGTCGAACGTGCGCTGCAGGCGGGTGGTGCCGCGCGTGGTCACCGTCACCGGGGTGGACGCCTGGAAGCCTCGCTGCGTGAGCTGCTCCACCATCTCCGCCAGGTGCTCCTGGTTCGCCTGGAACACCAGCGGCTGCGGAGCGGATGCGAGCTGGTCCCAGTCCACGCCGCCGTTGTTGAGGTCGGCCTCCGTGTACGTCGAGCCCAGCGCGATTCCGGCGAACGACGGCACAGTCGACGGCAGCGACATCCCCGGCACCACCTGGAACTCCATGCCCTCGGCGGCCACCGCGGAGATCTCCTCCATCACTGAGTCGCGCGTCAGCGGGTTGCCGCATACCAGGCGGATGACGTCGCCGTCGCCGGCTTCGCCGCGCTCCACCGCTTCCGCGGCGTCGTTAAGCGCGAGCTTCAGCTTCTCGACGATCACTCCGCCGTCCAGCCCAACCTCCTGCAACTCCGCAGCAGTCGGGTCCTCTGGGCGGGGCGGCTTGCGCCGCGCGCCAGCCTCTTTCGCCTCCGCGCACATTTTCTCGTAGCGCTCGTTGGCCGCGTCCATCTTGGCTTTCGGCACTGGCAGCGCCGCCGCGACGACACTTCGGACCCCCGCTGACACCTCAGGGTCCACGAGGGCGATAGAATTGGATTCCATTACTTCGCGAGCGCGAACCGTGAGCAATTCAGGGTTACCCGGTCCAGCACCAACGAAGATCACCTTCCCCGGCTGGGGGGTGTGAGTGGGCTCTGTCATGGAGAAATCTCTTCTAGGCACAAATAAACCGCCCCCGCGCGGCTGGGTTCGCGGTGTTGATCGGCCTCACAACGGCCCACCGACCCGATTGCGCGGAGGGTATTGAACGTATGGTATCTCCACCATAAAATGCTTCAGCCCGAGAACAAAACCAGCGCTGTATTCCGCTCCGTCCGCACCGCCCGGAGCCTCAACCCCCGGATCGTCTAGCAGCGCAGTAACTCTGCTAGACGATCTCGCCGCTGCCGAGAAGCATTTCCAATATCACCTGGGGAAATGCCTCGCGCGCAGGCGGATCGTCTAGCAGCACGAGCGAGACTGCTAGACGATCCGCAAAGCTGCCGCTCCAGCGCTACTCCATCAGGTCGGCGGCGCCGCGCTCCAGCAGCACCTCGGCGACCTTGCGGCCCAGCTCGGCCGGGTCTGCCCCCTGGGCTTCCTCCACCAGCTGGCGGGAGCCGTCCAGGGCGAACACGCCGGCACGCAGGGTCACGCCCGAGCCGTCGAACACCGCCGAGGCGGCGACCGGCGCGGTGCAACCCGCCTCCAAACGGGCCAGCACGGCGCGCTCGGCGGTGGATTCGGCGGTGGCGGAGGCGTCGATAAGTGTGTCAATCGCCTCGCGCGCCACGGCGTCGTCGAAGCGGCACTCCACGGCCAGCGCGCCCTGGGCGGGAGCCGGCATGAACACCTCGGGCGAGAAGACTTCGGTGGCGCGGTCGCCGTATCCGCCGCGCACGAGGCCTGCGTAGGCCAGGATGATCGCGTCCAGCTCGCCGTCTTCCACATACGACATGCGGCGCTCAATGTTGCCGCGTAGCGGGCGGATGTCCAGGTCGGGGCGCACGGCCTTGAGCTGGGAGACGCGGCGTGGCGCGGAGGTGCCCACGCGCGCGCCTTCGGGCAGCTCGGCCAGGGTCAGGCCGTCGCGGGCGATGAGTGCTTCGCGGCTGTCCTCGCGCACGGGGATGATCATGTGGGCGCGCGGCTCGTCGGCAGTGGGCAGGTCCTTGAACGAGTGGACGGCGATGTCGACCTCGCCGTTAAACAGTGCGTCGCGCAGCGCGGAGGTGAACACGCCGACGCCGATGCGCTCCACGGGCGCTTGGGACAAGTCGCCCGGGGTGGTCACGATCTGCAGTTCGGCCGCGTGACCGTGCTCGCCCAGCGCGTCGCGGACGTGCCCGGTCTGGGTGGTGGCCAGGTGGGATCCGCGTGTGCCAATTTTGAACATCTACTTCTCCTTGCCGTGCAGTTCCTCGGGCAGCGGCAGCTTCTGCGCGTCCACCGCCACGGAGGGGCTTTCCAGCCCGAACAATTCAGTGACCGCCTCTTCCACGCTCACCGTCTCCGCCGTCGCCGCCAGCTCTTTGATCTTCACTGTCGGCGCGTGCAAAAGCTTATCGACGACACGCTTGACCATGCGGCTGACCTGATCAAAGTCGTCCTCGGACATCTTCGGCAGACGGGTGCGCAGGCGCTGCAGCTCCTGGCCGGAAATCTCCGCGGCGTTGCGGCGCAACCGCGTCACCGCCGGGGCGACCTCGCGCACGCGCTGCTCCGAGCCGAACGTGTCCACCTCTTCGGCCACGATCTCCTCGGCGCGGCGCAGCGCCCGGGAGTCCTCGTTGTCGCTGCCGCGCATCTTCTCGTGCAGGGACTCGATGTTGACCAGGTGCACGCCGTCGATGTCCGCCACAGCGTCGTCGATGTCGCGCGGCAGCGACAAATCCGCCAGCACCAGCGGGCCGGGGACGTCGGCCGGGGTGATGGTGAACTCGTCGGAGGCGGTGGCGGAGACCACCAGGTCCACGCGGTCCAGCACCGAGGCGCGGTCGGCGAAGTCCACCACCTCGGCGGGCACGCCGGCCTCGCGGGAGTGCTCGGCGAGGCGCTCCGCGCGGTCGCGGGTGCGGTTGGCCAGCACCAGCTTGTCAATGCCCTTCTTGCCCAGATGCGTTGCGGCCAGCGAGCTCATCGCGCCGGCGCCTAGGACGAGTGCGGTTTTGCCCCGGAGGTCGTCGACAAGCATTCGCTCCATCGCCTCCTCGAGCGCGACGGTGACCATGGACGCGCCCGAATCGTCGATGCCCGTCTCGGAGTGGACGCGCTTGCCGGTGTGCAGCGCCGCCTGGGCCAGCGAGTGCAGGCTCGGGCCCACGGTGCCGCGCTCCACGGCGTCGACGTAGGCGGAACGCACCTGGCCGATGATCTGCTGCTCGCCCACCACCATCGAGTCCAGGCCGGACGCCACCGTGAAAATGTGCTCCGCGGCCGCGTCCGAGTAGCGCACGTAGAGATAACGGCGCAGTTCAGCCGCGTCGACCCCGGAGACGTCCGCAAGCACCCGCAGCACATCCTCCACCCCGGCGTGGAACGCGTTGGTGACGGTGTAGACCTCCAGGCGGTTGCACGTGGAGATAATCATCGCCTCAGACAGCGACGGCTGCTTCACCAGCGCGCCCGTCGCCCCGTTCTGGACCTCCGCGTCCATGCTGAGCCGCTCCAGCAGGGCCACAGGCGCCGACCTGTGCGACATCCCCACAAGCAGAACACTCACGCAAAACCCTCCAGTCAGTTGAAAATCACACTAGAGAATAGTCCTTTAGTTGGACAGCTCCGCGTCGAGGTCGTCGTTGTCCACTTCCCAGCAGGCGAACTCCTCGCCGTCGATGACCACAACGGGCACGCGATCGCCGTACTCAGCAGCAAGCTCCGGGTCCTCGTCGACGTCCACAAGCGCGAGCTGAACGCCGTGCTTCGCCACCACAGGGGCGATCTGGCCCGCCACCCGCTCGCACGAACCGCACGTGGACCGGACCATCAGCTCCACCTTTTTCATCGCCGCTCCTCCTGTGAGTGCATATGCCGGGGCGTTGTACGATTGCACACGCTAACACCCCCACCCGAAAGGGCCCGTAGTTCCATGTCTGATCAGCGCGAAATCCTCGCGCAGTGGTCCCAATCCCAGGGCAACCTGCGCCGCTTCTTAGAGGAGCGCGTGATGCCCCCGCTCGACGACGACGCGCAGCGCACCGCCGGCCGCGCCGCCGCAGCCGCCGCGGTGGAAGAGACCTTCGGCATCAACATCGACGACTTCGCGCTCGGTGTGGACTCCGTCGGCGGCGCCTTCGAAACCGCCGGCCGCCAGAAGATCACCCCGCCCGACCCGGAGATCCCCCAGGACACCGAAGCCGCCGCGTTTTTCGACGTGGACAACACGCTGATCCAGGGCTCCTCGCTGATCCTTTTGGCCCAGGGGCTGTTTAAGAAGCGCTTCATTACCCTGTCCGAGCTGGCGCCCGCCCTGCGCAAGCAGATCCGCTACCGCGTCTCCGGCTCCGAAAACGCCGACGACATCGCCGAGGGCCGCGAGCAGGCCCTGGCCGTTGTGAAGGGCAAGAGCGTGGCGGAGCTCAAGCAGGCGTGCCGGGAGATCGTGGACAACCGGATGCTGGAGAAGTCCTACGCCGACACCATCGAGCTGGCCGCCATGCACCTCGCCGCCGGGCAGCAGGTGTGGCTGGTCTCCGCCACCCCGGTGCAGATCGGCCAAGCACTCGCCGAAACGCTAGGCTTCACGGGCGCGCTGGGCACCGTGGCGGAAGAAAAAGACGGCAAGTTCACCGGGCGCCTCGTCGGCGACATCCTCCACGGCCCCGGCAAGAAGCACGCCGTGGCGGCGCTGGCGGCGCTGCAGCAGCTGGACCTGTCCAAGTGCACCGCCTACTCCGACAGCATCAACGACCTGCCCATGCTGGAAATGGTCGGCTCGCCGGTGGCGATCAACCCGGACCGGGCGCTGCGCAAGCACGCCAAGGCCCAGGGCTGGGCGGTGCGGGACTACCGCTCCGTGCGCCGGGTGGTGCGCGCCGGCGTGGTCCCGGCCGTGTTGGCGGGCGCGGGCCTGTGGTGGTGGCGCCGGCGGCGGTAGGCGCGGCCGTGGCGCCGGGCCAGGGCGCTGGGTGCTAGATGCTTACCCGAGGATGCTTACCGGCGCTAGATGCTTACCCGAGGATGCTTACTTCTCGAGTGACGCGGCGGTCGCGGCCGGAGGTTCGTCGAGAAGTAAGCGTTTAGAAGTAAGCATCCTCGGACGGTAAGCATCTAGGAGTAAGCATCCTGCCGCGGACACGAAAAACCCGCCTCCCTCAACGGGGGCGGGTGAACGCTCGCGGCTTACTTGCCGAGCTTACGACGCTGCACGCGGGTGCGGCGGAGCATCTTGCGGTGCTTCTTCTTGGACATGCGCTTGCGGCGCTTCTTAATCACTGAACCCATTGGGCTACCTCTTTCCTGTTCAAAGTGCGTACGTACGCGGCCGGCGCAACCGCTTCCGCGGTTCGTGGGAGGTGCACACTCCCACAGGGGGTGGCCGACCTGATCGTTCAAAGCATACCGGCAGGGCTTTTCAGGGCCAAAAACACCCGCCGCACCGGAAAACCGGTGCGGCGGGTGTGTTCTCGAGGTCCTGTAAACGAGACCTTCGGACTATCCCACGTCGTAGACGGAGGACTCCAGGTACTCGCTCACTGCCGTCTCGTTCACGCGGAAGGAGCGGCCCACGCGGACGGCGGGCAGCTCGCCGGAGTGGACGAGGCGGTAGACGGTCATCTTGGATACGCGCATGATCTCCGCGACCTCGGCGACCGTCAGGAACTTTCCTTTATCTTCGTTAACCACTAATTCATACCTCTCGGCACGCAAACGCGCTGCAGGCTTCCCCTCCCGCAGGACGAACACGCACGTGCTTGAACCACCCTAACGTGAAACCAGCGTCGAGTGCGACTTAAGTGGAAGAAAATCTTCAAAGTGCAGGCAGTGAACCCACAGAAACGGTTGTGAAAGTTGGGATTTGGGCTACTTGCCCAGCTCGTCCGAGCGCTCCGCGCAGATCTCGGTGGCGCGGTAGAACGCACCGCGCAGGCCCGACTCCTCCAGCTCGCGGATCGCGCGGACCGTGGTGCCGGCCGGCGAGGAGACCTTCGCCCGCAGCTGCACGGGGCTGTCTTCGCCCTCGAGCATCGCGCCGGCGCCCGCGGCGGTCGCGCACGCCAGCTGCTCCGCCAGGTCGCGCGGCAGGCCGAGCGACACGCCCGCGTCCACGAGCGCCTCGGCCACCAGGAAGAAGTACGCCGGCCCGGACCCGGAGATCGCGGTCACGGCGTCCATCTGAGATTCGGCGACCTGAACCACCTGGCCTGCGGCGGAGAGCAGCTCCACCACGGCGTCGCGCTGCTCGTCGGTGACAAACCGTCCGCACGCAGTGGCGAGCACGCCCTTGCCCACCAGCATCGGCGTATTCGGCATGACACGCACGATCGGGGTACCGGCGGCGGAGACGGCGTCTTCCATCGCGGCGAGGGTCACGCCCGCGGCCATGGAGACCAGCACGGTGGCGGAGCCGGAGTCGGTCAGCTCCTCGCCGACCTCCGCGATGACGTCCAGGATCTGCGCGGGTTTGATGCACAGCAGCGCCACGTCCGCGTCGCGGACGGCCTCGCGGTTGTCGGAGGTGGTGCGCACGCCATAGCGCTCCGCAAGCTCCGCGCCGCGGGACTCGGACCGGTTCGTCGCCGTAATAGACCCCGGCGCCACCCCATTGGCAACGAGGCCCGAGATGAAAGCCTCGCCGATATTGCCTGCACCAATGACGGCGATGCGTTCCATGTCGCTCCTTTGAAAAGTCGTTGCGCGTTTTACAGCAGTGCCGGGCCGAAGGCCACCACGGCGGCGGCCAGGCCAGCGATGATCATGGTGACCTTGTCGCGGCCGCCCGCCATCGCGCCGACGGCGGCGACCACCGCGGCCACCGCGGCGACGCCGACCAGCCCCGCCACAATCGCCATCGTGTTGGCCCACAGCCACTTGAACGCCAAAAAGCCCAGCACACCCAGCAGCACGCCGAAGAACACCAGCAGGACCAGCAGGATCGGGTTGACCGACGCCTCCTCGACCTCGTAGTCGGTGTCGTATTCGGCCTCAGGGGCGTCGAGGGAGTCCTCGCGCGCCTGCGGCTCCGGCGCGTCGACGGTGCGGATCTCGCCCGTGTCGTCCGACTGCGCGAGCTCTTGCTTTACGACGGGCTCCGCCTTGCCCTCGGGCTTAGCTTCGTCCTCGGGCTCAGCTTCGACCTTGCGCAGCACCGTCGTGTCGTCGCTGGCCGGCTGAACCTTCGTGGTGGTGGAAGCCGCGGGCGCCGGGGCGGGCTTCTCTACAGGCTTGGATACCGGCTTCGACACAGGTGCAGTGGCCGGCTTTTCCACCGGCTTGGGAGCCTGCTCAGCCGGCTTGGCTGCCGGACGCAGTTTCACGGACTCCGCCTGCGCGGGCTTGTCAGCCAGCTTCGGCGCCACCTTCGTCTCGGCCTCTGGCACCGGCTTCGGAGCCACCTTCGACACCGGCTTCGGCTCGGTCTTCGACGCCGGCTTCTGCGCGGCCGGCGTCGGCTCAGGTTTCGGCGCCTGGGTGGGGGTCTTTTTGGGGGTATCCGAAGGTGCGTCGATAGGCACGCTGGAGTGCTTCACCTCAGCCGGCTTGGCCTCGACCTTCTTAAACGAGTCGGTCAGCTCGGCGACGGAAACGCCGCCGTCCTCGAGGCTGCGGCGGCGACGCGGGCGGCGCGCGCCGGACGGGTTTTCCTTTTCGGCGCGCGCGAGGAGCTCGGCAACTGTGAGCTGTTTGTCGGCCATTAGTTGTCGTCTCCTTTTTTGGCTTGAATCTCAGCGTCCAAAGACCCCTTGTCGATGCGCTTGAGAATCACACCCTCACGCAAGGCCCACGGGCAGATCTCTAACTTATCAACATTCAACGCACGCATCGCAGCTTCCGCCACCAGCGCACCTGCGACGATCTGGTGGGAGCGGTCCGAGTTGATGCCCTCGAGCTCCGCGCGGTCCGCCGCCGTCATGCGGGAAATGAACGCGATGAGCTGGCGCAGACCCGGCGCGGTGAGGGTGCGCTGCACGAACGGGCCAGCAGACGACGGCGCGGCGCCGGTGAGGCGCGCCAGCGAGCGGAACGTCTTGGACGTGCCCACGGCCAGACCGGTCTCCCCCATCGCCTTGAACTGCTCGGCAGGACCGGCGAGTTCCGCGTCGATGTAGTCGCGCAGCATGTTGATCTTCTTGCGCTCCGGCGGGTCGGTGTCGAACCACTCGTGGGTCAAGCGCCCCGCGCCCAGGTCCAGGGACACCGCCAGGTCCGGCATCTCCTCGGTGCCCGTGGAGATCTCCAGGGAGCCGCCGCCGATGTCGAAGTTGGTGATGCGGCCCGCGGACCAGCCGTGCCAGCGGCGCGCCGCCAAAAACGTCAGCCGCGCTTCCTCCTCGCCGGAGAGGATGTTCAGCTTCACGCCGGTCTTCTTCTCCACGCGCTTGAGCACGTCCGCGGAGTTGGTGGCCGAGCGCACCGCGGAGGTGGCGAACGCCACGAGCTCCTCGCACTTGAGGTTGTCCGCGAGGTCGGAGGCCTCCTGGACAGCGTCGACGAGCTTGTCCACGCCCTTGTCCTCGATATTGCCCTTTTTGTCCAGCAGCTCAACGAGACGCAGCGGCTGCTTCCAATCGCTCATCGGCGTCGGCCGGCTACCGCTGTACGCGTCGACCGCCACGAGATGGATCGTGTTGCTGCCGACATCTAATACACCTAATCGCACCACCCCAGGGTAACGGGTCTACCGTGTCCAGGTGTGAATCAACCAGCCCCGAAACCCGTTTTTCTCGGCTTCCCGGCGGACTCGCCAGCCGGCCGCTCCATCCTGGCGGGCCGCGAAACCCGCCCCGATTTCCCGCGCGAATGGTTCGAGTTCGTCCACCCGGACGACCCGAACCACATCTTCTCCATCGACCTGACCTGGGCGGAGGCCACCTGGTCCTGCCGCTTCGGCACCCCTGAGTGCCACGGCATCGACGAATCCAACCCGGCCGTGGGCTGCTGCATCCACGGCGCCTACATCGCGGACGAGGAAGACCGCGACACCGTCTACAACGCGGTGAAGGACATGCCGGCGAAGTACTGGCAGCTGCGGCCCGCAGAGACGGACGCCTACTTCGCGGCCAACGACCCGACGTGGCTCGAGCCGTGGCTGGAGTGGGACGAGGAAGAGGACGACAACGCGCTCGAGCCCGACCCCGACGACGAGGAGGCCGGCCCCCACATCAAAACCAAGGTCGTCGACGGCGCCTGCATCTTCGCCAACCGCCCCGGCCACCCCACCGGCGCGGGCTGCGCGTTCCACCAGTTCGCCATGGCGGAAGGGCGCAACATCGTGGGCACCAAACCGGAGGTGTGCTGGCAGGTGCCGTTTTCCCGCGAGGACGCCTGGGAGGAGCGCTCAGACGGCCAGGAGATTCTGCGCACCACCATCGGCGAGTACCACCGCCGTCAGTGGGGCGGCGGCGGAGAGGACTTCGACTGGTGGTGCACCTCCGCCCCCGCGTGCCACACCGGTGGCACGCCGATTTGGCAGTCGATGAAAGACGAGCTTGTCGCGCTGATCGGCGAAAAGCCGTACCGTGTCGTCGCCAAGCATTGCGAAAAGCGCGCCCAGCTTAGCGACGACCTCCGGGCCACCCACCCAGCAACCCAAGCCGCGCGCGAGTAGCCGCGCTTACGCTTCGAATTTGTAGCCCAGGCCGCGCACAGTGACGAGCTGGGTGGGTCGCGACGGCTGGGCCTCGATCTTCGTGCGCAGGCGCTTGACGTGCACGTCCAGGGTCTTGGTGTCGCCGACGTAATCGGCGCCCCAGATGCGGTCGATCAGCTGGCCGCGCGTGAGCACCCGGCCGGCGTTGCGCAGCAGGTACTCCAGCAGGTCGAACTCTTTGAGCGGCATGGGCACCGGCTGGCCGTCCACAAGCACCGTGTGGCGCTCCACGTCCATGGTCACGCGGCCGCCCTGCAGCAGCTGCTCGTCGTCCTCCTCGACTACCTCGGTCTCCGGGCCGCGGCGCAGCACCGCGCGGATGCGGGCGACCAGCTCGCGGGTGGAGTACGGCTTAGTCACGTAATCGTCCGCGCCCAGCTCCAGGCCCACAACCTTGTCGATCTCGCTGTCGCGGGCGGTGACCATGATGATCGGCACCGAAGACTCGGCGCGCAGCTTCTTGCACACCTCCGTGCCGCTCATCCCCGGCAGCATCAGGTCCAGCAGCACCAGGTCGATGTCCTGGGAGGCGAACAGGTCCAGCCCCGCCTGCCCGTCTGCGGCCACAACCGCCTCGAAGCCTTCCTTGCGCAACAGGTAGGCCAAAGGGTCGGACAGCGATTCCTCGTCTTCAACGATGAGAATGGTCGTCACTTCACTCTTCCTTTTCTGCTCTGCCGGCGGCCTCGGGGTCATACAGGGGCAGCTCAATGGTGAACGTGGAGCCCGTCCCAGGCCTCGACCACAACGTAATGCTACCGCCATGGTTCGCCACCACATGCTTCACGATGGCCAAACCCAGCCCCGTGCCGCCCGTGGAACGCGAGCGCGCCTTATCCACCCTGTAGAACCGCTCGAACACGCGCTTCTGGTCCTCCGGCGCGATGCCGATGCCGCGGTCCGTGACCCGGATCAGCACCACATTGTCGCGCACCAGCTTCTGTGTCACGCTCACCGGCTGCCCGCTCGGCGAATAGTTGATCGCGTTGGTGATCAGGTTGGACACCGCCACGGTGAGCATCGCCCGGTCCCCCATCACCCGCAGCCCCAAACGCTGGCCGCGGGTGAGTTCAATGCCGTGGTTTTCAGCGGCGACCAGGTTGCGGGCAACCGCGTCGTCCACGATGTCGTCCACACGCACCGGCGCCATGTCCGGCAGCGCCTCCGCGCCCTGAAGCTTGGACAGGGAGATCAGATCCGTGATCATCTCCCCCATGCGGTGGGCCTCCTTGTGCAGCTTGGTGCCGAAGTAGTCCACCATCTCCGGGTCCGTCGGGTCCTGCAGCAGTGCCTCGGCAAGAAGCGCTATGCCTCCGACCGGGGTTTTCAGTTCGTGGGAGACGTTTGCCACGAAGTCGCGGCGCGCGTTTTCCATGCGCACGTTTTCAGACTCGTCAGAGCCGTACACGATGGCGTAGGAGTTGTCCGTCAGCATCAGCGGCGCAATCAGCGCGCGCACGTTGCGGATACGGCTGCCCGTGGTGCGCTGCGGCAAATCCAGGTCCAGCACCTGCTCTTCCTGCTGCTCAAGCACCTCTTCGACCACCTCGAGCACACGCGGGTTGACGCTACCGTCGTGCACGATGGACATGTCGTGGGCGCGCGCGTTGGACAGCATCACGTTGCCGGCGCGGTTGATGACAGCGATTCCGGTCGGCGAGCCCTGCGTGACCAGGTGAAGGACCTGGCTCACTGCGGCTGCGGTGTCGTCCTGCCCGCCGTCATCCGCCCGGTTGCGGGCGCGCCAACGAAGCGCCCGCTGGCCGAGCAGCACAGCGGGCACGGTCAGCGCGGCGCCGATGAAAAAAGCGAGAATCGGCGTCACGGTGTGATTCGAGGCTTACTTCTGCCCCTGGTTCGCCACAGCAGCGGCGCCAGCCTCAGCGGCCTCCGGGTCCAGGTAGGTGCCGCCCGGGTTGAGCACCTTGCCGGTCTCGTCGATCTCGTACACCAGCGGCATGCCAGTGGGGATGTTCAGCCCGGCGATCTCCTCGTCGGAGATGTTGTCCAGGTACTTCACCAGCGCGCGCAGCGAGTTGCCGTGCGCTGCGATCATGACGTTCTTACCTGCCATGGCGTGCGGCGCGATGACGTCGATGTAGTACGGCAGGAAGCGCTCCACCACGTCCTTGAGGCACTCGGTGCGCGGCGCCTCAGGCAGGAAGGCGTAGCGCGGGTCGTTGGTCTGCGCGTACTCGTTCTCCGTGTCAATCTCCGGCGGCGGGGTGTCGTAGGAGCGGCGCCACTGCATGAACTGCTCCTCGCCAAACTCCTCGCGGATCTCCGCCTTGTTCAGGCCCTGGAGCTTGCCGTAGTGGCGCTCGTTGAGGCGCCAGCTGCGCTCCACCGGGATCCAGTGGCGGTCAGCCGCGTTCAGCGAGATGTTCGCAGTGCGGATCGCGCGGCGCAGCAGCGAAGTGAACAGGATGTCCGGCAGGAGACCCTTTTCTTCCATGAGCTTGCCGGCGTTGACGGCTTCGGCCTCGCCCTGTTCGGTCAGGTCCACATCGACCCAGCCGGTGAACTGGTTCGACTTGTTCCACTCGCTCTGCCCGTGGCGAACGAGAATCAGCTTTCCGTTACCCATGCCTTCAAGCATGCCACGGATGGGCGAAACTGTCGGGGGTTTGTCGGGGGTTTAGAGTCTGAAGGCATGTTTTCACCCCGCTCCGCTTCCGCCCTCGCCGCCAGCCTCGCCGCCGCCTGCGTCGCCCTCGCCTCCCCCGCCGCGCCCACCGCCGCCGCGGCAGCCCCCGCGCTCGCCGCTCCCGGCGCGCCGATCGCCATGCTCGACGAAGGCTCCGATTCCTTCGTCCACACCGCGCGGTGCAGCCAGGGCCCGGTTGGTACCGTGCGCACCCCGGACGGTGAGACGAAGCAGGTGATGGTCACTGCGGCGCACTGCATGGAGTCCAAGAGCAAGACTGTCCGCCCGGTCGTGTTCGCGCCGCTGCGCGAAGGCGGGAAGGTGGCCTACCCGCGGGTGGGGGACGTCGATAGGCAACGCACCCCGTTTGAGCTGGGCAACGGCGAGTTGATGGACTTCTACCGCATCATCGACGAGCCCGATTGGGTCACGGTGCGTCTCGCTCCCGGCGTGGAGGCGTCAGGCGCGTCGTCGTCGGTGGATCAGAAGGGCCGCGGCCCGTCCGCGCCGGCGGCGATCACGGGGGTGAAGGACTACCGCAACCTGCGCGGCGACGAGCTGATCAGCTTCGACAACGCCGGCCAACCCATCTGCAAGGACGGGATGCGCACCGGCCGCTCGTGCGGCGTGCAGATGTTCCGCACCCAGAACTTCGTGTGGCACTTCGGCGTGGGTTACGAGTCGGGCGATTCCGGCGGCATCAACTACGACCCGCGCACCGGCGAGGCTGTGGGGCTGAGCATCATCGGCTTCGGCCCGTTCGGCAACTCGCAGCAGGTGGATCGCGCACTTGAGGACGCCTACGGCATCCCCGACGGCCATGTCAACGAAGCGTTCACCCCGGCAGCGCCCGCGCCGCGCGCCGATTTCGCGCCGCTGTACGAGGAGGTCGCGAATTTCTCGCCCAACAATGCACCGCAGCTTGTCGACGGCCCCCAGCCACGCGAGCTGCTCGACCGCGCCGTCATGGGCGCGCAGGCGGACGCGGCGCGGTTCAGCGCGGAAGCCGCGCAGCTGCCGCAGGCTGAGGATCCAGTCGCGGCGGCGCAAGACCTCGCCGGCCGCGCGAACGCGGCGGCGCAGCAGCACGCGGGCGATGTGCGCGGCGCCGTCGACGCGTTCCTGCGCTAGATCACACCGCTGACCACATGAAACACCGGGTCCGCGGACTTACACTGGAGGTATGAAAACCCCTGCGTCTCTCGCCGCCGCAGCGCTGTTGTTGTCCCTGGCGGCGCCGCTAACCACATTCACGGCACAGGCCGCGGAGCCTGCGCTCGCCGCCCCTGGCGCCCCCTTCCGCGTCCCCGCCGTCAACCCGCCCGCGCAGGCGGCCACGCCGTGGGGTGAGCGGCTCAACGCGCCCCCGGAGCTCTACACCGTCACCTGCTCGCAGGGCCCGACCGGCACCGTCGCCACCCCGACGGGCCCGCAACGCGTGATGCTCACCGCCTCGCATTGCGTGAACCGGATCCCCGGCATGCCGGAGCCGTCCACCGAGGTCACCGTGCCAGTCGGCGACAGCTACACCCGCATCGGCACCCGCGGCCCGAATAGCGGGCCCACCACCGAGACCCACTCGCTCGCCGATCTGCCCGCAGCGCTCACGGAACCCGACTGGGCGTTCGTGCGTATCGACGACTCCGCCACCGCCACGAACCTCTCCCACTCCCGCGACGCAGCCGGCGGTTCTGCGGGTGCCCCTGTGCAGCTCACCGGCATCCGCGACCACCGCACGCTTCGCCCCGGCGAGTTCTCCGTGGACAACTTCAGCCAGCCGATCTGCAAAGACGGCGCCACCACCGGGCGGTCCTGCGGAAGGCAGATCGCCCGCGGCCGCGACACCGTCTACAGCGTCGGCGTCGCGGCGGAAATGGGCGACTCGGGCGGGGTGAACATCGACCCGCGCGACGGCGCCGTCATCGGCACCTCCAACGGCGTGATCGGGCCGCTGTTCGTCTCCCAGGCCGCGGACCGCGCGCTCGAGAGCGCCTACGGCATCCCCGACGGCCAGGTTAACCAGGCGTTCCAGATCGCAGGCACCGCCCCGCGCGCGGAGTTCACCACCAGTGGCGCGGAACGCGAACGCATCGACCGGGCCACGCGCGAGCTCAACCCCGGGTACGTCCCGCCGAACCCGAAGACGGAGCTGCGCCGCGCCGTAAACGAGGCGGGCCAAGCCGCCCACGAAACCGCGCGCCGGGCGCTGCGTGGCGGGGTGGACGCTGGTGAGGTTCAGCGGCTCGTCGAAAAGCATGGCAACGATATCGCCCTATGGGCCGGGTTTGCACGTTAAGGTAATTCTCATGCGATTCAGCCTTCGAACACCAGCAACAGCACTTGCAGCAGCCAGCATGCTCGCACTTCAGGCCCTCCCCGCGCCGGCGGAAGCCGCGCCCGCGCTCGTCGCACCCGGCGCGCCGATGCGAGGGTTCCCCCAGGACCCGCCGAAAACAATCGACCTGCCCAACGGCCAGAAACTGACCATGCCGCGCGACGGCTGGGCCGGCACCTGCTCCCAAGGCCCCAACGGCACCCTGCACCTGCCTGGCGAGGAACCGCAGCGTGTGATGCTCACTGTCTCCCATTGCGTGAACACCATGCCCGGCTTCCCGGAGGTGAAAAACGAGTTCTACGCCCCCGTGGGCACCGAGTACAAGCGCTTCGGCGAGCGCGTGGCGTCCAACCACGTCACCCCGGAAGCCATGAACCTGAGCGACCCGATGCAGTCCATCCGCACTGCCGACTGGGGCGTGGTGCGCATCGACGACGGCGTGACCGAAACCGGCCTGTCCCACTCCCGCGACTTCAACGGCGGCGTGCAGGGCGAACCGGTGAAGATCACGCATGTGCGCGACTTCCGCACGCTTGCTCCGGGTGAGGTCTCGGTCGACAACTTCGGCCAGCCCATCTGCAAGGACGGCGCCACCACGGGCCGCACCTGCGCCAAGCAGATCGGCCGCACAAGAAACGGCATCTACAGCTGGGGGCTGAACTACGTGCAGGGCGACTCCGGCGGCGTGAACTTCGACCCGCGAGACGGCGCCGCCATCGGCGTGTCCTCCATGACGCTCGGGCCGCTCGGCAAGGCGCAGCCTGTGGACCGCATTATCGAGGACGCTTACGGCATCCCCGACGGCCACGTCAACGAAGTGTTCACCCCCACCGACTCCACCGCGCCGCGCGAGAACTTCACCACCTCCGGGGATGAGGAAGAGCGCGTCGCGGCCGAGATCGAGCGCCTCAACCCCGACTTCAAGCAGCCGGTGCCTCGCGACGAGCTCCGCAAGGCCGTCGACAACGCCCAACAGGAAGCAGCCGGCCTGGCGCAGAAGGCCTCGCAGGGCCAGTTCGACCCGGCGGAGATCAACCGCGCCATCGGATACCACTCCGACCGCATCGGCTATTGGGGCGGGGCATCCCTCGGCGAGGAGATCGGCAAGCGCCTCTAGCTACATTCCGCCCGCGTCCCGGGTGGCCTCGCCCGGGACGTAGCCGGACAGGGTGTCGGTGTAGACCTCTATCAGCTTGTCCGCCGAGGCGGCCCAGCTAAACGCTTTTGCGTGGCTGACGGCCTGTTCGCCCATGTGGATGCGCGTGGGATCGTCGATAAGCAATTGCTCCAGTGCTTGTGCCCACGCCTCCGTGCCGTGGCCCTGAACCAGCAGGCCCGTCTGACCGTCCGCGACCGCGAGCGGGAGGCCCCCGACGCGCGCCGCGACGACAGGAGTGCCCGCGGCCTGCGCCTCCACCGCCACGAGCCCGAAACTTTCGTTGTAGCTGGGCACGGCGACGATGTCCGCGGCCTGGTAGATGCTCACCAGCTCCTCCGGCGGCCGCGGCCCGAGGAAACGGGTGCAGCCGCCAATGCCTTCCGACGCCGCGAGCTCGCGGTAGCGCTCCACCGACGAACCCGCACCACTCGCGCCGCCGCAGATGATCACGCGCAACGGGCCGTCGACCCGGCCGCGGCGCACCACCTCCCCCATCGCCTGGATCAGCACCTGCGGGCCCTTGAAATCCTGCAGCCGGCCCACAAACGCCACCACCTTCGCGTGCAGCGGAATGCCCAGGTGGCGGCGCGCCAGCTCCGTGTTGCGATTCGTGCCGGGGGTAAACAGCTCCGTGTCCGCGCCGGGGCTGACCACGGAGATCTTCGCCGGGTCCACGTCGTAGAAGCGCGCGAGCTCGCTCGTTTCATCCGGGGTGTTGACCACTAAGACCTCGGCGTTGTCCACCAACTGCTGCTCGCAGATGCGGCGCGCCTCCGACTCTTCGGATTCGGTGGCGTAGGCGTTTTTCACCGCCGCCCAGGTGTGCCCGGTATGTACCAGCGGGATGCCGGCCAGGTCCGCCAAGAGCCACCCCACCTGGCCGGAGAGCCAGTAGTGGGAATGGATCAGGTCGTAGTTTTCGTCGTTCGCGCGGGCGAACTGCACCACCCCGCCGGAAAACGCGGCGAGCTGGGTGGGCAGGTCGTGCTTCTCCAGCCCCTCGTACGGCCCGGCCACCACGTTGATAACCCGGTAGCCGGGTTCCACCTCTACCACCTCACCCTGGCTGGGGCGGGTGGCTCGCGTGAACACGTCCACCGTGGTGCCCTTGCGGGCCAGCTGGGTGGCGGTGTTGTGGACGTAGACGTTCATGCCGCCGGCGTCGCCGGTCCCCGGCTGCTCGAGCGGGGAGGTGTGCATGGAAATCATGGCGACGCGCATGCGGGCAAGACTAGCGCGGCGGGTGGGTGGACGGGCAGAATAGTTCACTCGCCGGGAGCCGATCAGTGAATTAGTTGCCACTTGGACGGTTACATAATTCACTATCCCCAGGTCACCAAAATCGCACGGCGAAATGATTCACGGGCGAATGAACGATCCTGCATGACCGCGCCGTCAGAGCGCCGCGTGCCGGTGCCAGGAGCCGAAGTCCGCCGCGACCGTAGCCGCGAGGTGCTGGTAGGCCTTCAACGTGGCGGGCGCGACGCGCTCCAAGTCGATCACCGCTCCCTCGGCGAGGTGGCGGTCGTACGGGATGGTGTGCACTGCGCGGGCGCGGGAGGCGAAGTGGTCGGCGACCTTGGCCATGTCGATGGTCGGCTTGCCCGGCGCGGACGCGGAGACGACCACCACGGCGTTGGCAGCGAGCTGGTCGTAGCCGTGCAGGTTCAGCCAGTCCAGGGTGGCGGAGGCGGACTGGGCCCCGTCGAGCGCCGGCGAGGTCACCAGCACCAGCGCGTTGGCCAAATCCAAAACGCCGGCCATGGCGGAGTGCATCAGGCCTGTGCCGCAGTCGGTGAGGATGACGTTGTAGTGGTGCTGCAGGATGTCGATGGCGCGGCGGTAGTCGTCCTCCGAAAACGCCTCGCTGACGGCCGGGTCGCGCTCGGAGCCGATGACTTCCAGGCGCGAGGATGCCTGGTTGGTGTAGGCGCGCACCTGCGGATAGCGCTCCGTGCCCGGCGCCTGCAGCAGGTCGCGGATGGTGGCCGGCGGCGCGGTGGCGGCGCGCTGGGCCAGGGTACCCAGGTCCGGGTTGGCGTCGATGGCGATGACGCGGTCGCCGCGGGTCTGCGCGAACACGCCGCCGAGCGCGACCGTGGTGGTGGTTTTGCCCACGCCTCCTTTCAGGCTCATCACTGCGATGCGGTAGTCGCCGCGCAGGGGTGCCCGGATGGCGTCGAAAAGCTGCTGCTGCTCCAGCTCCCGCCGGGAGCCTCCCGGGTTGATGCGGCCGCGCGTGGCGGAGTGGATGAGTTTGCGCCAGCCCTGCTTGGGCGGCGCCTTCACCGGGTCCACCAAGTTGGACTGGTCCAGCACTGCGGGCGGTGTGAGCTCAAACCCGGCATCGGTGTCGATGGACGGCTCGAAATAGGTAGTCATGGTTTCCCCCAATTCCCCCTCGAATGGTTTCGCGCCACAGCCTAGAGCAAACCCGCCCACCCTGCAGCGCAACAAACTTACCGCAACGTAGATTACACTTGTCGCCAACTTGTTTTGCCCAACTAACAACAAGGAGGATTTCCGTGGGAGCCTTTGACACCAAAGCCTGGATCGACCACTACGCCGAGTGGACCGACCCCAACCCCGACATCGGGACGGACACCCTGGTCAGCTGGTTCAACCAGTCGGTGGCCATGCAGCCGAAGAGCACCGCCACCTGGTTCATGAGCAAAACGCTTACCTACAGCCAGCTCAACGAGCAGGTCGCCCGCGCCGCCGCAGCACTAACGCAACTCGGCGTGCGCCGCGGAGACCGCGTGGCCGTCGCGCTGCCGAACTGCCCGCAGCACGTCATCGCCGTCACTGCCATCCTGCGACTCGGCGCGACCGTGGTGGAGCACAACCCGCTCTACACCGCGGCAGAGCTGCAGCCGCAATTCGAAGACCACGGGGCGCGGGTAGCGATTGTCTTTGACAGGGTGGCGGAGACGTTTGCGTCAATAAGCAAAAGCACCCAGCTCGAGACGGTGGTGGCCGTGAACATGCTCGAGGAAACCCCGCTGCACCTGCGGGCCGCGCTCGCGCTGCCGATCCCGCCGGTGACCAAGCTGCGCGCCGAGCTGACCAAACCCGCCCCCGGCGCGATGCCGTGGCGCGAGTTCATGCGGCAGCGCTCCCGCTCCGTGCACTTCCCGCAGATCACCCAGGACATGCAGGCGTTCATCCTCTACACCTCCGGCACCTCCGGCAAGCCCAAGGGCGCGCCGCTGACGCACGGCAACATCATCGCGGTGCTCAAGGCCGGCATGGAGTGGATGGAGGATTGGGGCGCGGTGCGCGAGAAAGTCCTCGGTGTGCTGCCGATGTTCCACATTTACGGCCTCGCACTGAACTACGCGCTGCCGCTGAGCATCGGCGCGGAAATGGTGCTTGTGCCGGCGCCGAAACCGAAGCTCTACCAGACCGCGATCACCAAAACGCGCCCGACCGTGCTGCCGGGCGTGCCCACCCTCTACGACAAAATCATCGAGTGGGCGGTGGAAACCAACGCGGACCTGTCGTCCATCCACACCTCCGTCTCCGGCGCGTCCACCCTGCCCGTGGAAACCATCGAGCGCTGGGAAAACGCCACCGGCGGGCGCCTGATCGAGGGCTACGGACTGACCGAAACCGCCCCGATCCTGGCCGGCAACCCCCTCGACGGCACGCGGCGGCCCGGCTACATCGGCCTGCCGTTTCCCAACACCGAGATCCGCATCGCCGACCCCGACGACCCGTCGCGCACCATGCCCGACGGCGAACCCGGCGAGCTGCTCGCGCGCGGGCCGCAAGTCTTCTCCGGCTACCTCAACAGCCCCGAAGCCAACGAGCGCGCCTTCCACGACGGCTGGTTCCGCACCGGCGACATGGCCGTCATGGAGCCTGACGGCTGGATCAAACTCGTCGCGCGCATCAAGGAAATGATCATCACCGGCGGCTTCAACGTCTACCCCGACGAGGTCGAAGGCGTGATGCGCAACCACCCGGACATCGAGGACATCGCGGTCGTGGGGCGCCCGCGCCCGGACGGTTCCGAGGATGTCGTCGCCTGCATCACGCTTATCGACGGCTCCGCCCACGACCCCGACGGCCTCAAGGCCTACGCCCGGCAGCGCTTGACCCGCTACAAGGTCCCGCGCGACTTCTACCACTTTGACCAGCTCAACAGGGACCAGACCGGCAAGATCAGGCGGCGGGAAGTGCGCGACACGCTCCTCCAGTTGCTTACGCAACCGTAGGTTCAGGGGTGAGAAAAGCGTAGGGTGGTGCGCATGGCTCTCACCCCATCCAACGTAAACGACGAAAAGCCCTGGCTGCAGTACTACCCCGAGTGGACCGCGCACTCGCTGGAGTACGGCGAGAAAACTCTGGGCGAGCTGTACAAAGACAACCTTGCAAAGAACGTCTCCCGGATCGCCACCCGCTTCTTCGGCCGCACCCAAACCTTCGGCGAGCTCGACCGCGAAGTGCGCCGCGCCGCCGCCGGGCTGAAAGCATTCGGCGTGCGACCCGGCGACCGCGTCGCCATCATGCTGCCCAACTGCCCCCAGCACGTCGCCGCCTTCTTCGCCGTGCAGATGATCGGCGGCGTGGTGGTGGAGCACAACCCCCTCTACACCGCCCACGAGCTGCGCCCCCAGTTCATCGACCACGGCGCCCGCGTCGCCATCGCCTGGGACAAAGCCGCCGACACGCTGGAGAAACTGCGCGCGGACACCGCGCTGGAAACCGTGGTCAGCGTCAACATGACCAAGGCCATGCCGCGCGCCCAGCAGCTCGCCCTGCGCATCCCGCTGCCCAAGATCCTGGAGGCCCGTGGAGCGCTCACCGCCACCAGCAAGAACACCTCCCTGCACACGGTGCCCTGGGAGTCGCTGACCAGCTCTGCCATCGGCGGATTAGGCGCCGACCTGAAAACGCCCGAGGAGGTCACCGCGGACTCCACCGCCGTGATCCTCTACACCTCCGGCACCACAGGCACCCCGAAGGGCGCCGCATTGTCGCACCGCAACCTCATCGCCAACCCGCTGCAGGGCCAGGCCTGGGTCAAGGAGCTGCAGGAAGGCAACCAGCGCATGCTGGCCACCCTGCCGTTCTTCCACGCCTACGGACTGACGTTCTCGCTGACGCTGACCATGCTGGTCGGCTCCGAGCTCGTGCTCCTGCCCGCGCCGAAGATGGACCTGATCATGAAGGCCATCCGCATCACCCCGCCCACCTTCGTCCCGGGCGTGCCCACCGTCTTTGAGCGCATCGTGAAAACGGCGAAGAAGAAAAACGCCGACCTTTCCGACATCAAGATCGGCTTCTCCGGCGCATCCTCGCTGCCCGCCGACGTCATCGAGGAATGGGAGCGCGCCACCGGCGGCCACCTCGTCGAGGGCTACGGGCTCACCGAAACCTCCCCCATCATCGTGGGCAACCCCGAATCCGGCGACCGCCGCCCCGGCTACATCGGCATCCCCTTCCCCGACACGCAGATCCGCATCGTCAACCCCGACAACCCGGACGAGGACATGCCGTTCGGCGAGGCCGGCGAAATCCTGGCCAAGGGCCCCCAGGTCTTCTCCGGCTACTTCAACAACCCCGAAGCCACCGAAAAGGTCTTCCACGACGGCTGGTTCCGCACCGGCGACATGGGGATCATGGAGGAAGACGGCTTTATCAAGCTGGTCTCCCGCATCAAGGAGCTCATCATCACCGGCGGCTTCAACGTCTACCCGGCCGAGGTCGAGGAAGTCATCCGCACCCACCCGGACGTCGCTGATGTCGCGGTCGTGGGCCGCCCGCGCGCCGACGGTTCCGAGGATGTCGTCGCATGCATCGTGCTTAACGACGGCTCCGCCCTCGACCCCGACGGCCTCAAAGACTTCGCCCGCGAGCGCCTCACCCGCTACAAGGTCCCGCGCACCTTCTACCACTTCGACGAGCTGGCGAAGGACCAGATGGGAAAGATCCGCCGCCGCGAGGTGCGCGACGACCTGCTGTCCAAGCTCGCCGAGCGCTAGCGCTTCGGCGGTGTGGGCGGGGGCGGTGGCCGGCGGCGGCGGCGCTCAGCGCGTAGCCGCGGCCACCCCAAGGCCCCACGGCCTCACCCCAAGTTCCCCCCCACCCCGAAACCGGCTACCTACAACCGGCTGCCAGCACAAAAAGGGGATGCGGACAAATTCTTGGAGTGCATTTGGGGGACTTTGTCTCGTTGTTATGCACTCAGTGCTTGTCGGTGTTCGGCGATGGTGGTGTAGCCGTCGCCGAGTGTCGACTTCAATCGTCTG